>VBGG01000366.1 GCA_005883405.1 Chloroflexota bacterium | reverse complement strand
TCCTCGATGTTCGCGTTCACCCACAGCTGTGAAGGGTCGACAATGCTGACGATCGGCTGGCCGGCGGCCACATTCGAGCCGACAGCCACGGGCTCGGCGATCACCACTCCATCAATCGGCGCCTGAACGTCGACGCGGGTATCACCGGCGCCGAGAAAGCCCATCTTGGGCTGGCCGTTCTGACCGACGCCGATCTGAGACGGCAAGGCTACCTGGGCAATGACATCGCCCTTGTGCACCGCGGCACCGATGTTCGGCATAACGGCCACAACCTGGCCCGGGTTCATCGCGCCAACCTGCACCGGCTGGCCCGTCAGCTGGGCATTGTCCGTGGAAACGTACAGTTGCCCGGTGCGGTAGGTGTTGAAGGCGACGATCGCCACGACAACCAGCACCACGCCGAGAACTGGCAGCAACACCCGCCGTGTCAGGAAGCCTGGTCGACGCCGTGCCGCGGGCTGTGGCGCTGCTTCAGCCGCCGGGGCGCCGGCGGGCCGTGCGAAGCCGTCGCCGCTCGGCGCTGGATACGGCCGCTGCTGCGGCTTCTGAACCTGAACGCTCATTGCTGAACTCCCGTCGTGGCGAGCGCCGTCCGCAGCTGCGGAACGACCGCATCGCCGTTGTTCAATCCGTTTGCATTGCCGATGGCGACCACCTGACCGTCGTCGAGCCCGCTGCTCACCTGGACCACCTGGTCGCTCACCAGGCCCAGGCGAACACTGGTTCGCTGCGCGCGACCGCCGTCGAGCGTGACCACGGTCGCTGCAGCGTTGGCGGCGGGTGTGCCGACGATCGCTTCGCGCGGCACCAGCAGCGCGTTCGTGTCGGTGGCCGTGATGATGCTGACCTGGGCCAGCATACCTGGCCGAAGCTTGCCGCTGTCATTTTTGGGCCGGATGCGGACGCTGGCGGTGCGCGTCTTGGTGTCGACCGCGGGCGCAACCGCCGTCACCGTGCCGCCGAACATCTGGCCTGGATACGCCGGAACCTGCAGGTCAACCGACTGGCCCTGCGACACGCTGCCGAGCTGCGCCTCGTCCACGTTGATCGCCACCTCCAACGCCGGCGGGATGAGCACGACAATCGGCGAGGTCGGCCCGACCAGCGCGCCCGGCGATACCTGGCGATCGAAGACGATGCCGTCGACCGGGGCGATGACCTGCGTCTCGCGGACTCCGAGCTGCGCCAGCTCGACCGCCGCCTGTGCCTGATCGACCGCGGCCTGCGCGGCCTGGACATCCTGGTCGGTGTACGGGTTCTGCCGAGCACGTAGCTGTGCTTCTGCCTGACCGACCACGTGCGCTTGCTGGTCGATATCGTAGGCCGTGAACGGCAGCCGCGCTTTCTGTAGCTGTTGGCTGGCCTGGTCGACCAGGGCGCGCTGAGCTTCCATGTCCTGTTGGGTCGCGGGCTGAGTCGCCAGCAGCAGCTGCTGCTCGGCCTGGGTGACCGCATCCTGGGCTGCCTGAACTTCTTCGTCCTGCGGGCCGGCGACGATCTGCTCCATGCGTGCCTGATCGGACTTGAACTTCTCGCGCGCGGCGTCAACCTGCGCCTGGGCGGCCTTGCGCTGCGCGTCGAGCGTGCCGTTCTGAGCAGCTTGCAGCCGCGCCTGGGCGACATTCAGGTTGTCCTGCGCTGCGGTCAGCTGGCTGAGGGACTGATCGTGCTGAGCCTGGAGTTGGGCACGCTGCGCCTGTACGCCGCCGTTGGACAGCGCGTCGAGCCGAGCTCGGGTCGCTTTGACCAAGGCCTGGGCGCTGGTGACCTGCGCCTGGATGGCAGCCTGGCTGGCGGGCGCCCCGCCGCGCTGCAGCAGGCCGAGCTGGCCCTGAGCCGCTTCTATCGCCGCATCACCCGCCTGCACCGCGGCACTGGCCGCCGCCTTGGCCTCACCGCAGGCGGTGCTGTTGGTCGGCTGCGGCGTGAAGCTCAAGGGAGGCGCGCACAGGCCGGCCGCTTTTTGCTCGAGCGCCGTCTGGTTCGATTCCGCCGCGGCCTTCTGGGCCTGCGCCGCCTGAACAGCGGCCTGGGCTTGTGCGATCGAGGCCTGCGTCGGATTGTTGGCCTGGTTCACCGCTGCCTGAGCGGCGCTCAGCGACGCTTGCGCCTGATCGAACGCGGTCTGCGCCGCCTGGACGTCGGCCGCGCTCGACCCGGTCTGATTGTCGAGAGCAGCATTGGCGGAGGTAACCGCGGCTCGCGCGGCATTAACCTGGGCCTGGAGCGCGTCCACCTGACTCTGCAGGTTGTCCGTAGGCGGCCTCGGTTGCCGCGACTTGCGCCTTATCCGCGCTGACGGCGCTGGCGGCCGCCTGGCGCACGTCGTCAGTGGCACCCTTCTGGAGCAGCGCCAGCTTCTGCTGGGCCGCGTCGAGCGCCGCCTGAGCTAGGCCGACCGCCTCGGGGCGGCCGCCACTGAGCATCAGGTTGAGCTTCGCCGACTGAGCAGCAACGGCTGCTTGCGCGGCCGCGACATCCTCTGGCCGACCCTGGGCTTGCATCGAACCCAGGCGTGCCTGCTGCTGCGCCACCGCCTCTTGCGCGGCCGTGACGTCGTCAGGCTTCGCGCCTGACTGGATCGTGGCCAGCTTTGCCTGGGCCGCGGCCAGGTTGGCGCGCGCCTGGAGCACCTGGATCTCGGGCGAGTCCTGCTCGAGCTCCGCGAGTACGTCGCCTGCGTGGACGGGTGAGCCGATGTCTACGAGCACCCGCTGTACGCGACCGGAGGCCTTCGGCAACACCGTGATCTGCTCGCGGGCGCGCACGTCGCCGCTGTAGGAAAGCGTTTGCCTGATCTCTCCGCGCTGCGCGGCGGCGGCGGGCACCGTCAGCGCTTGAGGCTGCGACGCGGTGGTAGAGGTGCCCGGCACGGCAAGCGGGCCGCAGCCGGCGACGAAGAGAGTCGATCCCAGGATGGCGCCGATGAGTTTGAAGCGGTTCACGCCACGGCCTCCTCGTTCTTGCGCTCACTGGTTATCTGGTCGATAGCCTCCGTGAGGTACTGGAAAGCGGTTTCCACGGTCTGGAGCTGCTCGCTCGTCAGACGCGACAGGATGGTGGTGATGGCCTCGTTGCGGACCTGGAGGAGGCCGTCGACCAGCTGCTGGCCGCGCGGGGTAGGCAGCACGCGGGTGATGCGGCGGTCGCGCGGGTCTTCGTGGCGGCTGACGAGGCCTTGTTCGGCGAGGCGGTCGACGATGCCAGTGATCGTCGAGAGGGCAACCCCGAGGTTGTTGGCGATCTGGCCGCTGGTGGCGCCGTTGGTCTTCCTGACGCAGATCAGCGTTTTGAGCTGCGGCATGGTCAGTTCGACGCTCAGCCAGGCACGGTCGCGGCCCGTGGTGGTCTTTTGAATGATGGCCTCGGAACAATCCAGAATGCGTTGAATGCGTTGCACGCGCTCGTCCATACGCTGCCCACCTCACCCCTACGACGGCACAGTTCGGTCCGTCTAAATAGTTTCTGTGAGGCGAAATATACACCTGGGCGAAGGATGTTGCAAGGGCGTCACGGGTTGCGCGTTGCGCCTTGCGCGTTCTCGCGTTCTCGCGTTCGCGCGTTCTTCCGCGTTCCTCGTCCGTTAGTGCGTTTTGCGGCGTCCTGCGGAACGCTGCGCGTTACGGGTTGGGGCATTCGTCATTTGCAGTCTGAACGCGCGAACGCGAGAACGCGAGAACGCGCGAACGCGAGAACGCGCGAACGCGAGAACTATTCCCGGCTGGCGAGCGCGAAGGCGGCTTCGGCGGCGGTGAGTGTGGCGTCGATGTCGGCGTCGGTATGGGCGAGCGAGACGAAGCCGGCCTCGAACTGGGATGGCGCCAGGTAGACGCCGCGCTCCAGCATGGCGTGGAAGAAGCGCGCGTAGCGGCGGGTGTTGGCCCGTTTGGCGGAGGCGTAATCGGTCACCGTCGCGTCGCTGAAGAAGCCGGTGAACATCGAGCCAACCCGATTGGCGGTGTAGGCCACGCCCGCCGCCTGTGCAGCCGAGCCCAGACCGTCGACCAGCCGCGCCGCCAGGCGCTCCAGGTGGTCATATACGCCCGGCTCGCCGAGCAGACGCAGCGTCGACACGCCAGCGGTCATGGCCAGTGGATTGCCAGACAGCGTGCCCGCCTGGTAGACGGGCCCGACGGGCGAGATCTGCTCCATGATCTCGCGGCGACCGCCGTAGGCGCCGACCGGCAGACCCCCGCCGACGATCTTGCCCAGGCAGGTCAGATCAGGTGTGACGCGGAAGCGTTCCTGCGCCCCGCCAAGCGCGATGCGAAAGCCGGTGATGATCTCGTCGAAGATCAAGAGCGACCCCTGCTCGCGTGTCATGGCGCGCAGATGCTCGAGGAATCCGGGCTGGGGCGGAACCACACCCATGTTGCCCGCCACGGGCTCGACGATCACCGCCGCGATCTCGCCTGGATGGGCCTGGAAGGCGTCACGAATGGCCGCCAGGTCGTTGTACGGCACAGACACCGTCTGGGAAGCTGACGCGGCGGGCACACCCGGCGAATCGGGTTGACCAAACGTCAACGGTCCAGAGCCGGCCTGAACAAGCACGTCGTCGGCATGACCGTGGTAGCCACCGTCGAACTTGAGGATCTTGTCGCGCCGGGTAAAGGCTCGCGCCAAACGCAGCGCGCTCATGGTGGCTTCTGTGCCCGAGCTGACGAAGCGCACCAGGTCGATACTAGGGAAGGCTTGCTTGACAATACGCGCCAGGTCGAGCTCGGCTTCGGTGGTGGCGCCGTAGCTGGTGCCGCGGGCCGCGGCCTCCTGGATGGCGGCGACCACGCCGGGATGCGCGTGACCGGCGATCAGCGGCCCCCAGGATGCCAGGTAATCGATGTAGCGGTTGTCGTCGACGTCCCAGACGGCGGCGCCTCTAGCACGCGCGATGAAGCGTGGTGTGCCGCCGACGGCGCGGAAGGCTCGCACGGGCGAGTCGACGCCGCCCGGGAGCAGGCCTTGCGCCTCGGCAAACAGCGCAGCGGAGCGCGCGGTGGAGGCAGTGACAATTTCGGTCATCAGCCGACGGCGGTGAGCTCACTGCTCAGAGCAGCGCTGCTGAGCCAACGGGCGACGTCCTTGGCGGAGTAGGTGATGGTCATGTCGGCGCCGGCGCGGGCGATGCAGGTCAGTGCCTCTAGCACCGAGCGGCGCTCGTCGAGCCAGCCATTGAGCGCCGCGGCCTTGAGCATCGCGTACTCGCCGCTCACGTTATAGGCGGCCAGGGGCACGTCCGGATAGGTACTTTTGACGGCGTGCACCACGTCGAGATAAGGCAGCGCCGGCTTGACCATGACCATGTCCGCGCCCTCGGCCAGGTCGTAGCCGACCTCGCGTACCGCTTCTCGGCCGTTTGGCGGGTCCATCTGATACCCGCGGCGGTCGCCGAACTGCGGCGCTGATTCGGCTGCTTCGCGGAACGGACCGTAGAAGGCGCTGGCGTACTTGGCCGCGTACGACAGAATCGCCGTATCCACCAGGCCGCGCGCGTCGAGTGCAGATCGAATCGCTTGCACGCGCCCGTCGAGCATGTCGGACGGGGCGACGATGTCCGCGCCAGCCTCGGCCTGGGCGACCGCGGCGCGCGTCAGCAGCTCGAGCGAGCGATCGTTCTCGATAAAGCCGGGCTGATCGTCAGGCCCGGGAATGCCGCAGTGCCCGTGGCTGGTGTACTCGCATAGACACGTGTCGGCGATCAGCACCAGCGATGGGGCGGCGCGGCGAATCGCGCGCAGCGCCTGCTGGACGATCCCATCGTGTGCCCAGGCCTCGGAGCCCTCCCAGTCCTTGGTGCTCGGCAGCCCGAACAGCAGCATGGCCGGAATGCCCAGATCGGCGACTTCGCGGGCGTCTTCCACCACCTGATCCACCGACTGGTGGTAGACGCCGGGCATGGACGGCACCTCCTCGCGTACGTCACCCCCAGGCACCACGAACACGGGGTAGATCAGACCATCGACGGACAACCGCGTCTCGCGCACCATCCGACGCAAGGTTTCGGTGCGGCGAAGTCGCCGTGGGCGGGCTTGCGGGAATTGCGCGCGAACGGCCGGTTGCATGGTCAGGCGGTCCTTCTTCCTCGGGGCGGGCGTACGACCCGCAAGATTCGCGAGCGCGAGCGATCGAGTCCGCCGGGGCGTGCGGCGGCGTCACGCAAGGCTACGGTCGGCCCGTGCATGAGCTTGTTGACGATGCCCGCCGTGAGCGCATCGACGGCGGCGACCTGCTCGGGGGTGAGATCGCGCAGTCGCGACGCCGAACGCCGCAGCTCGTGCACGCGGATCGACTCGGCATAGGTCCGCAGCTCGGCGATCGCAGGGCTGACATCGCGGAGGCGCAGCCACTCGGCAATCCGCGCGGCTTCCTCGTTGGCCAGCTCCTCGGCGCGGCGGTGCTCGGCGTGACGCGTGTTCACGTCAACAGGACACAGGCGCTCCAGATCATCCAGGTCGATCAGCGTCACGTTGGGCAGCTCGCGTACACGAGGGTCAACGTCGCGTGGCAGCGCGATGTCCAGCAGCACGAGCGGTCGAGCGCCCCGGACGGGGAGCGCAGCCTGCACGCGGGCCAGGTCGACGACAGGGTTACGCGATGCCGTGGCACACACCACCAGGACCGCCTCGGCCAGAGCGCGCGGCAGCTCCTCGAGCGAGCCGATCTCGGCGGCGCCCCGCAGACTGCCCATCAGCCGTTCGGCATGCGCCGGCGTGCGATTGAGCACGTGAACGCGCGCTCCGCTGGCAAGCAGCGCCTCGGCGGCGGCGCGGGCCATCACCCCAGCGCCCAATACGACCGTCAGCTCGCCTTCCAGCGACATACCCATGACGCGCCGGGCAACGTTCACACCCACCGAAGCGATCGACGGAATCCTGCCCAGTTGTGTGTTGCCGCGAACTCGCCGCGCCGATTCACTGGCGCGTTGGAAGACGCCGCGCAGCGCGGCTGGCACGTTCTGGCACGCCTCGGCCGAGCGGAGCGCCTCGCGAACCTGGCCGCGGATCTGCTCTTCGCCCACAACCAGGGAGTCGAGGCCGCTTGCCACGCGGACCAGGTGCAGCAGGGCCTCGGCGCCGACGGCGGTCTTGAGATACGGCTTGAGCTCGGCCAGCGGGATGCCGGCCGCCTTGGCCAGGCGCCGCTGCACGAGGCGTGCTTGCGCCTGGGCGCGATCGTCTATCCAGGCATAGATTTCCAGGCGGTTGCAGGTCGAGAGCAGCACCGTGCACACGTTGTCGGGGGCGTGAAGGCGCCACGTGGCTTCGTCGATCACCACGCGCTCGCGCACGTCCAATGGCGCGGCGTGGTGGCTGAGGCCGACCATGAGCAGGCGTGGCATCAGGCGCGCACCTCCTGAGTCGCCTCTACGCACCCCTCACCCCTGGATAAAACCTCTCCCAGAGGGAGAGGGAGATTCATGACGGCTTCTACCAGGGATGCCATCGTGGTCTGGGCGGCGACGGCGTCTACTCGGAGGCCCATCTCGCGCGCGGCGTCGGCGGTGGTTTCGCCGAGACACACCAGGGCGACGTCGGCGGTGAGGGCTCCGCCCAGCGAGCGGAGTGCCGACGGGCTGCACGCTGTCACCACGTCGATGCCACCCGCGCGCAGGCGGTTCGCGGCGTCCTCGACGGGTACGGTTCGGTAGGCCACAGGCGCAGCCACGTCCACATCGAGGTCCCGCAGGCCATCGACCAGCTCGTCGCGACCCTCGGCTGCGCGCGGGACGAGCACGCGCTGGCCCGGCAGGACGCGAAGCCGTAGCGCCTCGAGCGCAGCAGCGGCGCTGAATCTATCCAGGACAACTTCGGCAGTGATGCCGAGCGCGACCGCCGTCGCGGCGCCGCATACGACGTGCGCGCCAGCGAGCTCGGGCGCGATGGCCCGACCCGCGTTTTGGCTCGGCAGCACGACCCAGTCGAACAGGCCCGCGTGGAGGTCGCGGCGAACGTCCTCGAGCGTGGTGGCATCCCCCCAGCCATGCGCGATGGTTATAGCCGGCGCCTCGACCGCCTCAAAGCCCGCTTCAGCCAGCAGCCGCGACAGCTCGCCGGCCTGCTCGGCAGCGCGGCTGTTCAGCACCACCGCCCGTCTCACGCGTACACCACCCGACGCCGCTCACCCGCGCCCGGCGAGCGCAAGCGGACCGCCAGCTGGTCTGCCAGCTCCTCAGGTGCGTCGAGGCGACCCGTAGCGTCGGCCACGCTCAACGAGCCGTCGTCACGCGCCAGACCGCCGAGCAGGTGCAGGAGACCATCCTGACCTGGCGTGCCCAGCGCGCCGACCGGCAGTCGGCAGCCGCCTTCGAGCTCGGCCATCAATCGTCGCTCGGCACGGACGGCGGCGGCTGTGGCCGGATCGTGCAGCGGCTCGACCAGCTGCGCGATCTCGCGGTCGCCGGCGCGCGCCTGGATCGCCAGAGCGCCCTGGCCCGGCGCTGGCGGTAGCAGCTCGGGCTCGAGCACGACGCAGGCCGCATCGATCTCGAGGCGGTGCAACCCGGCGCGCGCCAGCACGATAGCCCCATACTGGCCTTCGGCGAGCTTGCGCAGGCGCGTTTCGACGTTGCCGCGGATCGGTGCGAACTGCAGATCTGGACGCGACGCCCGCAGAAAGGCTGACCGCCGTGCGCTGGTCGTGCCGACGCGGCAACCCGGCTCGAGATCTCCGAGGCCTCGCCCGTCCGTGGTCACCAGGACGTCGAGCGGATCTTCGCGGACTGGGATCGCCGCCAGCGTCAGCCCCGCGGTAATAAGAGGTGGCACGTCCTTCAGGCTGTGAACGGCCAGGTCGATCTCCTCGCGCAGCAGCGCGCTCTCGATCTCCTTGACGAATACGCCCGTACCCCAGTCGGCGCCGGCCTGATTGGTCGACTGGCTGCGGTCGCCGCTGGTCGAGATGGTCACGATCTCGACCTCCAGCTCCGGGTGCGCCTCGACCAGCGCGCTCGCCATGAGCGCGGACTGCGCGCGGGCCAGGGCGCTGGCCCGCGTTCCGAGCCGGATCACGCGCGCGCCCACGCTGCCTCCCGCTCCGCCTGTTCCCAGGCCGCCAGCTCACCCCGCACGACGTCAGCCAGTGCGGCGATGAAGTCCGGTGCGGCGTTGGGGGAGTCGATGCGGACGAATGTCTCGAAGCCGGCGTCCTGCGCCTGTTCGCGCCCGCCGACGTCCACGTCATACAGCGTCTCCAGGTGATCGGCGAGGAACTGCACCGGGGCGAGGACCACATCGCGGTGCCCGGCGCTCGCAAGCTGTGGCAGGACGTCGAGCATGTCGGGCTTCAGCCACTCCTCGGGCGTGTGGCCGGCGCTCTGGTAGGCAAAAGACCAGCGCTCGGGCGCCAGGTCAGCGGCCGCGGCAACCGCGCGAGCGGACTCGAGCAGCTGCTCGACGTACTCAGGTTCGCGGACGACCACGCGCTTGGGCAGGCTGTGCGCCGTGAGCAACACGGGCACTTGATCGCGCTTCTCATCAGGAAAACGCGCCAGGGCGGCGCGGATGCGGCTGGCGAGTACGTCGATAAATGCCGGATTCAGGTGCCATGCCTGGACGCAGCGCACGGGTAAGGCGTCGGCCGCCGCTTCGAGGGCTCGGGCGTAGCCGGCCATCAGGATCGGGGAGTACTGCGGCGAGAGGATCAACCCGAGAATGCGTTCGGCGCCGCGCGCTCGCAGGTCTTCCGCTGCCGCGCCCACCGATGGCTCCGAGAAGCGCATGCCGGCCGCGGCCCGAAACTCGCTGCCCAGCTCACGCTCGAGCGCCGCGGCCTGGTTTCGGGTGATCTCGATCAGCGGCGACATGCCGATGACTTCGTATCGCCGGCGGAACTCTGCCAGCATGTCTGGGCCAGGCACGCGGCCGCCCCGCACCCGCGTGATGTACGCCTCGACGTCGTCCAGGTCGCGCGGCGACCCGTACGTCATGAGCAGAATGCCCGTTTGCATCACCGGGCCGTCTCGGCGTGGACGGTGTCGACCAGCCGCTTCAGGATTTCGGGATCTGTTTCGGGCATGACGCCGTGGCCCAGGTTGAAGACGTGCCCAACCCGGCCCGCGGCTCTGGCCAGCACGTCTCGGGCGCCTCGCAGCGCCACGTCCCAACCCGCGAGCGGATAAACCGGGTCCAGGTTGCCCTGCACGCCCCGATCGAAGCCGATGCGCTGCCATGCGTCGTCGAGGCGCACCCGCCAGTCCACGCTCATCAGGTCGCTGCCGGCCGAAGCCATGGCCTCGAGCAACGCCGCGTTGCCCGTGCCGAAGTAGATCGTCGGCGCGCCCGATGGACGCAAGGCGTCAAAGATGCGCCGCATCCACGGCTGTCGAAGACCTGCACAACCTCGGCGCCGGCCGCGACCTGCGCCTGCAAGTAGACGATCATGCCATCGGTGAGCCGATCCATCAGCGCGGACCATACCGCCGGCTCGCGCAGCATGAGTGACTTTGCGCGCGCGTAATCGCGCGACGGGCGGCCCTCGATCAGGTAGCAGGCCAGCGTATATGGCGCGCCACAAAAGCCGATGACAGCGGCGCGACCGTCGGACAGCTCCGAGCGCAGCCCGCGGATCGTCTCGAGCACGAACGGCACGCTCTCCTCGGGTTCGAGCGGACGCAAGCGCTCGACGCCTTGCATGTCGCGGATGGGCGCATGAATGATCGGCCCGAGGTCTGGCTGAATTTCGAGCGAGACGCCCATCGCTTCGACCGGCAGCATGATGTCGGCAAACAGCACGGCCCCATCGACGCCCAGCTCCTCGACCGGCATGAGCGTGATCTGTTTGCAAAGCTCGGGGGTCTTAGCCAGGGTCAGGATGGGATATTGCTCGCGCAGCGTGCGGTATCTCGCCAGGCTGCGGCCCGCCTGGCGCATGAACCACACGGGCGTCGCGTCGGCGGGCTCACGGCGGCAGGTGGCCAGCATGCGCTCGGCGCCGGTCATGGCGCGGCGGGCGACGGTCATCCCAGCAGCCCCAGAATCTCGTCGATGCTGCCGGCGACGCAGGTAAAGATCGGCGTCTCACGCTCCGTGTAGGCGCTGGCCTCGCCCCCGCGCAGCCGCTCGACCAGGTCCAGAAAGTCGGATGGGTAGTCGGTTTCGAACGCCACCACGAACTCCTGGTCGTCCAGGCCAAACGAATAGCTGGTGTTGATCTTCACCCGCGGGAACTCGTGTCCAACACGGATGTGCTCGTCCATCGCCCGCTGCCGCTCCTCCAGAGAGAGTCGGTACCACGGCCGCTTCTTGACCATCGGATACACGAACAGGTATTTGCGACCGGTCGGCTTGACCCGCGTACGACGGCCCTCCTGCTCGGCGTGGACGTGGCGGTCGATGTATTGCGAGCGCCTGGTCATCGCCAGATAGGAGTAGACGGTGTCGAGATGCGCGCCCATCGTCGAACTCAGCACGGCTGCCTGGAGCTCCTGAAAATCCTCGAGGCGCTCGCTCACCATCCACAGGACAAAGTCGGCGTCGGCACGCGTGCCCAGGGTGCTGAAAGCTCGCAGGACTGCCAGCTGCTTGGCGAACGGCTCGAGTATCGTCAGCAGCTCGGATCGCGCTTCCGCCCGCTTATCGGGTGAGAGCTGTCGCCAGCTCGGGCGTGCCTTATAGAACAGGTAACGGATGTACTGGCGGACCGTCGGCGCAGGAGCTTCGGCCGGCTGGGTCGTGACGCTGGGCACAAGAGTAGTCATGGGGCAGCAGAGCTTCCTCGGTTTCAGCCTAAACGATGCAATGGCGTGGGGTTGACGGCGAGGGTCCCTACTTTCACAGGGGACAACTCCCTATTTCGGTTGGTCGGTAAAAGGGGGCGAGTGTGCTGATGGCCGCTTCGGAGTCTTCAGGGATACGACGCACGGTACGCTGGCGTCGCGCGCTCGCCGCAAGAGAGTGAACGGTAGTCGATGAAGAGATTCGTCCGCCTGCTCGTCGCCCTCAGCGTAGTTTTAATCACAACGCCCCTCTGGTTGCCGTTGTTTGGGACGGCGCTTGCGGTTGAGAATCGTCTCGAGCCGAGCGACGTCGCCCTCGTGCTCGAAGGCACCGGCAAGGACGCGCCAGACGCCGCCGAAGCCTGGCGCCGACAGGGCATCGTGCGGGACGTGGTCATCGTCGAGGCGCCGATCAAAACGCACGCGCTGGAGGCCTACTGGAGCGACTTCGTGCGCTGGGGACTGGCGGATCCCGCCCCAACCCCAGCCGAGCACCTGCGCGTGGTCCGCGCGCCATCGACACAAGCCGGCCAACAGGCGGCGGCAGCGCTGCCCGCCCTGCGGGAGCTCCACGGAGCGGCGGTGCTGGTGCTCGGCGGGGGTGGCATCGGCTCGCGACTGGCTGAGCGCGAGCTCGTGTCGGTGCTGGGACCTGGCGGCATGACGGTGCGCATGGTGCGCTATGGCGGTGCTGGGCGCGACCCTGGCCACTGGTACCAGAATCCCGAGGATCGCCGAGCGGTGCTCGACAGTTGGCTGCAGCTGGTGGTGCCGTTCCTCAGCGGCTACGAGACCGATTCGGGCAGATAGACGACGTAGTCCCCGAAGCGGTCGGCTTCACGGAAGCCGGCCGACGGCAGCATGCGACCAAAGAGGTCAGCGAGGTAGGGCTCACGCTGCCAGGTGACGAGCGCGTGTATGGGCTCGCCGGCCCACGTGCCGTCGAAGCTGCGCCCGGTGCCAAGGAGGTACACCAGGTTGTCCTGGTCGACATAACGCTCCGCCCGGGCACGAACGGCGACCTCCTTGGCCGCCACGTACGTCTGGTCGGGCGTGAGGTGGGCATCGACCCACCTGGCAGCTTCGGCTGTGCCGCGGGTGCCGTACCAGTAGTCGGTCTGGTAGGCCGCCTGCTGCTGGTAGACGTCGGTGGCCAGCGACCAGCCGAGGGCGAGGCCGACCAGCGCGGCGGTGGCGGTCACGGCGGAGGCGCGAAGGGGTAATCCGGCCAGTACTGCGACGATCACGACGGCCAGAAGCCAGGCCCCCGCCGCGGGATCGATGGCGTAGGTCCGTTGGAGCGCCCAGTCGTCGCGCAGCAGGCCGAGCGTAATCGCCCCGCCTGCTCCCACGGCGACCACGGTCAGGGACAGGGTCAGGCGCGGTCGCGCGCACCACGCCTGGGCCACCAACGGCGCGGCCAGGCATACAAGCAGCGGCGCCATCGCGACCTGGTACTTGGGAAACCAACCCGCGCCCTTATTGACGTACCCGAGCACCAGCACGGCCAGCAGACCGATGAGCACATCGGCGCGCAGGAATCGCCAGCAGCGGGCGAGCTGAGCGCCGCGGACGCCCAGGCCGGCCAATCCCAGCGCGACGAGGCCAGGGCCGAGCCACAGCACGCTCGGCTGCAGGCCCTCGAGGAATGCGCCCGGGCTGGTGTAGGCATGCCGCGCCACGTCGGCCGAGTCCTGCCACTGCACCAGGTTGACGCCGAACGGCATGTCCAGAGGGAACCCCAGCCAGCGGCCAATGAGCAGCCACGAGACGCCGAACAGCGCGGCGCCGGCGACGCCGATGCCAGCGAAGTGGAGCCCGGCTCTCGTGAAGTTGCCGCGCAGGGCTTGCCACATCACCACCACCAGGACCAACGGGATGGGGTTGGTCATTTTCGCCCACAGCAGCAGCACAAAGAGCGGCGCAAGGATCAGCCACGCCGCTTTTGTCGACTCGAGCCGCAGGTACTGCAGCAGAAAGAGCAGGGTCAGCGGCAGCAGCAGCGGAAAGTCGATGTCAATCACCAGCGCGCTCTGGATCGCCAGAGGGCATACCAGGACGAGGCTGGCGGCAACGCTACCGGCGACATCCCGCATCGCGGGTGGACCGCGTGTCAGGTGCTTTGCGAGCAGGTACGTAAGCAGCGCGGCTGCCAATCCCCCGAGCACGCCAGGCAGGCGCAGAACGGGCGGCGTCCAGCCGGCCAGGCGAGCCAACCCACCCTCGAGGTAGACGTAGAGTGGCGGGTGCCACAGCGCCCACTGCTCGCGCTGCGAGAAGTCGCCGCGTTCGCTCATCCAGCCCTGGTTGCCGAATGGCAAGCCTGTCTCCGCCACCGCCCTGGCGGCGAGGGCGAAGTTGGCGTCGTCGTACATCAGCGGCCTGTCCAGCTGGCGCGCGACGAACAGGACGTACGCGATCGCCGCGGCGAGGACGAGTGCGCGAGCGCGGCTCATCGCCTGTCCCTCTGGGAGTGGATTAAACCGCGCGCGGCGCGGGTGAGGGGTGCGTATATTCGCAGGCGCTTGATCTCGTACGCACCCCTCACCCCAGCCCTCTCCCAGAGGGAGAGGGAGCTTCCATTCGCAGTCATCGACCCAGTACGCGGTAGCGCAGGATCAAACTGAGCATCTGCGCGCCGACGCGGAGGGCGGTGTGCATCGAACCGGTGATCTTGGACTCGCCGACACGGTTGCGGTAGTTCACCGGGACTTCCACCAGCCGCTGGCGTTCGAGCAGCGCCAGGCACACCATCTCGGGTAGGAAGTGCGCGCCGCCGACCGTAAACCGGGGTAACAGGCGCTGGACCGCCGAACGGCGGATCAGCCGCAGCGTGCAGCCACAGTCGGACAGCGACGGTCCATCGAACAGCACCTGCAGCAGCTTGGCCACGATCCAATTGCCCCAGCGCAGCTGCCAGCCCATGTTGGCGCCGTGCCAGATCAGCTCGCGCGTCGTGCGCGTGCCGAGGACCAGGTCAAAGTCGTCGGCGAATGCGAGCAGCTTGAGGATGTCCTTCGCCATGAAGGTGCCGTCGGGCTCGGCCAGCACGACGTACTCGCCGCCGGCCTCTGCCAGTCCGCGGCGCAGGGCGTGGCCGTAGCCCTGGCGTGGCTCGCGCACCACGCGGGCACCGGCGGCTTCGGCCCTGCGGGCGGTCGCGTCGCGCGAGTTGTTGTCGACTACCACGACCTCGTCGACGACGTCGAGGCTGCCGAAGTCGGTCACCGCCGAGGCGATCGACGCCTCTTCGTTGTAAGCGGGAAACACGACGCTCACCGGGCGCCCCTGAAACATCGCGCCAAGGGTAGCGACCCACGCCGCCGCTCGACCCTCTCTTACGTGAGGTGTCATCCTGAGCTCGCGAAGGATCCGCCACTCCGACGGTCGCCACGAGAAGCTGGATAGATCCTTCGTCGCCTGCCCTGCGCGAAGCGAGCCTGCGAGCGGAGCCCACGGGCCTGCCCTCAGGATGACACGCAATCCTCAAGAGGGCGGACTAAAGCCCTGATTGAACGCGCAATCGGCTCAGCTCGCGGAGCGCTTCGTCCAGCAACGCGCGATTGGCGGCTGCGTTGAGCCAGCGGCTTACGCCGCTCGCGTGCGGCAGCGGCAGGTACCGCCGGCCGGCAATCTCAAAGGATCGTCCGACGATCTCCACCAGCGGTCGCCGACCGAGGAACGCCTCGATGGCCATCTTGCCGACCAGCAGCACTAGCTCCGGTTGGATCAGCTCGAGCTCTCGATCGAGGAAGTGCCGGCACAGGGCGACCTCCTGCGAAGAAGGAGGACGATCGCCGTTGCCCGAGCGCGATTTACCTGGGTAGCAGCGCGTCAGCGACGTGAGATACACGTGCTGCCGAAAATAGCCAGGCGGAAAACCTGCCCTGTCCAGCCACTCCGACAGGAACCGTCCGGCTGGTCCCGCGAAGTGGTAGCCCTTGCGGTCGGTGACTGCTCCCGGCGCCTGGCCGATGAGCACGACCCGCGGCTGGTCGAGCGCGCTCGGACGGATCGGGTTGGCCCTGGCGAGATAGCCAGCCACCTCGCACGCACGACACGCCACGACCTCATCTGCCAGCGCGCGCAGGGGGTTCGCTTGACGCTGCTGAGAACGCGTACCTATGCTCAACTCAGATTGCCGAGGCGGGCCAGTCTAGCGGTTGGCGAAAAGCACGTGGCCCGAGGATTGAAACGTCTGATCACGAATGACTTGACGCAACGTTGGCCGGCTCCTTCGCGCGTCCGCCGCCTGTTCGCCGTTCTGGCGGTCGCGACAGCGGGGCTCATCGCCTGCGCGTGCAGTGAAACACCGCAGACCGCATTCAACCCACGCTCGGAGTACGCCGACGATGGCTTGAACCTGTTCATCGTCGTGATCTGGTTTGGCGTCATCATCGGTGTGCTGGTGGAAGGCGTGCTGATCTGGGCAGCAATCCAGTACCGTCGCCGCCCGCGCGACCCGCTGCCACCCCAGATCCACGGCAACACCATCATCGAGATCCTGTGGACCACGGGTCCGGTGATCGTGGTGGGCTACATCCTGTTCATCACGCTGCCCGTTATCTTCAGCACCCAGGCGCCCGCGCCGCCCAGCTCGATGGACGTGGAGGTCATCGGCCACCAGTTCTGGTGGGAATTCCAGTACCCCGACGCCAACGTCGTGACCGCCAATGAGCTGCATCTGCCTGTCGGGCAGACGGCGAACCTGATCCTGCAGTCCGACGACGTGATCCACTCGTTCTGGATCCCGGCCCTGGGCGGCAAGCGTGACGCGTTCCCGGGTCACACCAACTTCATCTGGATGACGCCCAACAGCACTGGCGAGTTTCCCGGCCAGTGCTACCAGTTGTGCGGGTACTCGCACGGCAACATGCGCGAGCGAGCCATCATCGAGAGCCCGACCGACTTTCAGGCCTGGCTCAAGTCCCAGCAGCAGCCAGTCGTGCAGCCGACCGACCCGACTGCCGTGGAAGGTGGCCAGCTCTTTCAGACGCGTGGCTGCGCGGCGTGTCACGCGATCAACGGCACGCCAGCCCAGGGCAAAGTCGGTCCGAACCTCACGCATGTGGCGAGCCGTGGCGTGATCGCCGGCAGCGTGCTGCAGAACACGACGCAGGACATGCGCGTCTGGCTGAAGGATCCGCCTGGTGTAAAGCCCGGCTCGATCATGCCCAATCTGAGCCTCAACGATCACGAGTTGGATGTGCTGGTCGCTTATCTACAATCACTCAAGTGACGAATACCGGGAGGAGCTGCTGAGCGCATGGCAGTAGTGAGCGCGCCAGTCTCGCGCGCGGGCGGGATGGTCGTCGCACCGCCGATACTGGCTGAGCCGGCCTATCGGGGGCTGTGGAGCTGGCTGACGACTGTCGATCACAAGCGGATCGGCATTCTGTACGGCGTCTCAGCCGGCACATTCTTCGTCTTTGGCGGTCTCGAAGCGCTCGTCATCCGCTTGCAGCTATGGACGCCGAATAGCACGCTGGTGAGCGCGCAGATGTTCAACGCGCTGTTCACGATGCACGCAACAACCATGATCTTTCTGGCGATCATGCCGTTGGGCGCGGCGTTCTTCAACTTCATTATTCCGCTGCAGATCGGCGCACGCGATGTTGCTTTCCCGCGTTTGAATGCCTTCAGCTACTGGGCCTTCATCCTCGGCGGGATCATGCTCAACATCAGCTTTCTGCTGGGTGGCGCGCCCGACGCGGGCTGGTTCGGCTACGCCAACCTGACCACGCGCACGTACTCGCCCGGACCGGGCATCGACTTCTGGATGCTCGGCTTGCAGATCCTCGGCGTGGCCTCGATCGCCGCCGCGCTGAACTTCTTCGTGACCATCCTGAACATGCGTGCACCCGGCATGGGCTTCATGCGTATGCCGATCTTCTGCTGGATGTCGCTGATCACGATGATCCTGATCCTGCTGGCGTTCCCGTCCATCACGGTCGGCCTGATCCTGCTGATGTTCGACCGCTTCTTCGACACCAACTTCTACAGCGTGCCGCACGCCGGCGATCCGATCCTGTGGCAGCACCTGTTCTGGGTCTTCGGCCATCCCGAGGTGTACATCCTGATCCTGCCCGCCATGGGCATCATCTCGGAGATCATCCCGGTGTTCTCGCGTAAGCCGCTGTTCGGGTACGCCGTGATGGTCTATTCGGGCATCGCCATCGCGTTTTTGGCCTTCGGCGTGTGGGCGCACCACATGTTCGCGGTCGGCCTTGGCGCCATCGCCGACGCCGTTTTCGCCTCGAGCACGATGCTGATCGCCGTTC
>VBGG01000364.1 GCA_005883405.1 Chloroflexota bacterium | reverse complement strand
AGGATGGGATTGCCCGGGTGACGCTGGAAAGAGCTCCGAGTCGCCCTGCCAGGACCGCGACTCAGGCAGGATCCAACTCGGTAAGCAGCGTCCCGCCGCAGCTTGGACAGCGCCCCGGTCGCGCCGGCGCTCGTTGAACAGTCTCAGATCGGCCGCACAGCATACAGTACAAGCGCAGCCCCATGCGCACCGCGTGGCGTTCGGCCACGCGTTGCTCCGCTGGTGCTTCGTCCGCGAGGTCGAGCTCGCGATGGTTGCCGTTCTTACGCCCAAGACTCCGCGCGTTCTCCACAATCATGACAGACATCCCCGGAGATTCTGAGTCAGCCTGGCTGGCGGCACGACTCGGATGATGCGGGTCCCGTCAATACGAAGTACGCGGTACGCAGTGCGGGGACAAGCCAGCAGCGACACTCTAGCACGGACGCTGCGTGTGCTCGGCTGTATTCGCTCGGTTAGCATCCCGGACACATGGGCCCACTTCGTGCAGCATGGCTGAGCGTCTACGCGTAGGCATGCTCGCGCCCATCGCGTGGCGCGTGCCGCCTGTGCATTACGGCCCCTGGGAACGCACTGTATCGATGCTGACCGAAGGTCTGGTGGCGCGAGGCGTCGACGTCACGCTGTTCGCGACGGCTGACTCGGTCACCCGCGCACGGCTCAGTTCCGTCGCCCCACACGGGTACGCCGAGGACCCGTTGTTGGACGCCAAGGTCTACGAATGTCTGCATATCGCGAGGGCGTTCGAGCAGGCTGCGAGTGGCGCCTTCGACATCGTCCACAACCATTTCGATTTCCTGCCGCTCACCTATGCGCGGCTGGCGGCCGCACCGCTGGTCACCACCATCCATGGCTTCTCCTCCGAGCGCATCCTGCCTGTCTACCGGGCGTACAACGACATCTGCCATCTGGTGGCCATCAGCACCGCCGACCGCCACCCGGATCTCGACTACGCGGCCACCATTCACCACGGCATTGATCTGAAGGAATTCACGCCGCGTACCACGCGCGGCGACTACCTGCTGTTTTTTGGCCGCATCCACCCCGACAAGGGGGCCCACGTCGCGATCGAGGTCGCGCGGCGCACCGGTGAGCGGCTCATTCTCGCTGGCATCGTCCAGGACGCGGAGTACTTTCGAACGCGCATCGAGCCCTTCGTCGACGGTCAGCAGATCCAATTCGTCGGTTCCGTCGGGCCGCCTGAGCGGGATGCCCTGCTAGGCGGAGCGCTCGCGTTGTTGCACCTGATCCAGTTCGACGAGCCGTTTGGCCTGTCCGTGGTCGAAGCAATGGCGACCGGAACACCGGTCATCGCTTTCAGTCGGGGTTCGATGCCCGAGTTGATCGCCGACGGCAGCAGCGGGCTGCTGGTCGCTGCAGACGACCTTGAGGCGGCAGTCGCGGCGGTTGCACAGGCGCAACGACTTGATCGTCAAGCGGTCCGCGCGCACGTCGAGCGGCACTTCACTGCCGAGCGGATGGTGGACGACTACGTGCGCCTGTACAACCGCCTGCTCGGCCACGCGGTTGACGACCCACGTCGACGCCGACGCACGCGGCCGGCGGGTGGACGCTGTGACGCGTGCCACGAGCGCAAGACGCACGTGTATCAGAGCCGAGACGGCCTCTTGACGGTCTGCTCGACCTGTGCGCGGGGCATCGACGTGTCGGGCCAGGACGCCGAGACGGCGATCGCCAATGTCGTCGGCCGCGCGCCCGCCGCCGAGCGGCGCACGCTCAGGCACCGACTCGCGGCGCGCCAGGCCATGCACACCACACGCCGCGAGCGCGCCTCGCCGCCCCAGGGACCAGCAGTTGCTGAGCCTCCGCCGGGCGCCTCCCAGGCGTCGCTTATCGGCTACGTATAACTGTTTCATCGGCCGCGTGCGCGCTGGCGACACATTCTGCCGTCTCGCCTTCGAGGATTTTGCCCCGGCAACCGGTTCAGGACGGACCTCGCGCGCTTGACGATGCTTTGGTCGTGCCCTCTGCGCCCGAGACCGAACCGCTCGCGCGATCGTTTCTCGTGGGGTTTGCAAGGTCACTCATCGTGGTCGCACGCGGGGCTAGATCTGGCCTGCCGCTCGTGCTTCTGAGCTGATTCCAGCCTGGGTAAGGCGGTAGTCGCTGATCCGATGAACTTCTGTCAGGAGGTGAGCGCGGCGCCTAGTAGCGGATCGAGCCCTTGTCGGCTTCAGCGACTTCCTCCGGCGTCGCGAGCTCACCGGGCTTGGTGCCAAGTGCCTGGGCAAGCGCTCGCACCGTACGCGTTGAGGGTTTTACGCGTCCGCTTTCGAGGCGTGAGATGGTGAGCGCGTGCAGGCCAGATTGGCGTGCCAGCTCCACCTGCGAGAGGAAGTGGGCCAGGCGTTGGCGTCGAAGGTTGTGAGGGAAGGGCATGCGGCCTCGATCCAGCTAGCACGTGTTGTCACAGTGCTAAGCTGATGTTGCTGCAAGCCTAACATAATGTTAGTATGAAGTTGAACCCCTCAGTCGAACGGGCCGCTTTCGCCGATCCGTCGTGGAGTCACTTGCCAATCGATTGAGCTGTTGTGGCGTTGCCGCACGCTCGCCCAAGAAAGGCAGACTCTTGCAGACACCGACCGAGGTAGTCGTCACCCCAGCTACCTCCAGGACCATTGTCTCCCCCGCCGCGCCAGGCACGGCTACCGAAAACAAACGCGGACCGGGTAGGAGCGCGATGTTTTCGTCGGCGGCAACAAATGACGAGCTACTCATGGGTGCCGAGATTACGTTCGGCACCACGCTGATTGGTCATGTTGAAGGTCTGTTACGCGATCCGGTCTCGCAACGAGTGCGCCGGCTGATCACCTCGTATGGCCTGATGAGGCGCCGTGTCGGCGTACCGATGGAATGGGTGGTCAAGCGCTCGGCCTCTCGCCTGGTGCTTGGGGTCGGCGCTCGCTCACTCGATGATCTGTCTGATCTGGCGCCGGCCTCACCAGCGGCAGCGCACCAGGCCTGAAGGACGCATCACGCGCGAAAGGAGGCTCGACTCATGCTGACAAACACCGCATTCGCGCAACACGTGCGCACTCCGGCGTGTGCTCGCTGCGGCGGCAGCGGCTACGTCTTTCTCTGGAGCATTCCTCGCGTTGGACCGCGTGTCTGGTTCTGCGATCGGTCCACATGCAAGCGGTTCTTGTTGGATGCACGATCGATTGTCCCCCAAGCCCGCGGTGAAGCGGCGGTTGTGCACGACCTACGGCCGCTCGTCTCGAGCGCCGATCAGCGAGTGCTGCAGCCGGTATGAGCGGCCCTTTT
>VBGG01000363.1 GCA_005883405.1 Chloroflexota bacterium | reverse complement strand
CGGGCCGCTCACCGCGCTGGGGGTTTTCGCGCTGTTGGTCGCGTTTTTCCAGCGCCTGGCGTGAGTCTTTACGCAACGCGCACGTGACCACATGAAAGACAGTGTGCCGATCCTGGTTATCGCCGGCGCCGCTGGCGTGTGGCTGGGCGTCGCGCTTCTCGTACTCCGGTTCTTTGGAATCCATATCTCGTGAACACTCGCGCTCCGGCGCGCGACGAGAGCAGGTAACACCATGATCAAGATCGAGCGGACCATCACGATCCATCGTCCGGTGGAAGAGGTATTCGCTTACATTAGTGACG
>VBGG01000365.1 GCA_005883405.1 Chloroflexota bacterium | reverse complement strand
ACTGCGCCAGCGCCATGCGCTGCCAGATTACGCTCCCTCGAGCTGCTCGATCAGGCGACGGCTCGGGGCGAAACCCTGGTTGATGGCCACGACGCGCCCTGCTGGCTCGAGCACTACCGTGCTTGGCACCGTCAGCACGCCAAACGCGCGCGCCACCTCGGGCTGCTTCGACGCATCCACTTTGATCACGCGGATCTCGGCAGCGCCCAGCTGCTGTTCGACGGCCTTGATCGCCGGCGCCTGGGCGGTATGGCATGCGGCGCAGGACGGCGTCGAAAACGCGACGAGCGTCCGACGTCCATCGGGTGATTCGCCGAGCGCGTCCCAGAGCGGCGCCTGGGCGATCAGCTCGATCACGCGACGCGCGTTCCAGCGTCGGATCACCAGGACAGCCGCGGTCACCATCACGGCGACCAGCACAATGATGGCGAGACGTTCAGCCATCTAGCTGAACTTCAGGCCGAGGCGATCGAGCCGCGCGACCACGAAGCACAAAACGCAGAAGTCGACCGAAGCGTCGAGCGCGACCATGATGGCGATCGCAAATGACAGGACCCAGGCCACCGTCGCGAAGCCGCTGACGAGCAGAGCCGCGCTCGCTAGCCAGACCAGGCCGCCCAGGACGCGCGCCACGCGCCGGGTAGCGTGATCTTCTTCTCGTTCAATGCGCGGCAGCCAACCGGCGGGCTCGGCGACGCGCCAGACGAACTGACGCACCAGGTCGGCCGGCCACCAGAAGCGGCCGACGAGCATGATCGCCCCGGCCAGCGCCAGTGGCAATGCGCCGAGCGGCTCGCCGAAGACGAACGCCAGCGCGACGAGGACGATCATCGTCCACTGATGTGCCTTGCGGGCCGTCACATCAAAGGTCGCAGCGGAGCGCGGGCCTGCCCCGTGGAGCGCAGCGGAGCGCGGGCCTGCCCCGTGGAGCGCAGCGGAGCGCGGGCCTGCCCCGTGGAGCGCAGCGGAGCGCGGGGTGAGGGTGGCGGCCAGCCGGCGCGTGCGAAGATGGCTCGCGTGGGTGTGCCGCTGAGCGCTGGCTGGCGGGCCATGGCCAGCCGCGGCTACGCCGAGCTTTCTCCACCAGAGGCGGAGCACGCCATCCTCGAGCTGCCGACCAACCGCGCCGAGTACGTCGGCGTGCTGCAGGACATCGGCGACTACCCGGCCCGTTCACCCATCGGCCACCGCGTACCGACCGACGACGAGGTGCGCGCGCTGAAGAGCTCGGTGGGCCGCTGGCGGGCCGTGGTTCTCCTTGAAGACGAGCGCGCGTTGAGAGCGGCCGCGTGTCTGTTCAGTCGCCTGTTCGTGCTCGACCCGTTCTACGACACGGGAGCCCTGCTCTACGCAGCCTGGCACGACCCGCTGATTAAAGATGAGCACTCGCGCAGGCTGGCCGAGCAGGCCGGCCTGCTGGTTCGGGCCGCACCGCTCCTGAACGCGGGCACCGCCGTGCTCGCGCCCGACCATTTGCCAGGCAGCTGGAACCCGCGGCCCGGCTGGCGAAAGCCCCGCCTCACCCAGGACCCACATCAGCTGGCCGGCTGGGCCATCCGCACCAGCCTGGTGCTGCTCTACTGGGCGGACCGCCTGGACGCCCTCGTCTGCACCGCGCGACCCGACGTGATCGCGGCACTCGACGTCGCGCTCGGTCCACGCGCTGCGACGTGCTCGGTCGACATCCACGAGCCGAACCGGATAGACGATGCGCAAGTGCAACGCGAAGCTTCGGCGGAGCATCTGTGCCACCGGTGGCGGGAAGTACGCCGCGTCGGCCGCCGGCGTGCGCGCGCCTACCTTCACGACGTGGCCTATGAAATGGCGAGCATCGCCGAGCTGATGCGCCGCACGCAGCCGTCCGGCGAGTGGCGCCTGTCGCTGGGTGAGACGTCCCTGCCCGAACCGGCGATGCTCATCCGCCGCGTCCTGAATGGCCAGGACCCAGATCGCGATCCGCCGCTGCCGCGCAAGAAGCTCAAGCGGCGGCCGCTGTGTCTCGTCCCCGCGTCACCCTGATCGCTCCGACGCGCGATGCGTGTGTTTGACGATCGTGAGATCGTCGACCGTGATCGTCCCCGAGTGCACCAGCGCCGAGATACGCGGCAAGAGGCGCTCCACCTGCTCGGGAGAATCGATCCACTCGACCACCACCGGCAAGTCGGGGACGATGTCTGCCAGGCGCGCCACGTGCAGGCGGCTGTGGGCGCCAAAGCCAGCCAACCCGCGAAACATGGTGGCGCCAGCGGCGCCTTCCCGACGCAGCAGGCTGAGCAGGTCTTCCCAGAGCGGCCGGTGGCTGCCGGCGGCTTTGTCCTGCTCGCCGATGTAGATACGAACGCGCTGGCCCGGGCCCTCAACGTCCATCCTCGCCCACCCTCTATAGCGGCGCGAGGCGTGCCAATGTGGCGCCCAGCCACACGCCCACGAAACCGAGCACGTTGCTGCCGAGAATGTATACCCCTGCGCCCACCCACTCCCCTTCCTGCGCCAGCGTCAGCGCCTCCCACGTGTAGCTGCTGAACGTGGTGTAGCCACCCAGAAAGCCGGTGGCGAAGAACAGCCGCCACAGCGGACTCACTCCCACGCGCTCGCCGATGAAGGCAAGCAACACCCCGATGGCGAACGCGCCAGTGACGTTGATCAGGAACGTTCCGTACGGGAAATCCGCGCCCCAGCGATCCGCCGCCCAGTTGCCCACCAGGTACCGCAGGTTGGCGCCGAGCATCGCCCCGGCGGCGACGGCCACGTACTGCACGCCATCATCTTGCACAATCCACCGCGTGGACGGCTTTCGTGTGGTGAATGGGCGCGAGTACAGGCTGCCGCGGCAGCCAACAGTGGTCTTCACCATCGACGGCGGCGATCCGCGTTACCTGGACGATGCTTTTTCCCGCGCGCTGATGCCTCATCTGAAGACTGTGCTGTCAAACGGAGGCGTCTACGCCCTCGGCCGTGGCTGCATGCCGTCGCTCACCAATCCCAACAACCTGTCGATCGTGACGGGCGTGTCGCCGAGCCTGCACGGCGTGCCCGGCAATCACTACCTGGACCCAGCCTCCGGCGAGGAAGTCCAGCTCAGCGATCCGCGCTTTCTGCGGGCTCCGACCATCCACGCCGCGCTTCAGGCGGCAGGTGCGCGCGTCCTGATGGTGACGGCAAAGGACAAGCTTCGTCGCCTGCTCGGCACCGGCGAGGTGCCGTCGGTGAGCGCCGAGTGTGCCGATCGGCTTGAGCTGCCCGCATTCCATCTTGGCAATGTGTGCGAGCTGGTTGGCCGCCCGAACCCTGGCATCTACGACTGGGATTTGAGTCAGTACGCGATGGAGATCGGCCTGGCGGTCCACCGCCGTCTGGGTCTCGACCTGCTGTACGTCAGCCTGACGGACTATGTCCAGCACAAGCAGCCACCTGGGGACACGATGGCGGACCGCTTCTTTCAGCGGTTCGACGAGCTGCTCGCCGAGTACGCGCGTGAGGGGTTTCTGATCGGCATCACCGCCGACCACGGCATGAACGCTAAACCGCGGATCATCTACCTGGAGGATGTGCTGGACGCCGCCGGCGTGAGCACGGCTCGGGTGGTGCTGCCGATCACCGACCCGTACGTCGTGCATCACGGCGCGCTCGGCTCGTTCGCCTGGGTGCACGTTGGCGACGCGCAGCTGGAGCGCGCTCGCCAGGCCATCGCCGCGCTGGATGGTGTGGAGGAGGTCTATTCACGCGAGGAGGCCGCGGTCATCTTCGAGCACCCGACGGACCGCATCGGGGACCTGTCAGTGACCGCTGATGCACAGACAGCGCTCGGCAAATCTGCCGCCAAGCACGACCTGTCGGCAATCGGCAACGGCCTCCGCTCGCACGGCGGCCGTCACGAGCAGATCGTGCCGATCATCGTCAGTCGTCCCCTCCGCGAGCCCTACGCCAGCCAGCACGCCGCCGGCGTCCGCAACGCCGACATCCACGAGCTGCTGCTCAACGCCGTCGCGTAAATGCATCTCCCTCTCCCTCTGGGAGAGGGCTGGGGTGAGGGATGCGTACGAGCTTGAACGCTTGCGCTCGTACGCACCCCTCACCCGCGCTGCGCGCGGTTTAATCCACTCCCAAAGGGAGAGGCGATTCAAGATGCGCCGACGTAGCCCAGGTAGGCGCGCTGGACGCCGACGTCGGCCAGCAGCTGGGCGCCGCTGCCTTCGCCGACGACGTTGCCCTGTTCGAGGATGTAGCCGCGGTCAGCCAGCTGGAGCGCCATGCGCGCGTTCTGCTCGACCAACAGGATGGTCAGGCCGCGTTGGTTGACGGCCTGCAACACGCCGAAGATGTCGCGAATGACGAGCGGCGCCAACCCGAGGCTGGGCTCGTCGAGCAACAGCAGTCGCGGTAGGCCCATCAGCGCGCGACCGATCGCGAGCATCTGCTGCTGGCCCCCGCTGAGCGTGCCAGCGAGCTGATTGCGGCGCTCGGCAAGAATCGGAAAGACGTCGAAGACCCACGTGAGCGTTCTGGCGCGCTCGGGACGTGCCCGCGCGGCAAAGGCGCCGATCTCCAGGTTCTCGATCACGCGCATGCTCGGAAAGATGTGCCGACCCTCAGGCACCAGCACAACCCCTTGCTCCACCACGCGGTGCGCCAGCAGCATGTGGAGTGACGCGCCTTCGAAGACGATGCTGCCGGCGCTGGGCCGGTGGAGGCCGGCGATGGCGTGCATCAGCGTGGTCTTGCCGGCTCCATTCGGACCGATCAATGCCACGATTTCCCCCCGTCGGACCTCGAGCGAGACGTCCCACAGCGCGCGCACATCACCGTAATCCGCCGCAAGTCCGCGGACTTCCAGCATTGCGGCAGAGTCGCCACTGACGCTCACCGCGACAGCTTATCCAGGTAGCGCCAGATCGCGCGCAGCTCGTCCTCGGACATTTGAGCGAAGTACGGCCAGGGCATCGAAGTACTCAGCACACGGCCGTCCGGACGCGTGCCGGTGCGCATCAGCCGAAGGAAATCCGCTTCGGACCAGCCGCCAAGGCCAGAAAGTCCAGGTCCGTGGCACGTCGCGCAGCCAGCGATCTCGGCCAGGTAACTGCCGTAGTCGGCCGTCAGTGCGGGCGCCGGCGGCGCAAGCCTCGGAGCGAAATGGTCGATATTCGCCGACGGCAGCAGTGCGAGCTGGCCTGTGGCGAAGCGGATTTTGCCGAGCGCAAGTATCTCGGTGCTTGGGAGCGATGTGTCGATCGAGGGTACGGACCTGATGTAGTCGATGATGGCGCCCACGTCGGCGTCGCTGAGCCGGGTGTAATTGTCAGACGGCATGATCAGCAACTGGCGACCAGTGCGGTCGACGCCGTGGCGGATGGCGCGCAGCATGTCGGCATCCGAGTCACTCGCGCCGATACCACCGCGACCTCGAGTGAGATTGGGCGCGACGATGCGGCCGAGTCCGCGCTGGTCGAAAACGACTCTACCCGCAAGGTTCGGCCCGTGGCAGTCGACGCACAGCGCGACAGCGCTCGCCAGGTGCTGCCCGCGATGAGCCGACGCCAGATCCATCGGCACTGCCACTGACTCATCGGGAACGGCCACCCTACGGTTCAGTCGCTGGTCGCCGAGAACGTAGACGCCACCGACAGCGAGCCCCCCAAAGAGTGCGACCGCCACCAGCACCAGGAGTGCGAGCTTGAACAGGGCGGCCATGCGGGGCTCTACTTTAGTCGGCCGGCTCGCCCATCATGCCGCGGGGGCTCTACTGTAGTCCGCCGATCCACCTATCATGGCGCGCGTGAAGTTGTGCTATGCACTGCGACGTGGGGTGTTCTATCCAAGTGCGCGGGATGAATTCGGCGAGATGCCGCCGCGGGCGGAGCGCCGCCGCTACCTGCCGCTGGTCAAGGAGATCGGTTTTGACGCCGTCGAAGTGGGCGTTGACGAGGCGGCCGACGAGCACGCCGCACGCGAGTTAGCCCGCGAGGTGCAGGACTATGGGCTGGTCATCGGCGCCGTCCGCGCGGGCGGCGGCCTTGCGCACCCGCTGAGCTCGTCGCGGGCCGGCCAGAAGCTCGAGCGCGCGATTCGCTACGCCGGCTGGACAGGCGCCAGCATCGTGAACACCGCGCTGGTTGCTCCGCCAACACATCCGGACGGACCTGGCGCCGGTCGCCAGGGTGAGCAGGTGTCCCAGGGGGGCAGCCGCACCTCGTCCGAACAGGACTTCGTGCTCACCGCCGATCGCTTGCGTAGTGCGGGCCGAGTGGCGGGCGACCTGGACGTCAGCATCGCCATCGAGGTCCACCAGGGCTCCATAGCCGACAATTCGACGGCCACGCTCCACCTGCTGGACCTGGTCGGGCTGCGAAATGTCGGAGCCAATCCGGACCTGGGCAACATCTACTGGCACTACGAGTACCCGGACGAAACAGCCGAGACGGCCATCGTCGCACTCGCTCCGCGGGCGGTGTACTGGCACTGCAAGAACCTGCAGCGCCTGCTTCGCGATCGCAGCAATGCTCGACGCGGGGTACGACGGCTACCTGGCGGTCGAGGGTGCGCGCGAAGGCGACGCGCTCAGCAAGGACCGCCGCGGAGCCGAGTACGCGCAGCGTGTGCTGGCCGAGCTCGGGGCCGAAAGGATGCTTCCCATCTCCGCGGTCGGCTGATAGGGTGGGGCATGCTCAGCACCACCGCGATTGATAGCTTCGCGCCCGCGGGCGCCATGCTCGCCGCGTTGCGCGAACGCAGTGTCTCGTCCGCGGAGCTCACCGAGCTGCACCTGGATCGCATCGCTCGCCACAACGCTGCGCTCAACGCGGTTGTGGTGCCCGCCGATGATCCGCGTGGTGTTGCCGCTGCCGCCGATGCGGCGCGAGCCCGCGGCGAGAACCGGCCTTTGCTGGGCCTGCCCGTGACGCTGAAGGAGTCAATGAACGTACGGGGGTTGCCCACCACCGCTGGAGTGCCCGACCTCGCTGATTACCGGGCGACCGAAGACGGCGCGATCGCCAGGCGCGTGCTCGGGGCCGGCGCCGTGCTGCTGGGCAAGACCAACATTCCGCCCATGCTGGCCGACTGGCAGAGCGCCAACGCGATCTACGGCCGGACTGTAAACCCGTGGGATGCCTCGCGCACCCCCGGCGGCAGCACCGGTGGCGGTGCCGCGGCTGTCGCGGCTGGACTCAGTCCGCTCGAGTTCGGCAGCGATATCGGCGGCTCCATTCGCGTCCCGGCCGCCTTCTGTGGCGTGTTTGGACACAAACCCAGCGAGACGGCGCTGCCACGCTCCGGACAGTTTGCGCAACCGGTGCGACCCAATGCCGCGGCGGTGATGGGCGTCCAGGGTCCACTGGCGCGCACTGCCGAGGATCTCGAGCTCGGGCTTGATGTCACGTCTGGGCCCGACGCGGGCGAAGACGTTGCCTGGCGGTTGGAGCTGCCCCCGGCCCGCGCGGACCAGCTCCCGGGCTTGCGGGTGGCGATCTTGCCGGCGATCGACTGGCTGCCTGTCAGCGCGGCAGTGCGCGAGGCGCTCGACACCGTTGCCAGTCGGCTGGCTCGGGCCGGCGCGACCGTGCAGGTGACCCAGCCGGCGGCCTTCGGCGATGTGCGCGGTCATCACGTGCTGTACCTGTCGATGCTCAATGCGGCGATGTCCGTGCGCTTCAATGCCGATGAGCGCGCGCAGCAGGCGGAGCAGCTGGGCCGCCGCGCCGCGGACAGCGAGTGGGCGGCGGCGCGGCTGGCTGGACTCCGCGCGATCGTCGCCGATTGGTTCGCCTGGCACGCGCGGCGTGAGGCGTACCGGGCTGCCTTCCGCGAGTTCTTCGCCGAGTGGGACGTGCTGCTGGCGCCGATCACCCTGGGCGCCGCTTTTCCGCACGTGGACACGAAGTGGCCGCCAGACGAAACGGACCTCGACCGCACCATGGATATCGACGGGCAGCAGATTCCGTACGGACACCAGCTCGTGTATCCGGGGCTGGCCACGCTGTGCGGTCAGCCGGCGACCGCGTTTCCTGCCGGACTTTCACCGGCAGGCCTGCCCATTGGACTCCAGGCGATCGGACCTTACCTGGAGGACCGCACGCCGATCCGCGTGGCGGGCCTCGCGTCACGCGAGATGGGAGGCTTCACGCGCCCACCGGCCTACTCCGGCGCGTGACGCCCCGCCCCCGCCTCTACCAGGGCTCGGGGCGCTGAGTGTGGCGGCGGCCGATGCTGGCCGCTGCGGCGGCTTGCTTACCGGCGCCGATCATCACACCGGCGGCGATCTGCTCGAGCACATTCTCGGGTGTGACCATCTCGAGAAACGCGAGCTTGTTGCTTTTGCAGTGGGCGAGCACGCGCTCGCGCGCGGCGAGCATCGCCGGTGGATAGGGCGGGTCGTGGGCATCCGGAAAACCCAGTGACATGCCCATGTCACCCGGGCCCCACTCCGCGAATGCGATACCCGGCACGGCGGTGGTCGCTTCGGCAGTCCCCAGCGCCCGCACATTTTCGATCTTGAGTCCCAGTAACAGCTCGCCGTCCGGATTGAGCGGCCACGGGTCCGCGCGGCGCAGGTACTCGCCCACTTCCAGACCCCAGATGGCGGCGGCCTGCGCCTGGCCACCGCTGCCCCGGCGGCCCACATCCAGCCCGCGGTCCAGCCCGACGGTCACGAATGGATAACGGGTCGACTCCACGAAAGCCTGGACGGCTCCTGGTGACTCGGCGTGGCACAGCAGGATGCCGTGGACTCCAGTCGCCAGGACCTGGCTGACCATCCAGGAGTTGGCACGGAACGATTGCTCGTCGGCACCGGTGGCGGGCAACGTGACGATGACGGCTGGAGTCCGGTGACCGCTCGGAGTTGGACCTCCGTCCACCAGACCACGCATGAAGTCCAGCAGGCGGCTGACATCGAATGGGCCGTGCTCCATCTCGTACGTGATGTAGTCCGCCCAGGTCTGCGCCGCGGCCTTGCCGCCCGCGTAACCGCGGTCCTCGACACCGACGTAATAGATGGGTTGGCCTTGCGCCAGCAGCTCAACTGTCTTGTTGATTCGACGGGCGGCCGTCACCCCTTTACCGAGCCCGCCGTGAGGCCGGCGATCATGAACTTCTGGCCCAACATGTAGAAGACGATGACGGGCAGCGCCGTGAGCAGCGAGGCGGCCATCAGCTCACCCCAGGGCTGCACATCGGCGACGATCAATTGGCCGAGTCCGACGGGCAGCGTGAACACCTCCGTGCTGCGCAGGAACGTCTTGGCGTACAGGAACTCGTTCCAAGACTGGGTGACCGCGAAGAGCGCTACCGCCAGCAGCGCCGGTCGCACCAGTGGCAGCACGACCTTGTAGTAAGTCTGGAAGCGGTTGCAGCCATCGATCATCGCCGCGTCTTCGAGCTCTTCGGGAATCGAACGGTAATAGCCCATCATCAGCCACGTGGCGAATGGCAATACCACGGTCGGGTACGTCACCATCAGCGCGCCGGGCGTGTTGATGAGCCTGAGCTGATTGAGGATGGCATACAGCGGAATGAACATGAGCGCCGGTGGCATCAGGTACGCGACGAGCACCGCCGTGCTGAGCGGACTGGTACCTCGCCACTTCAAGCGCACCAGGGCGTAGGCTCCCAGACTGGCGGCGAACAACGACACCAGCGTGCTGACGCCAGCGACAAGGATCGTATTCGCGTACCACGTCGCAAATGGAAGCTGGGTGAACAGGAACACGAAGTGCTCCAGCGTCCACGGCGAGGGCCAGAACATGCTCTGGATCTGCTGGATCTGGAGGGTGCTCTTGAAGGCGGTCACGAAGATGAAATAGAAGGGAAAGACCTCAAAGATCAGCACAACCGCGATCAACAAGTACACCGTGACGACCCCCACTTTGCGCGAGGTTGCGCGCCCGAGCAGCGGCGTCTGACCGGGCCGGCGGATTGTGCGTGCGATTGCCCCGAAAATCATCTCGCCGGCGCCGTTGATCGCCCAGAACACCGCCGTCACACCCCGCAGCAGCATGCGCACCGGCCACAACACCCACATAAGGGCGCGCCACGTCGCGCCTTCGTCGGCGCTGGAGTAGGCGATATCCTCGCGGCGCATCATGTAGCGACCCAGCACCAGGATCAACAGGAACAGGAAAGGCGCCACCGTCATCGCCACTGCCACGCCGGCACTGGTGCGCAGCGCCTGAATCGCGTATTCGTAGGCCAGGATGGCGTACACGCGGGTCGCGCCACCCGGACCACCGCCGGTGAGCAGATACGTCAGCGTGAAGCCATTGAAGGTAAAGATCGTCGACAGCAGCACGGCGACGATGATCACGTAGCGCAAACCTGGCAGCGTGACGTGCAAGAAGCGCCGCCACGCGTTCGCACCGTCGACCGCTGCTGCCTCATACACCTCGCGGTCGATGGACTTCAGTCCAGCCAACAGCAGGATGACGAAGAACGGAATACCCGACCATACGTTGACGGTGATCACGGAGGGTAACGCAGTGCCGGTATCTGCCAGCCACGATGGACCCTTGCTCGTGACGTGCAGGACGTTGACGAGCATATAGTTCAGCGCCCCGAACAGTGGGTCGAGCAGGATCCTCCAGGCCAGTGCGCGGACGATTTCGGGAATGATGTACGGCAGCAGGACGATGCCGCCCAGCACCGACCCCCAGCGCGGCAGGTTGTGGAGCAACAGTGCCGCGCAGAGTCCAAGTGCGAACTTGAAGACCTCGGAGAAGAAGGTGAACGCGGTGGTGGTGACGATCGAGCGGCGGAAGAAGTCGTCGCTCCACAGATTGGCGTAATTCTGCAGGCCGACAAAGGCCCCCTCGCGTACCCCAACGACGTTGAAGAAGCTCAGGAACAACGCCCGCACAAACGGATAGCCGATGAGGCCGAACAACAGCAGCGCTGTCGGCAGAAAGAATAGCCAGCCGATCGGCCAGTCGCGGCCCAGGATACGGGTGGACGTTTTGAACCAGCCGGGGCGCGCCGCCGACGGCACCGCTCCGACTCGCGCGACAGAGTGTTGAGCAGCCATGGCGGCTCTTCTCCCAGGCTCCTGTTACTCGCCTTTGGCGCCGAACTCCTTGAAGGTTTGCACGGCCTTGGTGTGCGCCGACGCCAGCGCGTCCTCTGGTGACTTGCCACCCAGGATCTCGCCGAACATGTCGGTCAAGAAGTTCGAATTATCCAGCGCGTTGATCTGGGGTGTCGGCGGGCCTGGATAGGAGCTGCCGAGGTATCCGCTAGGATCGTTGGCGATCTTCCTCCAGTTCTCAGTGACGTGCTTGGCGTACGTGCTTTCGGTGATCTCGGGTTGGTCCCAGCCCCACTCGCGCGGCGGGTAGACGTAGCCGGTGCTGATCTTGAACATCTGCTTATAGATGTCCGGCGAGTGCATGTAACGAATGAGCTGTTCCGCCGCGTCGCGGTTCTTGGCGCCCTTCATGATGAAGAACACCATCGCTCCGCCAGCGCCTGCCGGCGCCCGCGCCGCCGGTCCCAGACCTTTCGGTTGCAGGATGAGATACGAGTCGTCCGCGACCGGATTCTTGTCGACCACGGCCTTGGCGAAGACCGTGCCTGCGTTACTGGTGATACCGATCTTGCCGCCTAGCCAGGCCTCATTGTTGCTCGGGTCGGTCCAGCCTGCCACGCCCGCGGGCAGCATAGACGCCCACTTTGGATCGGTGTACGTCTCCTTGAGGAAATTGAGGCCGAGCAGCGTGTTGGTCCGGTACGGCTCCTTGTTGAACACAACGACCTGGCCCGTCTCATCGGTGAGCTGGCCACCGAACATCCAGATGCCGTTGCGGAGCATCGTGTCGCCATCGCCTGAGCGGTTGGCGGTCATGCCCCAGCCCCAGAACTCCTTGTCGGGCTTGGAGATCTTCATGGCAGCGTCGCGCAGCTTGCCAAGGTCGCCCAGCTCGGTGAATGGGTCGATGCCTGCTTCCTTGAAGGCGCTCTGGCGCACCCAGAAGCCGCCCGCGCGAATGAAGTGAGGAATGGCCCACCACTTGCCGTCCAGGTTGTGCTCGCGCGTGCTGGCCGGATTGGGCTTCCCGTGGAACTTCTCCAGGTCCTGCTCGAGGGAGTCAACCTCATCGATGATGTCCAGGAAGTGCAGCTGCGAGGACCCGAGCGTATGGATGAGCACATCGGGAGCATCGCCGGCCTGGACGGCGGCGGTCAGCTTTTGAACCACGTCGCCGGATCCGGCGTAGGCCTCGATGTACGAGTGGTCGAGCGGGTAGTCCTGCTGCGCGGCGAACTCCTTGATCTTGGCTTCGATCAGCGCGTTGTGGTCGGGGTGGAAATCGCGGGACTGGACGACCGCCAACTTGCCGTTGATCTTGGCCTTGGTAAATGTCGGCGCAGCCTGTGCCGCGGCAGCGGGAGCGGTCGTAGGCGCGCCAGCGGCGGCCGGCGCCTGCGTCGCGGCACCGGCGGGAGCCGTCGTCGGCTTGGCCGCGGGCGCGACCGTAGGCGCTGCCGCTGGCGCGGTGGTCGGCGGCGCCGGTGCGCCGGACGGGCCGCAGGCAGCAGCCACGGACACGGCGGCGACTGACAACACGCTGTAGCGCAAAATCGCGCGCCGTGTCAGACGGCGCTCAGCCAGCGCTGACTCTTTCGGCAGATCCATCACGCCTCCCTAAAGTGTAGGAGCAGGTCCCCTTCGCGCCGATTGTGTACCCCGCCCCAAATTTGCGTCAACGAAAGCAGTAAGCCGCCATGCCGCCATCCCGCCGCGGATCCGACGCGCCGCGGAAGTCGCCGCGCGCGTCGATACAGATCAACTGGTTGCGCCCGAAGCCTGGTGCGTAGTTGGTCGGCATCAGCCGCAGATCGAAGCCTGCCTCGGACAGCGCGTCCCGCGCGGCGCGCTGAACGCGACCCTCGACGAACACTGGCCCACCTTCGGGTCCGCCCTCGGGTCCCCCCTCGCAGTGCACGCGCGGCGCCGAAACCGCCTCGACCGGGGTGAGTTTGCCGTCAACGACGCCGACGATCACCTGGACGACGCTGGTCACGATGGCGTTGGTACCGGGCGCGCCAGTGACGATGGCCGGCCGCCTGCCGTCGAACACGATCGTCGGCGCCATGCCCGAAACTCGGGCCTTGCCCGGCTGAATCGAGTTCGGCCCGCCAGGCAGTGGATCGAACAGATCCATCCCGCTATTCAGGGCGATGCCAGTGTCGGGCACGATCACGCCCGAGAAGATGCCGAGCGTGTGGGTCAGCGCCACCGCGTTGCCGTCGGCGTCACAGGTGGAGACGTGCGTCGTCCCCTCACCACCGACCGTCGCGACAGCTCCGAGCGTAGCTTTGTTTCTGATCCGCTCGGCCGCCGCGTCCGCCCATGCGCCACCCGTGAGCTCATCGACGGGCACCGCGACGAAGTCCGGGTCGGCGACGGCTCGCAGCCTGGCGGCGAACGCCTCACGCATCGCGCTGGCCAACAGCACGTACGACTCGGGCTGCTCGGGCACCAGGGGCGGAAAGCGGTCGAGGATCTGCAGCATCTGCACGCCGCTGATCCCGCTCGCGGGAGCGGACGAGCTGCGCACATCGAGACCGCGGAAGGTACCCCGAACAGGCTGGGACAGCCGCACCTCGTACCGGCGCAGGTCCTCCAGGGTGACGTAGCCACCGCCGCGCGCGAGCTCGTCGGCGATACGGGTAGCCAGATCGCCCACGTAGAAGTCGCGCGCGCCGGCGCGCGCCAGACGTTTGAGCGTCTCGCCCAGGTGCGGGTTCGCCCACTGGTCTCCAGGCTGCTTCAGACTGCCATCGGCGCGGCACCACAGCGATGCCGAATCCGGCGTGCATCGGGCTCGCTGCTCACCGCTCGGCATACCGGGCTGCGGCAGGCGCCGCAGGCTCTCGAACGCGAACTCCGGCGCTGGGAAGCCGTCCAGCGCCAGCTTCACCGCCGGCTCGATCAGCTGCGCCCACGGCAGCTGCGCACGACTGTGGAGGCTGGCCAGGCCAGCCACGACGCCGGGCGTGCCGACGGACGTGTGCCCGAGATTTGATCGGTAGTCGTCGAACAGGGTGTAGTTGCCGAGCTCAGTGCGGCCGCGGAAGTCGGCCGCCCACATGTCCGGAGTCGCGCGTGAGCCCGCGCGCGCATGGAACCCCAGGTGCTCACAGCCACCCGGCCAGGCATATGTCGCGCAGCCGAATCCACCGAGCCCGCACATCTGCGGGTCGGTCACCATCTGGGCGAACGCGGCGCCGATGGCCGCGTCGAAGGCGTTGCCGCCCTGGGCGAGAAGCTCTGCTCCGATTTCCGCCGCCGCGGGCTGGGGCGCGACGACAACTCCGCGCATTCTCAAAGGTTTTACCCCAGAGGGGACCCCCCTTGTGGGGCGCTGGCATGGTTACACTGCGGGCGATGGCCTCAGTCCCGCTGCCGCGCCTGGTTTCGATCCAGGTCGGGTTGCCGGCGGTGCATGGCGAGCCCGGCGCAGCCGATCCGATGGACGAGCCGTGGCGGACCGGGTTCTTCAAAACGCCAGTCGCGGGGCCCGTGTGGCTGGGCCGTACGAACCTGGTCGGCGATGGGCAGGCCAATACCCGGGTCCACGGCGGCCCCGACAAGGCCGTACTGGCCTACGCCGCGAGCCACTATCCATTCTGGCGCTCCGAGCTCGACATGCCCGAGCTGGCCTTCGGCGCATTTGCCGAGAACTTCACCCTCACCTTCCTTGACGAGACAAACGTCTGCCTCGGCGACGTCTTCGCCATCGGTGACACGCGCGTCGAGGTCTCGCAGCCGCGTCAACCCTGCGCGAACATCACCCATCGCTGGAAGACGCCCGGCCTGACCCAGCGCGTCGAAGCGACGGGACGACACGGCTGGTACCTGCGGGTTCTCCAGGAAGGCGAGGTAGCCGCTGGCGAGCCGGTGCTCCTGGTCGAGCGCCAGGCACCCGACTGGACGGTGGCGCGCGCGTTCCGAGCCATGCGGCTGCGATCAAACGATCGCGCCGAGGCGGCCGCTCTGCGCGAAGTGCCGTCGCTGTCGGCCGCCTGGCGCCAGACGCTGAGCCAGGTGTAGCGCATGGCCGCTGTGCACTGAGGTGGTCGAGCCGCGGCCGAGCGCGTCGGTCATCCTCGTTCGCGACGGGACCTCGGGGCTCGAAACGTTCATGGTCCGCCGCCACGCCCGCTCGCCGGTGGCGCCGAGCGCGTATGTGTTCCCGGGCGGAACGATTCGCGCCGACGACCTCGAGTTCGAACCTGAGCTAGATCGAGAAGGCCTCGCTCAGGCGATCTCAGTGCGCGCGGACACGCCCGTGGAGCCGACCCAGGCCGCCGCCTTCTACGTCAGCGCTTTGCGCGAGCTGTTCGAAGAGGCGGGTGTGCTATTGGCGCGCGACGCCGCGGGTGGCGTGCTCAACGTGAGCGACTCGGACACCTCATTGAAAGAGCGCCTCGAGTCGACGCGCCTGGCGCTTCAGGCGCAGAGGCTGTCGCTTGCGCGAGTGTTTGCCGACTGGGGTTGGCAGCCGGCCTTCGACCTCCTCGTGCCGTTTTCGCACTGGGTCACACCGCGACTGCTCGCGGTGCGTTTTGACACCCGCTTCTTCGTGGCGGAAATGCCGCCTGCTCAGGCCGCGCTGCACGACACGATCGAGACCAGTGAAGGGGTGTGGCTATCGCCAGCACAGGCGCTCGAGGGCGACTACCACACGGTTTATGCCACCGCCCAGCACCTGCGGCGGCTGAGTCCCTTCTGCAACTCGCAGCAGCTGCTCGCCTTTGCGCGCAGCAAACCTATTCGTCGTGTCTCGCCAGAAGTAGTAGAAGGCGGCAGCGGCCTGAGCGTGTTTCTTCCACCCGACCTCGTCGACTCCTGGTAGCTGACGGCTGATAGCTCGTCAGAGCCGGGTGCGCACGTCCCAGAGCTCGGGGAACGCGCGGGCGCTTTCGAGACCCTCGGCCAGATAGGCGACGCCCGTCGTACCTCCGGTGCCGGGGCGCTGGCCGATCGTCCGCTCGGCGATCTGGACGTGGACGGCGTTCAATTGCCAGAACTCCTCGGAGATGTCCACCAGCGCCTCGGCCACACGGTAGAGCGCGCCAGCCGCCGAGGGATCGCGGTACGTCTGCTCCAACGTCAGGGCGCGGGCTTGCATCGCCGCCCGGAATGCCACAAAGACGGGGCTGACCGCACGGCCGCGCAGGCCCAACGCCTTCTGGACCTCGCGGAACTGCGCGGACTCCGATCCGCTCGCCGTCCCGAGGTACGGTCGAAAGGCGAGAAAGCTGCGCGGTGACAGATGGTCGAACAGCACCATTTGCTGCACCAGCAGGCGCAGGATGGATCGCGCTCGCTGCAGATGGTCGAGCGCCTGCTCGACGTCGCTCGCCGGCGGCGGCAGGAGCTTGGCGGCATCGGCGAGGTCGAGCAGGAGTTGCTTGAACCACAGCTCGAACGCCTGATGAGTGACGATGAAGAAGTGCTCGGCGGCCCGTACACTGGGCCCCTCATTCTCAGGCGCAACCGGGTGCTGGGCGTTGAGGATCGCGTCCAGGTGCAGGTAACCGGCGTAGGTAAGGTTCGGCTCGGCACGAGTGGTCATGGGCGGCCTGGCGCGGGAAAGTCCTCAGACAGAGGATAGATCGAAGTCGTCCGCCAGGCGGTCCGTATCGGGAACCACGATCTGGCGCCCGAAGCGGCGGATGTAGCCATCCTGTTCCAGACGCGCGAGCATGCGCGTGACGGTTTCGCGGGTTGCGCCGATCTCGGCCGCGAGCTCGGAGTGCCGCGGCACCGCGCGCAGACGCATGCCACCGCCCAATTGGGTCTCGCTACTGTCGCGCGCCAGTCGATACAGCACTGCGGCCAGGCGTGCGCGCGAGCCCGTCGCCGTCATTCGGCCGAGCAGTTCGTCGCCAGCGCGCACGCGAACGCCGAGCCCGGCGGCCAGCTCGAGCAGCGCCGGCGGCCATTTCGACACGATGTCCAGGAAGCGCTCCCCCTCGACGAGGCACAGGTCGACTTCCGTTTCTGCCTGGGCCAGCAGTCCGCCAGCGTCGGTGGTCAGATAGCCGGTCACGCCGAACAGGTGGCCCGCGAGCAGCCGCTCGATCGTCGTCTCGCGGCTGTCGGGTTCGCGATGGAACAGTCGGACGATGCCCGATCGCAAAATGCACACCAGCTCGGGCTGCGTTTCGGGACCGACGATGAGTTGACCCGGCGCGAAGTGCCGCAACGTCATTGCCTGCATCAGACCGTCGGCCTCATCCTGCGACAGACGCCGAAACATGTCCACATGGCGGATGTACCACGTGCATGCACGTCCCGCGGTCACGGTCATCGACCGGTACGTTAACGTACCGGGCATGCCTACCGAGCCGCGGGTCGTGCCCATCCCGTGCCCCTTCGGGCAAACGGGTGGCGTTGTGTACGTCTACTACATCGATGCGCCCCAACCAGCGCTGGTCGACACGGGCGTGGCCGCCTCGCCGCAAGCCACCATCGAACCGGCACTCCGCGCTGCTGGCGTCTCATTAAAGGATGTGCGCTGGATCCTGGCCACGCACGGCCACTGGGACCACATCGGCGGAGCCCACGCGGCGCGGTCCATGGCAGCCGACGGCGTTTCTCTTGCCCTGCACGCCGCCGACGCGGAGCTTCTGAGGTCGCGCCGGGCGCATATGGTGCCGAATGGTTATCAGGCGCTGCGGTTCCGTTACCTGGACGACGCTGCCGCGCTCGCCCGGCACGACGCACTGATCATGGAAAACCTCTCGGGTGAATTGGCCGCCGACCGTGCGCTGAACGGTGGCGAGCAGATCAGTCTGGGCGGCGACGTTACGATCGAAGTGATACACACGCCAGGCCACTCGCCAGGCTCCGTGTCATTCGTGCTCAGCGGGCTGGACTGGGCATTCACCGGCGACAGCGTTCAGGTATGTGGCAGCCCCGGTGTCCCACTCTACGTAGATCCGGTTGCGTACGCCGCGAGCCAGAAGCTGCTGATGGAAGATGTGCGTCCCAGGCGCCTCCACATGGGACACCGATTCCGCGCGCTCGACGGCAGCGTGCTGGAGTCCGTGCTCGACGGACCGTCGGTCGAGCGCGCGCTGCGTGACAGCGTCGCGATGCACGAGCGCATGGCCGCGGCTGCACGCACCGTCACCACACTCGACGTCGGCAATCCCAGGGCGGACGCGCTTGCGCCAGCCGCGGAGGCGCTCGGCTTGCCGGCGGGCGACCCGACAGCATGGCCTCCGTCATTTTTCACCACCCTCCACGGGCACCTTGCACGAGCCGCCGTCCAGCGCGCCTGACACCGCCTTCCGCTTCCTACCAGCGCTCCATCCGCCAGACGAAGCGCCTCGAGCGGCATTGTGGTTCCCATTCCGCGGCGACCGCTTGTTAGTCCGCGTGGCGAGCGAACGGGCAACCCTGCTCGACTACGCCGAGCTGGTGGCGCTCGGTACCGACTTCGAAAGGGCCCACTACCTCGGCCGATTGGATGACCTCGATTGCTATACGGTGGAGCTCGACCCCATTGTGGAGCCGCCCGCCGAAACGGTGCTCGAGGGACTGCGTGCGCTATATGGCCGACTGGCGGATGAGCATTACTCCATCGCCGGCCGCGCGGTGCAGATCCTGTTGTGGGATCAGACCCATCGCTTTTGTGGTCGGTGCGGCCAGCCGACCGCCAATGCTCCGGCCGAGCGCGCCAAGCTCTGCCCGAGCTGCGGTCTGCTCAGCTTCCCACGATTGAGTCCGGCGGTGATCATGCTCGTACAACGCGGCGACGAATTCCTGCTGGCGCGCAACCGAGCCTTTGCCGAAGGCTTCTATAGCGTGCTCGCCGGCTTTGTCGAGCCTGGCGAATCACTGGAAGAAGCGGTGGCGCGCGAGGTCCGCGAGGAGGTCGACCTGGAGCTGAAGGACGTCCGCTACTTCGGCAGCCAACCGTGGCCATTTCCGCATTCGCTGATGATCGGCTTCACCGCGCACTACGCCTCCGGCCAGATTCGCCCGCAGACCGAGGAGATCGCCGAAGCGGCATGGTTCAACCGTCACGGTGAGCTGCCGCGTCTGCCCGGCAAGCTCAGCATCGCGCGAAGGCTGATCGACTGGTTTCTCACGGAGAGTCCGAGTCGTAAGTCGTGAGTCGTGAGTCGGCCTCCAATTACGACTCGCGACCCTCGAAGTTATTTACGGCTTGTCGACGCGGATCGGAATCTGCGTGACCGTCTCACCGCCTGTTACCGAGCTGCGCGCGTACACAAAGAGCGTGTACTTGCCTTTCTTCAGCGACTTGGTCTTGAGGCTCCAACCCGCGCCGCTCACGCCGGAGCAAGGTCCGCCGGTCGTCGGCTTGCCAAGCGTGGCTGTCCCCAGGTAACCGCCAGGAACATAGAACGCCACTCCATTGGCGGCGTCCCGGTCGCCCAGGAACACGGTCACGCTGCTGATGCCGCTGCCGCTCTTGGCGTTCTTGTCGCACGCCACGCCGGTAAACATGTGCTTGCCGCGTCGCATATAGCTGCCGGCGGACGGGTTCGAAACGTCGAGTGACGGTCCGATGGCCACCGCCGAAACCGGAATTGCACTCACACCGAGCAACGCCAGGACGGCGCCGCCTGCTGCAAGGCGCGGAAAAACTCCCTTCAAGTTCATCCTCACCTCCACGCGTATTCACGCCACGGCGCCGCGCCCACTCGACGCGGCTGGCGACGTTCGGCTGTTACGTTGTCACGCCTCGATGTTGCAGCTCGGCTAAGTCACACCTCCTCGATCGGTTCCCGGTCACCGGCGCTTGCTGGGCCAACTCCCTTAACGCCTGCTTAACACTCGACCGTGATTGGGGATTGAACCTGCCGCCTGTGAGCCTCGTCAAGAGTTAAAAAGTCATTAAGCCGCACCGCCCGCCCGGGGGCGTGTCGAGTGCGCCCGCACGCCTCGGCCCACAGGCTAGCCTGGCGTACTTGCTACACTCGGCTAACACCCGTCCGCGAGGTAGCTCACGATGGTTCAGGCTCCCACACCCTCTTCCGCTCGCGAGATTGACGTCGATCGACTACTGCGCGCCGATCGCGAGCACCTGATCCATCCGCTGTATCACCCTGCCGATCACGTCCAGCCTATGGTCGTCGTCCGAGGCGAAGGGACAGACATCATCGACGCCAGGGGCAACCGCTACTTCGACGCGCTTTCAGGCTTGTGGAACGTCCACGTTGGCCACGGCCGTACCGAGCTTGCCCAAGTAGCCGCTGAACAGATGGGCACGCTCGCCTTCAACAACAACTACGTCGGCTTCACCAATATCCCGTCGACTCAGCTGGCCGAAAAGCTGATCGAGCTGGCGTACCCGAATCTGAACGCGGTGTACTTCACCACCGCGGGCGCCGAAGCGAACGAGTCGGCCTTCAAGACCGCTCGCTTCTTCTGGAAGCTCCTCGGCAAACCGGACAAGGTCAAGTTCATTTCGCGCCGCTGGGGCTATCACGGTGTGACGATGGCCGCCGCCAGCGCCACCGGGCTGCCGGCGTATCACAAGATGTTCGCTCCACTGGTACCCGGTTTCGTGCAGGCGATGGCGCCGTACCGGTTTCGCTGCGAGCTCGAAGAGGGCAGCGCACGGACGTGCACCAATCCATCCGGCCACGATTACGCCGCCGAGCTGGAGCAGACGCTGCTCGACGAGGACCCCGATACGGTGGCCGCTATCATTGGCGAGCCGGTGCAGGGCGCGGGTGGTGTCATCGTCCCGCCAGATGACTACTGGCCGAAGTTGCGCCAGATCGCCGACCGGCACAATGTGCTGTTGATCGCGGATGAGGTGATCACCGGTTTCGGTCGCACCGGGAAATGGTTCGCGCTCGACCACTGGAAGGTCCAGCCGGACATTGTGAGCTTCGCCAAAGGCGTGACCAGCGCGTACCTGCCACTGGGCGGCATCATGCTCAGCCGCCAGGTCCAGAACGCGATCAATGAAGCTCCGTCTGATCTGAAGTTCATGCACGCCGCGACCTACTCCGGTCACCCGGTGTGTTGCGCGGTGGGTCTGGCGAACGTGGCGATCATCGAGCGCGAGGGCCTGGTCGAGCGCGCGGCGGACGTCGGCCGCAAGTTCCTGGACCTTCTGCAACGGCAGCTCGGACCGCTGCCACGCGTAGGCGAGGTCCGCGGACTGGGGATGATGGCCGCGGTCGAGCTGGTGGATCCGAACGCCACCGGCAGCGCCTACTACGACAGTGCGGTTGCCCTGGCTGGCCGCGTCGTCAACCGCTGTGCACAGAATGGCATGCTGCCGCGCCGCTTGAACAACACCATCTGCATGGCGCCGCCGCTGATCAGCACCGAAGCGCAGCTGGCTCGACTGGTGGAGGTGCTGGCGGAAGCGATCCAAGCGGAGGCCGACCACTGAGACACTCGGAAACCGCCGTCGAGCGCCAGCCACCGAGACACTGGGAGAGCGCGGTCGATCGTCAGATTCGCGAGGCGCAGGAGCGCGGCGCTTTCGACGATCTACCTGGCGCAGGTCACCCGCTTCCGCGCGAACCCTGGGAGGGCGACTGGGCGCTCGCTCACCACGTGCTGAAGCTGGCCGGCGAGACCCTGCCGTGGATCTCGCTCGGTCGCGATATCGACGCGGCTCATGCCCGCCTCCAGGCGATGCTACGCGACGCGGTGAATCTCGCCGGTGGCGAGCGCCTGCGTGCCCGCGAACGCTATCTGCGCGAAGCGGCCGCGCTGGACAAACTGCTCCAGGAGTACGCATTCGTCGTGCCGACTCGCCGACTGGAGCGCGGTCGCCTGCCGCCGCACATCGCCGCCGCCCAGTTCGACGCGGCTACTCAGACCGAGTAATTCGAGGGTCGAGCGCGTCGCGCAAGCCGTCGCCCACCAGATACAGGCACAGCACCGTCAGAAAAATGGCCGCGCCGGGGGCGTACACCAGCCACGGGC
>VBGG01000060.1 GCA_005883405.1 Chloroflexota bacterium | reverse complement strand
CGGGCTGCCCGTCGCGCAGGCACGCGAAGGTGCTGGCAAGCGTGTCCAGCCCGAGGTCGAGGCCGAGCTGCAAGCGCATCAGGCGCGCCTGCGGCAGGTCATGCAGAACAAGCTGCCGCGCAGCATGTGGCGTGCGTACGTCGAGGCATGCGTGGCGCTGGCGGATGGACTGGGCGCATCGGCCACCCGAGCCATCCGTGAGTCGCTCGAGCAGCTCGAAGACATGCCTGACGACGAGCCGCCGCCCGAGCGCCCGCTCGGCTTTCACCCGTGACAAGCCAGGAGACTTTAAAAACATGAACAATGTTCGCTCGTACAGCGTGCCGATGGTCGTGGAGCAGACCAGTCGTGGCGAGCGCGCCTACGACATCTTTTCACTGCTGCTACGTAATCGCATCATTTTCCTGGGCACTCCGGTCAGCGACGAGGTGGCCAACACGATCGTGGCGCAGCTGCTGTTCCTGCAGCAGGACGACCCTGACCGCGACATTCATCTGTACATCAACAGCCCCGGCGGGGAAGCCGATGCCGGCCTGGCGATCTACGACACGATGCAGCTGGTCAGCCCGGCCGTGTCGACCACCTGCGTTGGCATGGCGGCCAGCGCCGCGGCGGTCATCCTGGCCGGCGGCGCCAAAGGCAAGCGGCTCGCCCTGCCGAACTCGCGCATGCTGATCCATCAGGCGTCAGCGGGCGTGCAGGGCACGGCCGCGGACATCGAGGTCCACGCGCGCGAGATCCTGCGGCTGAACGCGCGCATCAAGGAGCTGCTGTCGGCGGACACGGGCCAGTCGGTGGAACGCATCGCCCGGGACATCAATCGCGACTACTGGATGAGCGCGATCGAGGCCAAAGAGTACGGCCTGATCGACTCGATCGTGGGCGCCACCGAAGCCAGCCTCGCCGCAGACGTCGCCGAGGCCGCGCTCGAGCACAGGAACGGGAAGGTTCACCGGTAACCAGCGCGGATTCGGAGCCCGATCTGTGTGTGGCGCTGACGGGTCAGTGCGCTCGGCCGTTGGGGCGGGCGAACTGGCCGACGGTGCGAACCAGATCGTCGAGGTCGAACGGTTTGGCGATGCAGGCGTGGACGGGCACCTCGTTCATGCGTTGCAGCGCCTCGTGGACGGCGCTGATGACGATGATCGGCACGTCGTCGCACAACTGCTCGTAGTGGCACGCCTCCATGAAGGAGAAACCGTCCATCACGGGCATCATCAGATCGAGCACGACGGTGGCGGGGCGCCGCGCGCGCATGGCGTCGAGCGCCTCACGCCCGTGGGCGGCCAGGTCCACCACGTAGCCCTCACTGCGCAAGGCATCGCCGACCAGTCCGCGAATAGCCGGATCGTCGTCGACCACCAGCACGTACGAGATGTTCATACGCTCTTGGCTTGCTCGGAGGAGCCTGGACGGGAGTATGCCACAAGGGTTCCCGCTGGGTTCAGGCGGGATCCAGGCGGACCTTGCGCTTGCCGACGCTCAACAGGGCGGGCAGCTCGGACGGATCGACCACTCGATCTGCGTTGATCTTGTCGTCGTCGAGCCGCACCCCGCCACCCTGGATCAGGCGCTTGGCGGAGTTCTTCGAGTCGGCCAGGCCAGCCTCGACCGCCAGATCGACGACGCTGGTAGGCTGAGCCACCACCAGGCTTGGACCCTGGTCGGTGCCCGAACCGCCGAAGCGCGCATGCGCCGTCTCCTGTGCCTTGTGCGCGTCGACTTCGCCGTGGGTGATCCTGGTTGCCTCGAAGGCGAGGATCTCTTTCGCGCGGTTCAGCTCGGCGCCAGACAGCCGCTCGAGCTCGGCGACCTCCTCGAGCGGCACGAACGTGAATATGCGCAGGAAGCGCCCGACGTCAGCATCCTCAGTATTGCGCCAGTACTGGTAGTAGTGGTAGGGCGACGTCAGGCGCGGGTCGAGCCAGACCGCGTTGCCAGCCGTCTTGCCGAGCTTCTCGCCCGATGTGGAGGTGACCAGCGGTGTGGTCAGCGCGAATGCCTCACCGCCCTCCGCGCGACGGATCAGGTCGCGGCCGGCCAGGATGTTGAACCACTGGTCGTTGCCACCAATCTGCAGGATGCAGCCGAACTCGCGGAACAGATGGAGGAAGTCGTAGGCCTGCACCAGGGCATAGTTCAACTCGATGAACGAGAAGCTCTCGGTCTGAAAGCGCTCCCAGTACGTGCCGTGCTGCATCAGCTGGTTGACCGTGAAGTGGCTGCCGACGTCGCGCAGGAACTCGATCCACTTCAGCTCGAGCAGCCAGTCGGCGTTATCGACCAACACCGCGCGGCCGCTCTCGAAGTCGAGATAGCGGCTGAACTGCTGCCGGATTCCGGCCAGATTGCGATGGATCTCCTCGATCGACAGCATCGGCCGCTCCGATGCGCGACCGCTGGGATCGCCGATCATGCCTGTGCCCCCGCCGATCACCGCGATCGGTCGGTGCCCGGCGGCTTGCATATGGGCCAGCGCCATGATGCCGACCAGGCTGCCCGTGTGCAGGCTGGTGGCGGTGGGATCGAATCCCTGGTACAGGGTGACGGGCCCGTTCTCCAGGGCACGCCGCAGGCCGTCCTCGTCGGACACCTGGGCGATAAAGCCGCGGGCGCGCAGGGCATCCAGCACGTTCGCGCTCGTTGCCACCATGGGCAGAAATTGTAACTGGCGGGCAAAACAACGCCGTGCTGGGGGGACAGCACGGCGTCAAAGCTGGGAGTGCGCCTTGGGGGAGGGGACGGCGCGCTCCCTTTATCAGGAAGGAAAATCAGGGCTCGACGTTCTGTCTACGAGTATGCGGTATCACGCTGCGTGAGGCCAACATTTTTGTGCGATGGGGGTGATGGGAGAGGGATCGATGCCGTCGAACATTTCGGTGCCGTTGCGGCTTTTTTTGCAATCAAGGGGCTACGGCGCGATCTGGTAACGCCGACTCGTCGACGGCGCCGGAGAATGTCCACAGGTCACCGCTGACCAGCACGAACCTGATCTGCGAGCGCACCTGTTGCCGCGGCAGGCGGTCCCAGACCAGTCGCTCGACATCATCGAGGCGAACTTCCAGGTCTGGCGCGTCCTCCTCGCGGGCTGAGAAGCGGAATGTGTCGCGCGTCGCTTCTTCAAGGCGCCAGTGGTCTCGCGAGAGGACCAGTGAGCCGTCGGCGCCGCGACGGAGCAGGTTGAAGTAGGCGTCGGCGAAGGCACGCGCCGCGGTGGGCGGATCGATTTCAAGTGGCGCCAAGGACGGGGACCGTTTCGGTAAGTTCTAACCGAAAGCCCTGTCCGCTCGGCGTTTGCTCCAACGAAATGTGGCATCAACAGCTGGCAAGTCGCATGAAAGAGAACCCGGCAGGGGTTGACACCTGTTAACCAGTACACGTAACGTGCCAACAGGGCGGTTAGCGTACTTGCCAGCCGGCCACCCGGCCACTTCACTAACCCCTCGCGGAGGCACAGCGAAGTGCACCTCACTGGCCACCTCCCCCGCTACCTGCTGCACGGTGTCGTCGCAGCGGTTGGCCTCACGACTGTATCGACGATCGGGCTGCAGCCCCGGCCGACTGCGTCACGGCCCATAGCCGAGGCCGCCGCGTCCAGCCCGCCGATGGTCGACCTCGACCTCGGCAGGGTGCCGACGCCCGCGCCGGAAGCGACGAAGGAGCCAGTATCCGACGTACTCGAGGCCAGGGTCGCCCCGGCCCAGCCGCCCAAGCCGACCAGCCACACCGTCGAAGAGGGCGAGACCGTGCGCACGCTCGCGGAGCGCTTCCGCATCAGCCCGCTCACCATCATGGCGGCCAATGGCTTGCGCAACGCTGACCTGCTGCAGGTCGGCCAGGACCTGGTCATCCTGCCCACGGATGGCGTGCTGTACACGCTCAGGGCAGGCGAGTCGATTCGGCGCGTCGCGCAGCGGTTCGGGGTCGAGACCGGCGCCATACTTGACGCCAACGACCTGGGGCCCGATCCCGATCTCGTTCAGCCAGGCACCAGACTGATGGTGCCGGGCGCCACACCTGTCTTGCCGCGCCGATCGCTTGCAATCGTTCAGGCGAGCAGCGGTGATCAGCAGGCGGCCGCGATCGGTGGCAGCGTGGCGCTGCCGATCGAGGATACGGCCATCGCCGTGCCCAGCACGCGCACCTATGAGGTTCAGTCTGGCGACACGCTCGCCGGGATCGCCGAGACCTTCGGCGTCGACGTTCAGACGATCCTGTCGAGCAACGGCATCGACGATCCCGACACGATCAAACCGGGCGTCGACCTGCGCATTCTGCCGGTCAAGGGTCTCGAATACGCCGTCCAGCCCAGCGAGACGCTGGCAGACATCGCCTATAAGTATCAGGTCGATCTCGGCTTGCTGCTGGACTACAACGATCTCGACGATCCGGACGTGATCCGCGTCGGCGCCAAGCTCGTGGTGCCCGGCGGCAAGCTCCGGGCTGATCCCGTTCCAGCACCGGCAGCGATCGCCGAGGCGCCCCTTCCGCGCGTGTCGGCCGGGGCGGCCGCCGCGCCGGCAGTCGTTGTCGCAGCGCCGGCGCCCAAGCCCGCGGCGCCCGCGCCCAAACCCGCCGCGCCAGCACCGAAGCCGGCTCCGCCGGCGCCAGTCATGGACGTCGGCGGTGGCGGCGGCACCATCGTCGCCAACGCGATGAAGTACGTCGGCTACCGATACGCCTTCGGCGGCACCTCGCCGGCTGGCTTCGACTGCTCAGGGTTCGTCTACTACATCCACAATCGCAGCGGCGCCCCCGTCGGCCGCGGCATGTGGCAGCAGTACAACGGTGGCGCACACATCCCGATGAGTGCGCTTCAGCCCGGGGATACGGTCTTCTTCGCCAACACCTGCGGTGGTCAGTTCATCCACGCCAGCGACGAGCGCACCGGCGTCACCGTCAGCAGCCTCTACACGAGCTACTGGCAGGCGCACTACGTGGGCGCCACGCGCCTATGGAATTGAATTAGTTTCCCAAGAGGGGACCCCCCTTTGGAGGGCTTCGCCGGCGCTGAACCGCATAGAGCCCGAACTGCGTGGCTACAGCGGTGTGACGAAGTTCACGCGTGTTCCGTTGCCCGCGTGAGATCGTTCCGAGTGATGAGGCCGAGCAGTCGGCCCTCGGCCATGACGGCGATGTGCTCGACGCCCTCTTCCAGGATCAGGTGCAGCGCACCCAGTGCCGGGGCACTCGGCTCCATCGCGGGCGCCGACTCGATCGGTAGCATGGCGCGCTCTATGCTGGTCTGCGACCAGGTCTGCATCGGGATGCGTCCCAGCTGCCGCAGGCTCAGCAGGCCCACCAGGAAGTCGTCGCGATAGACGGCGTACGCGTGGGGCGAAATCGCAGGCCCACGATCGAGCAGGTGCTGCTCGGCGAACGACTGCACCGATAACCCGGCCTGCACCCGACCAAAGTCGCGGTCCATCACCGACGCCACGGTCAGCCGCCGCAGTGCCTCCTGAAACATCGTCGCGTACTGTGAGCTGGTCGCCCCGGCGTACATGAACCAGGCGATCATGATCAGCCACAGCCCACCCAGCGCGCCGGTGCTGCCGTCGAACAGGATCCACACGCCCGAGAAGAGCAGCCCGATGGCCGCGACCTGGCCAACACGCGCCGCCACCGTGCTCGCCCAGCGCAGGTCCTCGCCGGCGAACCACAGTAGCCCACGCAGCACACGCCCACCGTCGAGCGGATACGCCGGCACCAGGTTGAAGATGCCCAGCGGGATATTCATCATGGCCAGCCACATGCCCAGCGCCGCGACCGGCGGGGCGGCGTCCCATAGCAGCCAGCTCACGATAGCCGCCAGCAGCCCAATGGCGACGCTCGTCACCGGACCGATCACCGCGATCAGCAGCTCGGCGCGTGGCGACGGCGACTCGCGCGTGATGTGCGCCATGCCGCCCAGCAGGAACAGGCTGATCGTGCGGACGGGAATGCCGAACCTGCGTGCCGCCAGGGCATGGCCAAGTTCGTGGGCGTACAGGCTGACCACCGACAGCAGCGCGGCGACGATGGCCAGCGACCACAGCTCGACCTGGCTGAAGCCGAGGCGCAGGCCGCGGAAGGTTGAGTAGGCTACGTACACCAGCAAGCCCAGCAGCAACAGCCAGCTCCAGTTGGCGGTGAACTGGATGCCGAACAGGCGAAACAGGCGCAGCGAGGGCTGCCTCGAAGAGTCGGTTACTGCCGATCGGACACTTGCCAAGTCTTGGTGATGTCCAGTTTTTGCCGTTGTCGGCTAGTGGATCAGGAGCGGCAGGACAAAGTAGAGCACGATGAGGATCAGCAACAGCGACCCGATGACCACCACGATCCGGCGCAGGTCGCCGTAGACGTAGGCGTACTCATCCTTGTAGGCGGAAAACGGCCTGGCGGTTGTGTTTGTTCCAGCTCGACTGGATTGGGCCGGCGGCGTGGCGACCGCGGCCTGCCGCGCAGGTGCTAACGGCGTGGGTGGCGCTTCGCCAGCCTCGATCTCCTCGTCGCGGTCGACGACCATCTCGTCGGCTTCGACAGCGGCCTCGGGCGTCCCGAAGCGGTAACGGCGGTCCCCGCTCGGCCGGCGACGCTCGCGCTCACGCCGAGCGGCCATCCGGCGTTGGAGATCACGATTGACGCGTGGCATACCGGGGGCTCTCCGGGAGTATAGCCGGTGAGGCGCGCTTACCCCAGGTGTCATTCAGCGCGTAATGGTGCCGCCGCCGAGGACGTACTCGCCGTCGTACAGCACCAGCGCCTGGCCCGGGGTGAGGGCCTTCTGCCGCTGGTCGAACTCGACGACGAGGGTGTCGCCGTCGCGACGCACACGGCAGGGCACCTCCGCCGAGCGGTAGCGCGCCTTGCCCGTGGCTGACGTTGGCTCGAGTGGCGGCTCGCCGTCGATCCAGTTGATGTCCTCCAATCGGCAGGTCGTCTTCAGCAGCGCCTCTGGACCGCCGACAACCACGGTGTTCGTCGACGGCTCGTGCGATGTGACGAACAGCGGCTGTCCGGCAGCCACACCCAGTCCGCGGCGCTGACCGATGGTGTGCAGGGCGATGCCCTGGTGCTCGCCCAGGACCTTGCCGGCCTGATCGACGATGGGGCCAGGCTGCAGGACTTCGGGCGCGTACAGCTCAATGAACTCCGTGTAGCGCTTGAACGGCACGAAACAGATGTCCTGGCTCTCGGGCTTGTTGGCCACCGACAGGCCGAGCTCGGCGGCGATCTGCCGCGTGGTCGACTTGGTGAAGTTGCCGAGCGGCATCATCGCCGCCCCGAGTCGCTCCTGCGACATGACGTAGAGCACGTAGCTCTGGTCTTTCTGGGGATCAGCCGCCTTGCGGAGTCGATTCGGGCGGCCGTGCTCGATGCGCGCATAGTGGCCCGTGGCGACATAGTCCGCGCCGAGTTGTCGCGCCTTGACCAGCAGCGCGTCGAACTTGATGAACTGGTTACAGCGAATACACGGATTCGGCGTGCGGCCACTGGCGTAGGTCTGCACGAAGTCTTTGATGACCTTGTCTTCGAAGACCTCGCGGAAGTTGAGCACGTAGTAGGGGATGTCGAGTGTGTCAGCGACACGCCGCGCGTCCTCGACCGCGCCGAGGGCACAGCAGGCGTCCTCACGCTGGATCTCAGGCATGTTGGGCAGGTCAGGCCAGACGTTGAGCGTCACGCCCACGACGTCGTGCCCAGCCTGCTTGAGCAGCGCGGCGGTGACGGAGCTATCCACGCCGCCTGACATGCCCACAATGACTCTGGCCATTTGGCCGGGATTCTAACGATTGGGAGCTCGAGGGGGCTTCGGCCCCCTCGGGCATCGCCTCACTTGCCGTGAACGGCGGCGACCAGATCAGGCACCAGGTTGGCCGCGTTGGGCGTGCCGAACCCGGTCACTGCGTCCCATCCTTTGACCGCGGAGAAGCCAGGAATCGAGGGATTTGCCTGGTTGTTGCCCGTGGTCACGTCGAAGAAGTCGTTGGCGTAGCGCGCAGGGTTGGCGCCGATCTTGTACAGCGCCGGGTTGATATAGCCCAGAGGTCCGCCGTTTGCCTGGTCGGCGATGGCCACGATCGCGGCCCACTGCGGCGAACCGGAGCTCGTGCCGCCGACGATGAACCACCCGGCACCAGTGCTGAAGTCGGTGTCATACACCAGCACGCCGGTGCGAGAGCTCGCCTGGTAGCCGACGTCGGGCACGCCTCGCCCGGTGCTACCGGCGGGCACCGCCCCCGTCTGGAACTGAGGTACGCCGAACACGTGGCTGAAGCCACCGCCAGCACCGATCCAACCGATCTCACGCTGAGCTGTCGGGTTGGCTGCTAGCCGGCAGTTGGCGGGCGGATCAGTCGTGTCCACGCCAAGCCCGGTGGTGGGATTGGTGCACAGGTACGTGCCGCCAACCGCCGTCACGAGCGGATCGGAAGCGGGCCAGATCACCGTCGGAAATGGAATCGTCGCAGGATTCTTGACCGGCTCCTTCTTGATGTTGGCCGTTCCGAAGTCGCCCGATGAAGCGAGCACGGTGATACCCGCCGCGTTGGCCGTTCCGAAGTCGCCCGATGAAGCGAGCACGGTGATACCCGCCGCTTGCGCCGACGTGAACGCGCCGCGCAAATTCAGGAGCGACTTGAAGCTGGCGAATGACTCCTCGGCGGCGCCGAAGCTCTGCGAGATGACGGAACCGAGGTGGTTGTCGACAACAAACTGCTCGGCCTTCATCATGTCGGGAAAGCCCTGAACGCCGAGCGTCTCCGCCGTCGGCGTGGCGACCAGCAGGATGTTTGCTCCAGGCGCGATCGAATGCGCCCACTCGACGTCGAGCGAGACCTCCAGCGCCCAGAGGTTGTGCGCCTCCTGGCCGGTGCCGTTGTTGGTGGGCGGCGGCGGTGTCGCCGGCGGACTGCCCTGGATACTCAAGGTGTCAAAGGTGGGCATGCCGGGTTTGCACGCGACACCCGTTTCACCGCACATGGGCGTCAGACCAAACTGCGTGTTGAAGTTATGCAGATCGCTTCGAATGGTCGCGCTGCCAAACGAGTCGACGATCACGATCGTCTGCCCCTGGCCGTTCAGACCCTTCGTGTACAACTGCGAAGCACTGCGCTTCGGTGGGCGGCGTGGTGGCGGTCGAAAGCAGTTCGAAGTCGCTGACCAGCGGCTGCAGCGTTCCAGCCAGATTGGCCGGCCCGCTCACTGTCGGCCCCAAGGCGGCTAACGCGCCGAAAGCGATCAGCGCGTGATGACGCCTGAGCGGCGCCACGGGTGCTCTCATAGATGGCCCCTCCTCGTCGAAGTGCTGCCACGCCATGGCAGCAGCAGCCTGCGAATGAGAGCAGCCGGTCTGGAGGTTGTCAAACTACCTGGCGGTCCGTCTGGTCAGTCCAGGGGCACTTCGACGACCTCGCCCGTTTCGTCCATGGGATCGGCCTTGGTGATGCGCCAGGCGCGGACGGCGGGGGTACCTGAGTCCTGGAGGCCGACCAGCACGTAGTAGGGCGTCGTGTCTGTCGCCAGGCGCACGTCGGTCGGCGACGGACGTGCTTCCGTGTGGGTGTGCGAATGGTAGTAGCCGAGTACGTCGAGTCCGAGATCGTCG
>VBGG01000361.1:10966-12311 GCA_005883405.1 Chloroflexota bacterium | reverse complement strand
TTGCCGCGACTCACCGACTGACAGGCCCGACGCTCTGTATGTCCTCGAGCGGCGACGCGAGCGAGCTTGCGGTGCTCCACGCGACACTCGGCACGATCCAGGCGCAGAACGCCGTGCTGCGCCAGCTGGTGGCGATCCACGACCGTCTCGGAGCCCTGGTCCTGCACGGCGCCGACGTCGCGGCGATCACGCGGATGTTGGCCGAGCTGATCGGCAGACGGGTGCTGCTGCTCGACGAGCTGTTACAGGTGGTGACGGAGTCGGCGCCGGCCGGACTCGGCCGACGCGCCGATGCCGGCAGCTTCAGCTGGGCGCCGCGTGAGGGCTACGCGCGCGCCGTGCTGGCGACGTTGGCGCGCGAACGGCGGCCGCTGCGCGTGCCACCCATGGCCGATTTCGGCGTGAACGCCAGCTGCGTCCTCGCGCCGGTGGCGGTGGGCGACGCGATTCTCGGCTACCTGGCCATCCTGGCCGAAATCGACGCGGGCGGAGGACGCGAAGACCTGGAGCTGCAGATCGTCCAACACGCGGCGACCGTCTACGCACTGTCGATGATGCGCGAACGCATGGCGGCCGAGGTCGCTCGTCAGTTGAAGGACGAGGTGTTCGAAGGCCTGCTGCTCGGACGCACCCAGGACGAGCAGGTGGCGCGCGAGCGGGCGATGCGGCTGGGCTACAAGCCGGAGGTCAGCTACCGGGTGCTGGTGATCGATGCGTCGTCAGGTGTTGAGGATCGACCGGAGACGGGCGGCCAGCGGCGCCGGTTACTCGAAAGCCTGGCCGAGCTGAGCGCGCGGCCGCGCTGCTGCCGGCCTGGCGGGTGACGGTGGGAGTCGGCGGTGTCTGTCCTTCGGCGAGCGCCATCGCGCGCTCGTACGCCCAGGCGCGGCGAGCGCTGGAGACGGCCGAACGCTTTGGCAATCACCACCAGCGAGACGTGGTGGCCTTCGAGGATCTCGGCGTCTACCGCCTCCTGTTTCACGTCTCCGATCCAGCCGAGCTGAGCGCGTTTACGGGTCAGGTCCTTGGGCCGCTCCTCCAGTACGATCAGCGCCACAACGGCGACCTGGTGCGCACGCTCGCCGCGTTCCTCGATCACAACGGCAACCTACAGGCGACCGCACGCGAGCTGAACCTGCACGTGAACAGCGTCGCGTATCGCATGCAGCGGGTGCAGGCGATCTCCGGCCTGGACGTGGCCGATGCGGAGGACCGCCTGCTCGGGCAAGTTGCGCTGAAGATCCTCAGCGGCGTCGGCGGCGTCTAACCCCAGACTTTGCGCGCGGTGTCGGCGGCGAGCTCGAGCTTGCGGCGCTGCTCGTCCCATGACAGCAAGTTGCCCTGC
>VBGG01000361.1:0-10951 GCA_005883405.1 Chloroflexota bacterium | reverse complement strand
AGTCCGAGGACCACCTGCTTGCCCTTGGGCACGAACCGCAATGGCTCGAAGCCGCCGGCGCGGTCGGAGTCGTACTCCAGCAGGAAGCGGTCAACATCCAATCCGCCAAACACCTTCTCGGCGATGGGTTCGTAGCCACCCTCCGTATGCCACGCGCTGCGGCCGTTGCCGCGGCAAATATGGTTGGCCAGCGTGACGCGCGAACGATCCAGTCCGCGGGTCGCCAGGTTATCTGCACGCACGTCTTCGTCCACGGCTTTGTCCGGATCGACACCGATTGACCGCCACGCATCCAGGCGGTCGGCGGGGATGTAGTCCGGCCAGTGGGCGTTATCCACCTGGATGTACGGCACGCCTTCGGCGGCCAGCGCCTGGATCTCGGCATTCATGATCCGCGCGACGTCCTCGGCCAACTCCCAGCGCGAGCCGTACACCTTGTCGGTGATCCCCGGCTTCCAGCCGCGCGCAACCACGTACGAGGTGGCCGGCATGGTGATCTTGAAGACGCGACCTTGCGCCGCGCGCATGGTGCGCTCGCCGCTCGCCTTGACCGGCTCCGGCAGCTTCCACTCGAAGCGGATGGGCGGCTCGGCGCTGACGTAGCCGTCGACGGAGGAGGTGAAGTCACCCACCCAGTCGTGGCGCCGGTACTCGCCGTCGGTGAGCACCTCGATGCCGACCTGGCGCTGCATGTCGAGCGCCGTCAAAATCGAGCGATCCTCGATTTCCTTGAGCTGCTCCTGCGAAATGCGGCCGTGGCTGAACTCGTCACGTGCCTGCAACAGCTCAGGTGGACGCAGCAGACTGCCGACGTGATCGGCGCGGTAGTTCGTCGTCGTCATGCGCGGGTACCTCCCATTGCGACACGGTGCTGAAGCTTGACGCGCACGCTGCTTGCTGCGCGCGCCATGGTCGACAGTTTCTCGAATGCCGATCGCCTCGGCAGGTATTTCATTCCGCAATCTGGGGCGATGATGAGCCGCTCGGGCTCGATGTGCTCGAGGGCCTGGCGGATCCTCCGCTCCACGGTTTCCTGTGATTCGATATCGGCCGTGCCGAGGTCCACGACACCGACGACCATCGTCTTGGTCCGCATCCGCTCGAGGACTGAAAGGTCGAGGTCCGGTTGGGCCGCTTCGATCGAGATCTGATCGGCGGAGGTTTCCACCAGCTCCTCCAGAAACGGATAGCCGACGTTGGTGGGCTTGTTCTTGACCACCAGCCCGTAGCCGAAGCAGGTGTGCAGGGCGGTCGTCGCCTGGACGTCTCTCAGAGCTCGATTGATGACCTCGACGGCGTACTGACGCGCTGGCTCGACCCGCGCCTGGAGGTAGGGTTCATCGATCTGCACCACGTCTGCGCCGGCGCGCACCAGATCCTGGATCTCTTCATTGACGGCGACAGCGAAATCCATCGCCAGGCGCGACTCGTCGCCGTAGAAGTCGTCGACCGCCTGCTGGGTCATGGTGAACGGCCCGGGCACGGTGATCTTGATCAGCCGATCGGTATGCGCGCGCAAGAACTCGACGTCGCGGACCTCGACCGGGTGTTTGCGACGAATCGGACCGACGACGCGCGGCACGATGTCCGGCCGGCCGCTACGGCTCAGGCGCTCGCCGGGATGATCGAGATCGATGCCCTCCAGGGCAGTGGCGAAGCGGTTGCTGTAGCTTTCGCGGCGGATCTCGCCATCGGTGATGATGTCGATGCCAGCGCGCTCCATGTCGCGGATGGCTACCAGCGTGGCGGCGTCCTGGGCCTCTTCGAGCCACGGCTCCGGTATGCGCCACACGTCCGTGGCGCGGATCCGCGGCGGCAGCCGCTGGAGGAGCTTGTCGCGGTCCACGAGCCAGTCGGGCTGCGGGTAGCTGCCGACGACGGTGGTCGGGATCAGGGGAATCATCTCCCTCTCCCTCTGGGAGAGGGCTGGGCCTGCCCCGTGGAGCGCAGCGGAGCGCGGGGTGAGGGGTGCGTAAGAGCGGAAACGTTCATGCTCGTCCGCACCCCTCACCCACGCTGACGCGCGGCCTCTCCCAAAGGGAGAGGCGAAAGCTCGCGTCGGGCCTCGATCTCGTCGCACAGCTCGAGACCCTGGCGCGCCCAGGCGATCTCGGCGCGTGCACGGCCGATCAGGCCTTCGAGCGCATGGATTTTGAGCTGGATGATGTTGTCGTGCTCGTCGACGCGTTGCCGCGCCAGCCAGACTTCGACAAGCTCGGCGCGGCGCTCGCGGATGGCGTCCTCGCGCGCCTGCCACTGCTCGAGTCGCCACTGGAACTGGGCGACGTGGGCGCGCAGCTGCTCGCGCACGGCGTCCAGCGGCGCCAGGTCGAAGAACGCGGCTTTGAGGTGCACCGGGTCGCGTTGCGCGGGCAGCGGCATGAAGTCGGTGGCCCAGCGGCGGAGCTCCGCCATGCCATCGTCCGTGACCGAATAGATGCGCTTCTGGGCCCGTTGGCCGCGCGGCGCCACCTTCGCGCGCACCAGCCCCGCCGCCTCCATCCGCCGCAGCTCCGGGTAGATCTGGCTCTGGGGCGCAGACCACAGGAAGCCCACCGTCCCCTGGAAATGACGCACCAGGTCATACCCGGTTAAGGGCCTGTCCTTGAGTACGCCTAGCAATGCATGTCTCAAGCTCAACGCCGCCAGTATAGGCCCGTCCGCGTGGTGCTCATTCTGGTGCTTTGGCACGCGCTTCGCGCGGAGGGGCTCCGCCCCTCTACCCCGCGTTCGTCGCTCCTGCACGGCTGTTAGCTCAGAGGTGTGCGGGGGCTCCGCCCCCACGCCCCCAGGCCTATTCGGCAGCGGCGAGCGTTTCGGCAGCCGAATAGGCCTGGGGTGGTGCGGAGGGGCGGAGCCCCTCTGCGCGCTGGGCCATTACGCCTTACAGGAGCGACGAACGCGGGGTAGAGGGGCGGAGCCCCTCCGCGCGAAGCGCGTGCAAAAGCAGCGTAAGATCAGGGCGGGTGATAGGTATAGGAATACTGAAAAGGACTCGAGCATGAGAGTCTTTGTCTTTGATCTGGTGCCGTACGGCGAGAACCTGGAGCACCTCAAGGATGGCCAGGGCGAGCTGCCGTGGCCGCTGGCGAAGCGATTCTTCAGGCCTGAGGTGGCGGTGCGCACCTACGCCGAGCACCTCGAGGCCTGGGAGGAGCTCGACAAGCTCGGCTACGACGGGGTGGGCTTCAACGAGCACCACACCTCGCCCTACGGCCTGATGAACTCGCCCAATCTGCTGGCGGCGTCGGCGGCGCAGCGCACCAGGCACTTGAAGTTGCTGATCTACGGCAACCTGCTGCCGATCCACGAGCCGCTGCGCCTGGCCGAAGAGCTGGCGATGCTCGACTGCCTGTCCAACGGTCGAATCATCTCAGGCTTCGCGCGCGGCATCCCGCGCGAGCACAACGTCTACAACATCCCCCAGAGCGAGTCGCGGGCGCGCTTCGAAGAGGCCTGGGAGATCATCCGCCGCGCCTGGACCGAGGAAGTCTTCTCGTACGAGGGGCAGTTCTGGCAGTACCACGATGTGGCGCTCTGGCCACGGCCCGTGCAGCAGCCGCACCCGCCGGTCTGGGTGCCGGTGACGGCCAGCAAAGAGACGATTGAGTGGGCCGGCAAGCACAACATCCCGATCACGCCCGGCGCCAGTCCGCATCGGGGTGTGCGCGAGGACGTCATCCGCTTTTACGCGCGCAACCTCGAGCAGCACGGCCACCGCATCACGCCCGATCACCTGGTGATTCAGGCCGACGTGTACGTCGCCGACAGCAAGGACCAGGCGGTACGCGAAGCTGCGCCGTACACGCTGTACTTCAACCGCACGCTGTTCAGCCACGGCAACATCACCGAGCGCAATCTACAGGCGCAGAGCGGCTACGTGGCCTCAACGTCACACGACTATCTCCGCCCCGAGCACGTGCAATTCGTTTCGGGCAGTCGCGAGCGGTATCGTGGACTGACACTGGAAGGTATTCGGGAGCAGGCTGAACATATGCCCTGGGGCACGCCGGACGAGGTCGTAGAGCGCATCATCAGCGCCGCCGATCATGCCGGCGCCAACCAGATCACGGTCAGCCTGAATCGGGGCGCGATGCCGCACGAGATGTTCATGCATCAGATTCGTCGCTTGGCCGCCGAGGTGTTGCCCCGCCTGCCGGCGCATCAGGTGACGCGCGTTCCCGCCGCTTCGAGAGTGGGAGCCTACAGGTCAGGTCGATCGTCAGGTGGTCGTCGTCATGGTTGCTGCGATTCGCCGCTGTCTTGGCATTGGCCGTGCTGCTCGCCGCGTGCGGCGGCGGGGGTGGTGGCGCTCCCGCGGCGGGTAGTGCACCAACTCCGGCCGTCGTGGCGCCCACCACGGCTCCGGCCGGTGCGCAAGGCGCGGCGGCACCAACAGCCCCTGCGCAGCCGCAAGCGAGTGGTGCGGCGCAGAAGTCCAGCAAGGACACGCTCACGATCGTGTTCCAGGCCAACCAGGGCACGTTGGATCCGCACTTCGCTGCCACCAACCAGGAGCTGCTGGTTAACCGCAACATCTACAGCGCGTTGCTGAAGTACAAGCCCGATAGCACCGAGCTCACCGGCGATCTCGCCACCAGCTGGGACGCCTCCCCCGACGGACTGAGCTATACGTTCAAGCTGCGCCAGGATGTGGACTGGCAGAAAGGCTTCGGTCACTTCACGGCCAACGACGTGAAGGGATCGTTCGACCGCCTCAAGGCACCGGAAACGAAGTCACCCTTCGCGGGTAGCGTCTCGATGCTGAAGGAGGTCCAGGTCGTCGACGACTACACGGTCAAATTCATCCTGAGCGAGCCGTACGCCGCCTTTCCGCACCTGCTGACAAATTACCGCGCCGGACCGATCGTCAATGTGAAGGCAGTCCAGCAGTTCGGGAAGGACTACGACTGGAATCCGGTTGGTACCGGTCCGTATCAGTTCGAAAGTGGCGTACCGAAGCAGGAAGCGATCATCACCGCCAACGACAGGTACTTCGGTGGGCCGCCGCCGATAAAGCGCGTCGTCACGCGCACGATCCCGGACATGAATGCGCAGGTGGTGGGGCTGGAGAGCGGCCAGTACGACATGCTGTACGTGGCGGCAGAGCAAGTTCAGCCGTGATCTGCCCGAAGTGCTGCTCATGAACCTCACCGTCAAGCCGTTCGACAACCCCAAGGTGCGACAGGCCATCGCGTACGCGGTCGATCGCCAGCAGCTGATCGATCTGGCGTACCCGGGCGCGGCGAAGCCGTGGTACGCGCCGGTACCGGAGGGCTTCTTCGGCGCGACGACCGACATGCCACACTTCGATCACGACGTGAACAAGGCCAAGCAGCTCTTGAGCGACGCGGGTTATCCGAACGGGCTGGATGTCACGCTGAACGTGTACGACACCCAGAAGCTGGCCAGTGACGTGCTTTCCGAGCAGCTCAAGCAGGTCGGTATCCGCGTGACCGAGGAGGTGCTCGACCAACCGACCTTCATCGGTCGCGTGATCCAGAACCAGGGCATCAACTTCTCGTTGCACTGCTGCGTGCGGCAACCGGATGCGGACATCATCCTCTCCGACATGTTCAGCCCCAAGTACCGCGGTGCGATCTACATCAGCCATGCCGATCTCGAAGCGGACCTTTCGGCCGCGCGCAGAGAACTTGACGCCGCGAAGCGGCAGCAGATGTACGTGGATCTGCAGAAGAAGATCGTCGACGACGTCGACATGATCCCGTTGGCGATGGTCAACGATCGCTCCATCAACGTCGCCTCGCTCAAAGGTATGCCCACGCTCGAGGCCATCTGGGGACTGGATCTGACGCGTCTGTCGTTCCAGTGATGTACTCCCCTCTCAGTGGGAGAGGGAGGACCTTGCCTTGCGGCGGATAGGCGCGCGGCTGCTGCAGCTGATTCCGACCACCGTCGGAGCGCTGCTGCTGGTGTTCTTTTTGATGCGCGTGCTGCCGGGGGATCCGGCGGCGGCGATGCTGGGCACCAACGCCACTCCCCAGGCGGTGGCGGACCTCCGCTCACAACTCGGATTGGACAAGCCGCTCCTCGACCAATTTCTTGACTACGCCTCGGGCTTGATGCGACTGGACCTCGGCCGCTCGCTCGCGCTCCGAACCCCGGTCACCACGCTGCTCGCGCAATCAGTGGTGCCCACGCTCCTGCTGACATTCGGGGGAACTCTCGTCAGTGTCCTGGTCGGCGTACCGCTCGGTGTCCTCGCCGCGCTGAAGCGAAGGACATGGCTGGACTACCTGGCCAGCGTCGGCGCGCTGTTGGGTATCTCGATTCCGATCTTCGTGTGGGGTGTTCTGCTGTTGCTCGCATTTGCCCTGCAGTGGCCGGTGCTGCCCTCAGCCGGCGCCGGCGACACGCCCATCAACGTCGGCAGGTCGCTGATTCTGCCATCCATCGCCACCGGCTTCTTCCAGGTCGGCCTGGTCGCGCGCATCACCCGTTCGAGCCTGCTGTCGGTGCTGGCCAATGATTACGTGCGGACCGCGCGAGCCAAAGGTCTGGCCCCGCCGGCGGTGATCGGCCGGCACGCTTTGCGCAATGCGCTGATTCCCGTGCTGACCGTCATCGGGCTGAACGCTGGCACACTGCTCGGCGGCGCCGTCGTGGCAGAAACCGTGTTCACCCGGCCCGGTCTCGGCCGGCTGATCCTGGATGCGATCAACGCGCGCGATTATCCCGTCATCCAGGGCGTGATGATCGTGTCGGTGGTGCTGGTGGTCCTGCTCAACCTGGTGACCGACCTGCTGTACACCGCGGCCGATCCACGCGTACGCGCGTGAGTACCAGCCGGCTGCGGATGGCGCTCGTGGGCAATCCGGCGGTCATGATCTGCGCGTTTTTCGCGGTAGTCCTGGCCCTGCTGGCGCTCGCCGTGCCAATGCTGCCGCTGCCGGATCCCACCGGTCAGTCAGTCATCTTTCGATTGAAGCCGCCCTCGCCCGAGCACCTGTTGGGGACCGATCGTCTGGGCCGAGACATCCTGAGTCGCGTGCTGTGGGGCGCGCGGCTGGCGCTGCTGGTAGGCGTCGGAGTGGTGGCGTTCAGCGGACTGCTCGGCACGCTACTGGGCGTGGTGGCCGGCTACTTCAGGAGTTGGCCGAGTGTGCTGATCCTGCGTCTCACCGACATCTTCCTGGCGTTTCCGCCGCTGATCCTGGCGATGGTCACGGTGACCGTGCTGGGGAACAACCTGCTGACGGTGGTGCTGGCGATCAGCGTCGGCATCGTGCCGCGCTTCGTACGTTTGACGCGCGGAACGATCCTGTCGATTCGCGAGCGGGACTACGTCGAGGCGGCGCGCGCAATCGGCGCCTCAGCGCCGCGGATCATCTGGAGTCACGTGCTGCTGAATGCGGTCGATCCCTTGATCGTGCTGTGTACGCTCCTGATCCCGACTGCCATCCTGACCGAAGCCCTGCTGAGCTTTCTCGGACTCGGCATCACCGAGCGCACGCCAACCTGGGGCAACATGATCAACAGCGGCCAGATCGTGCTGCGCGAGGCGCCCTGGCTCACCTTCTTCCCCGGCGCCGCCATCGTGCTCACCGTGCTCGCCTTCAACCTGCTCGGGGATTTCATTCGCGATTCACTCGATCCGTCTGTCCGCGAAGCCGGGCCTGCTGGAGTCCAGTTGCCAGTTGAGCGCCCGTCGACTGGGCAGAGTATTCGCATTTCTTGGCACGCGCTTCGCGCGGAGGGGCTCCGCCCCTCTACCCCGCGTTCGTCGCGCCGGCAAGGCTGTTAGCTCAGACGTGTGCGGGGGCTCCGCCCCCACGCCCCCAGGCCTATCCGGCTGCCGAAACGTTCGCCGCGGCCGGGTAGGCCTGGGGTGGTGCGGAGGGGCGGAGCCCCTCCGCGCGAAGCGCGTGCATAAAAAATCGAATCATCCCCAGAGTTGTCGGCTTGCGATCCTGGCACCATCAACCATGCTTTTGAGCTTTGCGAAGACGATCTCGGGATGCACCATCGGCGTGCCGGCGAAGGTGCCGAAGCCGCAATCGGCGCCGGCGATGATGTTTTCGCGGCCCACCAGACGGGCGTAGCGCACCAGCCGCTGGGCGACCAGCTCCGGGTGTTCGACGTAGTTGGTGGTAGTGTCGAGCACGCCAGGAATCAGCACCTTGTCCGGCGGCAGCTTGACCTCTTCGAAGATGGCCCACTCGTGCTCGTGCCGCGGGTTGGCGCCCTCGAACGACAGGCCCATCGGGCGTGCCTTGAAGACCTCGCCGATGATGACCTTCAGCGGCACGTCGAGATGGTGTGGACCTTCGTAGTTACCCCAGCAGAGGTGGAGCCGCATGCGGTCCGCCGGGATATTGGCGACCGCGTGATTCAGGGCCTCGATTCTCATCGGCAGGTCGGCCAGGATCTGCTCCACGGATGAGGTGCGCGAGAGTCCGGTCAGGTCCGGGCAGTCCAGCTGCAGGATGAAGCCAGCCTGATAGATGGCTTCGTACTCCTCGCGCATGGCCTCAGCCAGCGCTTCGATGTAGGCGGCATCGTTCGGGTAGTACTGGTTCGGCTGAAACAGCGAAATGACACCAGGTGACGCGGCGGTCATGAAGGCTTCGGTGTTCGGCGAATTCGAAAGGGCGGCCTTCAGGTTCTCGACGTCGGTTGCGAGCTGCGCCTGGCCGACGTAGCTGACTGGACCCATACTCGCGAAGCGCTTGATGCGCGATGCGCCCTGCTGCTGTTGCGCGTTCCACTCCGTGTAACGCGGAAACGCGGCGGCGTCTGGTCGCGCGCGGCGCGGCACGTGTACGTGGCCTTCGAAACCAGTCAGCCGGGCATTGACATAGGTGGAGTATGAGACCTTGCTCATCTCGCCGTCGTTGACGATGTCGATGCCGGCTTCGGTCTGTTGACGGACGCTCTCCGATACCGCGCTGCGCACGCGTTGCCGCAACCTGTTCAGATCCGCGTCTTCACCGCTTTCCTGTACGTACAGCAGCTCGACCAGGTCGTCTGGACGGGGCAGGCTGCCGGTGTGGGTGGTGAGAATGGCGTCGGTGCTGCGCTTCATGCGATGGAAAAGAGCTCCTCGGCAGTCAGGGTATTGGGCGTGATGTGCTGCTCGAAGGCGTAGCGCGCCAGCAAGGTGAGCGCGCCGCGATTCGGCTCCAGTCCATCGGCGGGCGTATCACCACCGGCGGCTTGCTTGGCCGCGCCGATCAGGTTGAAGAGCTCCTGGGAGATCCAGGGGTTGGCCGCGGCGATGTCATGTCGGACGACGAGATCAGCGGGCGGAGGTCCGGATGGTCGCGTGGCTCGAGTCCAGCGGCGGCATCGATCTTTCCCTGACGCACGAGTTCCGACAGGGTTACGCCTTCAGGCGCGCGGCGTACGTTCAGTGGGTCCTCGAAGCCATCGACGTGCGCTGGCTCGAACGTGACCCAGCTGAGGGAGTCGAGGTCCAGTCCGAACTGGTCGTGGAGCATGCCCCGAAGCCAGGTGCCCGTTGTCTGGGTATACGAGCGGACGCCGATGGTGTTTCCCTGCAGATCCTCGGGGCGTCTCAGCGGACTGTCCGAACGCACGAGCAGCACGCCGTACACGGACTGCTGCATCATTACGACGGGGATGCCCACGATCGGTCGCTCGACGGCCCTGGCCAGCAGCAGGGTCACCAGCGCCATCTCGGACGCGTCATAGGCGAGGTCATTCACCATCGGCCTGAAGGCCCGATTGACAGGCACGACCTCGACATGCTCGAGGCGCAGCCGCGGGCTAGAGACCGTCCCATCCTTGAGCGGCCGTGTGTACGGGTACGTGCCGATGGCGATCTTCAGTGATACGGGAGGCCCCATCGCGGCCGGCATTCTAGCCCGATTGGGTACCCTGACGGCGACGATGGCTGAGACTTTGGCCGCGCGGCTGGCGCGGCTGGACACGTGCGGCATTTCGGACGCGCTGGACCGCCTGGGGCTGGATGGCGCGGTGCACGGGATTCGGCCGATGTGGTCGTGCCCGCGTATCGCGGGTCAGGTGATCACGCTGCGCCTGCGGCGTGCGGAGCCCGGCGAGCATTCGCCACGCCACCTGGGCACCGCCGCCATCGACGCGGGCGGACCTGGCCAGGTGATCGTCATCGAGCATCGCGACCGTGAGGACGCGGCGGGTTGGGGCGGCATCCTGTCGCTCGCGGCGCGTGTGAAGGGCATCGAGGGCGTGATCGTCGACGGCAGTTGCCGTGACGTGGACGACAGTCGCGACGTCGGCTTTCCCGTCTTTGCCCGCGCGGCCACGCCGCTGACGGCTCGGGGTCGGGTCGTCGAGGATTCCATGGGTGAGCCGATTCGAGTGGCCGATCTGGTGGTCTCGCCAGGCGACTATGTCATCGCCGACTGGAGCGGCGTGGTCTTCATCGGGGCGGCGCGGGCCGAAGAGGTGATCGCCATCGCCGAAACGCTGGCCGCGCGAGAGGCAGCCATGGCCGAGGCGGTGCGGTCTGGACGGTCAGTGGTGGAGGTCATGGGGGCAAGCTACGAATCAATGCTGGAACAACCCGCATGAGCGGCCGCCGACGTTTGCCCCAGAGGGGTCCCTGTGGTTCGGGGGTTTGCCCGGGCGGCCGCAAACACGCGAGCAGCCAGCGAGGTCTGCCCCAGAGAGGTCCCTGTGGTTCGGGTCCGTTATTCGGCCGCCAGCGCGCAAGCAGCCGACAAGGTTGCCCCAGAGGGTCCCTGTGGTTCGGGGGTTTGCCGTTCGGCCGTCAGCGCGCGAGCAGCCGACAAGGTTGCCCCAGCGGGGACCCCTCCGGGGACTTCTTCTCGCCCTCGGCCCTGAAGGGGCGCGCCAGCGGGCGATCATGTCCACCCACGGGGCCCCCTCTGGGGAAAACCTTGATTGGCCTTCGGCCGCGAAGCCGCGCGCAAGCGGGCGGAACGTGCGTTGACCGTGGGAGCCGGCGAGGTTGCCCGCACCTCAA
>VBGG01000360.1:3592-16059 GCA_005883405.1 Chloroflexota bacterium | reverse complement strand
CGAGTCGGCCGGTGGTCGCTCTCGTCGATCATCGAGCTGAGCGCATCGAGCTTCTCCTTGATCCGGTTCGGCCCTGGCCGCGGCTTTTCGAAGTCCACGTTGATCAGCTCGGCCTCGAGCGCCTTGAGCTGATCCTTCACAGACTTCGCTGCCTCTTTGATCTGAGCCGCGCTGTCGCCCGAGCAACGCTTCTCCCAGTCCTCCACCTGCTGGCGCATGCGGCGGATCTGGTTGATGGCCGTATGCGCCTCCGAGCTGCGGTCGCGAATCGCCAGCTTCAAATCAAACTGCGCCTGCAAGTCCTCATGGCTCACGGGAAGGCGCGGATCGGCCAGCAGTTTGAAGCGCTGCACCAGCATCTGGCCGGCAACGCTCAGCTGCACCTGATACTCGCCAGGAACCGCCCGCGGGCCGCCGACCGCTTCAAGCGCCTCCTCGCGTGAGCCACGGCTCTTGCCTGCTATTTTGACCGGCTTCTCGTAACGGTAATCCCAGATGAGGCGATTCATGCCCGCCTCAGCCGGCGCCCACGGGCCCGGCTCTTCTTCCTCGCTGACCTCCTCCTCGCCGGTGACCTGCTGGACTTCGCCTTCGGTCGGCGGCTCCTCGGCGGCCTCTGGCTTCGTCTTGTCGCGCTTGTTGGTAAAAGAGCGGACCTCGTTGCCCCGCGCATCGAGAATGGCCACGCGCACTGAATCTGGCTTGTCGCGCAGCCAGTAATGCATGACGACGCCGTCTGGCGGATTCTGGCCGGCGTCCAGAAACTTCTCCTGAAAGGTGCCGCTGGGCGTCTCGACACGTCGGAAGGCCACGGTCACCGGTCCCGTCATCTTGTAATTCGTGTGCGTCATCGACTTGCCCTGCGGCCGGCCGTACAGCCGATAACGCACCGTGTCGCGCGGACCAAAGAGGTGCGCCGGCTCGACGATGACGTCGGGCTGCATCTGATGCAGCGGGGTGATGTCGTCCAGGATCCAGAATGACCGGCCGTGGGTCCCTACCACCAGGTCGGTGCCTTTGACCACCAGGTCCCAGATCGGTGTGATCGGCAAGTTCGTCTCGAGCCGCTGCCAGGCAACGCCGTCGTCGAAGGAGATCAAAATGCCGCGTTCGGTGCCGCAATAGAGCAGGCCGCGGCGGTGCGGATCCACACGGATGACGCGCGTGAACTCGTCGTCGGGAATGCCGCCAGTGATGCGTGACCACGTTGCTCCGTAGTCATTGGTGCGATATAAGAATGGCCGCGCGTCGTCGAGCTTGTAACAGGTGGCCGCAAGATAGGCGGTCGCCGGATCGTGCGGCGAGGGCTCGATCATGCTGACCATCGCCCACTCCGGCAGGTCGGGCGGAGTCACGTTCTGCCACGTGTTGCCCGCGTCGCGCGAGATGTGGACGAGGCCGTCGTCGGAGCCGGCCCAGAACACGCCGCGCTCATGGGCGGACTCGCGAAAGGCGAAGATCGTGCAGTAGATCTCGGCGCCGGAGTTGTCGGCGGTGATTGGACCACCGGATGGACCGATCTTCGTCGGGTCGTTGCGCGTCAGGTCCGGACTGATGGTCTCCCAGCTTTCGCCGTTATCCGTCGAGCGGTGGACGAAATTCGAGCAGATGTAGAGCGTCGAATCATCGTGGGGCGACACTTCCACCGGAAAGGTCCACTGGAAGCGGTACTTGAGCGAGTCGGCGCCCGCGCCCATGCCGAACACCTCGGGCCAGACCGTGATGTTTCGCTTCTGACCGGTTTCGGGATTCCAGGCGATGAGTCGACCGTGACCTGCGCCGGTGCCGATCCCTCCGCCGAAGACCAGGTGCGGCGGCTTCTTGCCAATCGCAATGTACCCACTCTCGCCGCCGCCGGGCTCGACGTAATCCTTCCATGAGATGGCGCCCTCGAAGCTGATGCTCGGCACGCGCATAGCCCAGTTGTCCTGCTGCGATCCATAGACGCAATACGGGGTCCGATCGTCGGTGGTCACGTGGTAGAACTGAGCTGTCGGCTGGTTCAAAATGCTGGACCAGGTTCGCCCACCGTCGAAGGTGACGGTAGCGCCGCCGTCGTTACCCTCGATCATCCTGTTGGAGTCGCGTGGGTCGATCCACAGGCCATGGTTGTCGCCGTGTGGTGTGGGAATGGCCTCGAAGGTTTTGCCGGCGTCCAGGGAACGCCAGCATTCGAGGTTCAGCACCCAGACGGTGTTGGCATCCCGCGGGTCGGCGAACGCGTGCATGTAGTACCACGGGCGCCGGCGGAGGTCCGCGGTGTCGCACAGGCGCTCCCACGTCTCTCCATAGTCGTCCGATCGAAACATGGCACCGTCCTCGGTTTCGACCAGCGCCCAGACGCGACCCGGTTGGGCCGGTGACGCCGCGACTCCGATCCGACCGAGCAGGCCGGTGGGCAAGCCTCGGGCGCGGGTGACCTCCGTCCAGGAGTCGCCCCCGTCCAGGCTGCGCCAGATGCCCGAATCGGGGCCGCCGCTCTCGGCAGCGTGCGGGTAGCGTCGTCCCTGCCAGATGGCGGCGTACAGCACCCGCGGGTTACGGATGTCGATGCTAAGGTCGGCCGCGCCCGCCGCTTCGCTCTTGTGGAGGACCAGGTCCCACGACACGCCGCCGTTCTTCGATCGATAGACTCCGCGCTCGGGATTCGGCCCCCAGGCATGGCCGAGGGCGGCCACGTAGACCACATCCGGATCGGTCGGATGGATGAGCACGCGGCTGATGTGGCGGGTGGGCGCGAGTCCCACATTGCGCCACGTTCGTCCGCCGTCGTCAGAGCGATAGACGCCGTCGCCGTGCGAGACGTTGCTGCGGATGCACGCCTCGCCGCTACCAGCGTAGATCACATTGGGGTCGGAGTCCGAGACGGCGATCGCGCCGACCGCGGCCGTTCCGAAGTAGCCGTCGGAGACATTCGCCCAGTGCGAACCGCCGTTGGTCGTCTTGAACACGCCACCGGCACAGGCGCCAAAGTAAAAGGTACCGACGTCTGTTGGGTGCCCGGCCACGGCCACACACCGCCCACCACGGTGCGGCCCGATGTTGCGCCATTCGAGAGACCTGAAGAGGCGGTCGTCGATCATCCCTCCAGAGTACCGGCCAACTCCCCGGCCAACTCCCTCTCCCTCTGGGAGAGGGCTGGGGTGAGGGTGCCATACGAGCGGAAGCGTTCGTCCTCGGTTTTACCGAAAGCGGAGCCGCCAGCCCAACTGCTGGCCGAAGGGCTCGGCGGGAAACGGCCGGGCCGCGGTGGGTAGACCGTCGGGGCCACTGCCCAGGCCTGCCTTGACCAGTGCTCGCAACACCGGACGCGCGCTGCGTTCGGCCTCGCGGCCGCCCAGGCTTCGGCGTTCGGCTTGCGCCAGGTGATTCTCGGCATGCTCCGCGAAGCCGGCCCAGGCCAGCAGCTCGGCGAGCCGATACCAGGGCCAGGCGACGTCTGGCAGGCGATCGATGGCTCCTTCGTAGGCCAGCCGAATGCGCACGAAGGTGTCTTCCTCGGCGGCCTCAGTACACCCCGCGCGAACGTTCCGCCCCAGCGCGCGCACGCCGAGCGGGCCCGCCAGGTGGTCACCCTCAGCCAGGAGCAGCCAGCCCTGATCTCGGCTGCTTTTTGCCAGGTCGCGCGCGCGACCGAGTGCCTCAGCCTGATGATCGCTCGCCTCGGCTGAGCCGCTCTGGCCTTCTCGGGCCCACCAGCGGCCGTCCTGATCCGACCAGGCCAGACCGCTCAGCGGGTCACGCAGGTCGAGCGCGCGAGCCGAACCTGGATCGACACGACTGGCTGCCAGGTACAGGCTGAACGCGCCCGGTGGGTCGATGCCAGCCTGGCGATACGCGGCGTGAAAGGTGGCGGAGTCCGTGCCATGGCCGAGCGCACTGGCAGCGTGCAGGATGCGCAGTGCTCGGCGGCGGTCGCCTGTGCTGAGGGTTTCGCGAGCAAGCCATTCGGCTGCCTCGGCCTGGACCGACCGTGCGGGGCGATCTTCCAGGACTCGCCGCCATGCGTCGGCCGCGCGCGGATGCTGGCGCGACGCCAGGGCGCGTGCAAGCGGCGCCAGGTCGGTCTCGAGCTCGAAGTCGGCCGGCAGCCCAGCCCGCGCGGTTGCGCCGAGACGGTCGAGATCTGGCTCGAGCTGACGCGCCGTCCACAGTTCGTCGAAGGCCGTGTCCAGATCGCCGGCCAACAGCGCGGCGCGGCCTGCCAGACGGTGCCGACCAATCGTTTCGACGAGGTGCTCGGTGTTGGTAACGCTGCAGGCGCGGCGGGTAGCACGCTCAGCACGGCACAGGCAGCTTCGTGTAGCTCGGCACACAATCGCCGCGCACATAACGCGCCGCCGCAGTGATCGCACCGCTCGGCGGCCGAGCCGCACTGACTGCAACGCATCGTCATCCTGGCCGCATTGAGTATCGGCAGCGGCGGAGCCGCGGCTTAGGGCTAATAGACCTGGAGGCGGCCGTGGCGCACGATCTGGACCGTGGGCAGGTAGTCCGGGTCGCGCGAAGCGTTGAAGGAGAACGCGCCAAGCGGCGTGTCGAGCTGTTTGATGCGCTCGAGCGCGTCGCGTACCGCGCGCGGGTCGCTTGTCGAGCCAGCGTCGCGTAGCGCGGTCGCCACAAGGTACACGCCTGTATACGCCTGCGCCGCCAGCTGATCGGGATCCACTCCGTAGCGGGCGTGATAGCTCTGAATGAACTGCTGGTTGCGCGCGGTCGGGTTCGAGGCGCTCCACGCGCTGCCGACGATCAAGCCTTCAGCCGCCTCGCCTGCCGACCGCAGCACAGTGTCGGAATTGAAGGCGTTGCTGCCAATGATCGGCACACTCTTGAAGCCATGCTGGCGCGCCTGGATCAGGATGGGGGCGGCGACGCTGCTCGGCGCGTTGATAAACAGCGCATCCGGCTGACTCGTGGCGATCTCGTCGAGCTGCGGCGAGAAATCGGTCTGATCCGGCTCAAACGTCTGTTCGGCGGCGATCTGCACGCCGAGCGCTTGCAGCGCCGCCTTGAAGCCGCGCGATCCCGCACGATTCGGATCGGTATCCGTGTACAGCAAGGCAGCCTGGTGCACCTTCAGCCGCGAGCGAACCAGCCTGGTCGTCAGCGGTGTGAGCTGGCTCTCACTGAGCGAGTCGCGAAAGATGAAGTCACCAATCTCGGTCAGGCTGTTGGCCGAGTTGGAGATCGCCAGCACCGGCACGCCTGCCTGCTGAGCGAGCGGGTCGACGCTCAGGGCAGTGTCTGAAAGCGTCGGGCCGATGATCGCCAGGACGTGGCTGTTCTCGATGAATCGCCCGAAGACGGCTGAGGCTTGCTCGCGGTCCGAGCCGTCGTCTTCGATGACGACTTCCAGGCGCGTCTTGCCCAGCATCTGGGCGGCGTTGATTTCATCCTGAGCCAGTTTGATGCCGCTACGCTGTGCCGCGCCGAACATCCTGGCCGAACCAGTCAGCGACAGCGCCGCGCCGATACGTACGACTGGACCCGCCGACGTCCCGTTGCCCTGGGACCCGCCTCGGTGTTGGCGCGTTGGCGCCGCTGTGGCCGCAACCCCAGCGGTTGCCGTAGTCGTCGATGCGCTCTGAGGCAGCGTTGGCGCGCAGGCCACGCCCAGCAGCGTCAGGCAGGCAAGCAGCCCAAGCCTGACCTGGCGCGTGGCAACGCTGCCGTGCTCCATCCCCGGCACAAATGTATGCAATTGCGCGCCAGTTGCGCCAGTGGCGCGCTGCGCCCGTTCGCATGCGAGAGCAAAGAAATACCGAGTAGACATTCGCCCGCGAAGTGCGGCTCGCGCGGTCGCAGCCCAGCCGCATGCGGGCGGCAAACTCGAGCAAAGCTCGCCTGGCGAGGCGCTATGGTGCCTCGGCGCCGCTCGGTGGGGCGGTGTCCGTGGGTGGCTGCGCGCCGGCGCCTTGCGCCGCGCCGATACCTGGTACGAAGCGACAGGCGATGCCGAGCGGCGACGGCCCGCCGAGAGTGAGCGTGCCCACGTCGACGCTCTCCCCGCCGTTGACGAACACATTCGGTCGCTCGGCGGTGGCGCTGGATTCGTTGGCGACCGGGCCGGCCGCCACGGTCATGTACTGGCCCGCCGGCACGCCTGACAAAGTGAACTTGCCGGCTTCATCGGTGCGAGCGCTGACCGAGGTGTTCTGCACGGCGACCAGCACGGCGCCGGCTGGCAGGCCGGTGATCGGAATGGGGCGCGAGCCGGGTGCTGGCTGGGGCATGGTATTGGGTGCTTCAGGCGCGGCCGGCGCGCCCGGCTGGGCCTGCGCGTCGGGGGCCATCGGCAGGGGAATGCCGCGTACACATGGGCCCCACATCACCCGACCGCTGATCGAGCCCGTCGCGGACTGGGCGGTCGCGCCGTGGGCCACCAGGAGCAGCACCGCGACGGTGGGGAGAACCGATACGGACAGCCACGCCAGACGTCGATGGAACAGAGCGGGCATCTTCGCCACCTCCTCTTTCTTCTGGAACGTCCGAGCGCCGTCGCACGTTCCGTGCTCATGGACACCCGGGGCCCTCTGGGGTCAAGCGTCGCACTCGCACGCGACGTTAGCGAATAAGGGGCGTAGGGTCGGGGGAGCCCCGCTCCGCTCGCAAGCTCGCTCCACGGGGTAAACCTGCGGCCCCCGCGGCGGGGGGCCCGCAGGGCTCCCCCGACCCGGCTGCAATGTAGTACACAAACCTCACTAGTAGCGCCTGAAGTGGGCGGCGATCTGCTGGCTCACGGGTACCGATCCGAGATCGCTCCATTCGGCGCGACGGACGGCGATGAACTCGTGAGCTCGCGCCGTTCCCAGCGCGTCCAGCAGGACCTCATCTTTCTCGAGTTCGTCCAGCGCCACAGACAGCGTCTCGGGATAGCGGCGGATGCCGCGCTCCTGCCGCTGCGATTCGTCCATGTCCTCCGGGTTCGAGCTGAGCGGTTCGCCAGGATCCAGTCCGCGGTGGACGCCGTCCAGGCCGGCCGCGACGATCGCGCCCAGCGCCAGATACGGGTTCGCCGAGCCGTCGACCGGCTTGATTTCGATGTTCGTGGTGGCCTCGACGCGGCCCTTGAACGGCGAGGCGACACGGACCGCCGCTTCGCGGTTGTCAGGACCCCAGCACGTATAGGCCGAGCTCCACATGTTCGGCTTCAACCTCAGGTACGAGTTGACACTGGGACACGTCACCGCCAGCAAAGCCGGCAGATGTGTCAGCACCCCGGCGACGAAGGATCGGCCGAGCCGCGACAGGCCCAACTGGCCGTTCGGGTCGTACATGGCGTTGCGGTCGCCGATCCACAGGCTCAGGTGAACGTGGCAGCCGCTGCCGGCTTGATCGGCAAAAGGCTTGGGCGCGAACGAAGCGATCAGCCCGTGCTGCAGGGCAACGGCACGAACCGTCTCGCGCACGGCGATCTGCCGGTCGGCGGCCTGAAGCAGCGGCGCATGCTGGATCGACAGCTCCTGCTGCGCCGGGCCGAGCTCCGGGTAGTACTGGCGGGGCTGCAGGCTCTGCTGCTCGAGCGCGTCCAGGATCGCGCCGATTACGCCACCGGCACGGTCCATCCCATCGGAGCTGAAGCACAGGCTGTCGTCGGCTGGCACGTAGCGTCCGTCCTCGATCTGGCGCGCCAGATAGAACTCGTACTCGAATGCCGCCTCGACGCGCAGGCCCTGCTCCGCGACCCGGTCGATGATCTGGCTCAGGAACGTGCGCGGGCAGAGCTCCCACGGGCGGCCCGCGAGGGTGTACATGTCGCACAGCAGCCGCGCTTCGCGCGGCGCGTACGGCAGCACGGCGAACGTGCGCGGATCGGGAATCAGGCGGATCTCGCCCACCGGACCCAGGTGGCTACCAGCAGCCAGATGCTCGGTCAGCGTAAACCCTTGCATTGCGACGGTCAGACCGATGCCGGACTCCAGGAAATCGGGCAGCGCCGACGCGTGCGCGGTCTTGCCGCGCACCACGTTGCCGTGATCGCAGTACAGGAAGCGGACGCCGCGGATGTTTTCGCTTGCGACGCGAACAAGTACCTCTTGCATATCCATCGCCTGTACCTGCGGTATCGTACCCGGCGTGCCATCGGTGCCTGGGAACGCAGCCGAGAAACCACGACTCCCTCGTCCGGATGGCTGCGTTCCCAGGCACAGTCTGCTGGCCGAAGTTCGGCCGGGATGCCATTCGTGAGCAAACGCGTTTTCCGCCGAACTTCGGCAGTCGCGGGTTTGCGCGATCGCCTGCGCGGATGGCTGCGACGCGAGCCCAAACCCTTCGTGCCGCGCACGATTCTGATCGCCGACGGCAACGCGGCGAATCGTCAATCGACCGCCCGCCTGATCGAGTCATTGGGCTACACGTCGCTTCAAACTCCGAGTGTTGCCGAGGCGCTCGAGCGACTCGAAGACCAGCACCCCGAGTTCGTGCTCCTCGGCTTCGAGCTTCAAGACGCGAGCGGACTCGAAGCGCTCAAGAAGATCCGCCAGCTCGACTCCGATCTGCCGGTCATCATGCTGGCGCCCGATTTGTGGGACGCCCGGGTCGCGCAAGCCATGCGCCAGGGCGCGATCGCGTATCTTGCCAAACCGTTCGGGCAGGACGACCTGCGCGAGCTGCTCGGCCGCCGCTGATGGACACGAGAGGTTCGGCCGCAATGGGCTTGCTGAAGCCGGGCTCCTCGGCCGAACTTCTCGAAGCGCGGCTGGCGATGGTCGAAGCGGCGCTCGTCGACGCCGACGCGTCCTTGCTCATCGACATCGGCGGGCACCACGAGGCCACCAGTGTGCGCCTGTGGCAGGGCAGCGTGCTCGTCGATTGGGAGCCCGACATGCACGCCGGCGGCTGCTTGCTGCGGTCTTTCCTCCTCCGACGCCTGCTGGACTTGCACGCGCAGATCTCGGCCATCCAGGACGGCGTGCGCATCATCGCGCCTGGTCGAGTGGTGGCCGGCCTGAGCGCGGCGCATACCGACCTCGTTGACCGACTCGGCGGCGTCCGGCGCATCCAGCTCGAAGTGGATCTTCGCTTCGCGGGCGAGAAATACCGCGGCGGACGCGAAACGTATTTTCTGGTGGAGCACGGTCGCCGCGTGCCGCTGCTGCGCGTCACCGCCGAAGTTCGCCTGAGACGGGCTCGCGCAGCGTCGCGGCGTAGGTCGCCCGCGCGGATGTGATCGGGCCGTCCAGGCGGGTATAGCAACCGCCGAATCGACCACCGACGGCGAAGGCGCCGACGCACGCGTAGCGCGGGCCTGCTGACCGAACGCGACCATCCACGTCGTCGACCTCCACGTCCTCGACGGCCGGCGAGCTGACCGCGCGCTGTACGACGTAGCCACCTTCGATCAATCGAGTCTCCCAGTCTTCAGGACTGAGCGTGCTACCGAACACGACCGAGTCGCCCTCGCGGCCGTTCACGTGTTTGACCATGCCGGTCGCGAGCAGGTCGGCGGCGGCCGGATCCCGCGCAAGCACCGTCGCTGGCAGATGGCGTTCGATGCCAAGACAGCTCGCCTGGTCGAGGCCGCGGCGATTCGACCACAGCCAGGCCAGGCACGCTTTCGATTGTGCGAGGAAGCCGCGCAGCCCATTCAGCACGAGCAGCTGCCCCTCGATGGCCGCCTCGCATAGGCTGGCGAAGATGGCGTGGCGATACAGGCGTTCGATCGGATAGAAGCGATACAGCGCGTCGATGACCTGGCCGCGCAGGGTGATCCGACCACGCCGTGTGGCGAGGTCGGTCACGTCCCCGACGAGCACGTTGAGTCCCGCCCGGCGCAGCAACCCGGCCAACCAGGTCGCCTGGGCAATGTCCTCCAGCCAGCTGTGGGACGAGACGACGCCGACCAGGCGAACGGGACGGTGATAGCGGAGCATGCGTCGGCGCAGGGTGGCTACGAGTTGGCTGGAGAGCGTAGCGCTCAGCGGCCGCAGGCCAGGCTGCAGGCGTGCGATGGCGCGCTCCAGACCCGTCGCCTCCCTGCCACCCGATGGCGTGTCGGCGTTGTACTCGATCACCTGCCAGTTGCCCGAGGCGTCCAGCAGGCAGTCGAACCTACCGTAGAGGCTGGACTGCCCGGCAGGGTGGGGAGGCTCCTGTCGAGCGAGCTCGATGGCTGGCCACGGCCAGGCCAGAGCCGACCACCAGTCCGCATCACCCAGGATGCCCTCCACCGCCGTGTCGATCAATCGAGTAAAGAGCACTGTCACGTCACGTAGCTGGCGCGCTTCGTCGGCTGACAGGCACACGCGTGTGAGCGACAGGTAGCGGCGACCGGCGGCCCACGTGTCGACGTTCAGCTGGCGCAGTCCGTCGCGCGCGATCTTGTCCCAGGTCCCGCTGTACGCGGCGTAGTCGGTTGTGGGGACGATGGTCTTCACGCCGCGGAGAGCTTCACCACGTGACGTACACCACCCGCGCGCAAGGTCGCCAGGTTGGGCAGGTCGGCCGGGCTCAAGCGGTAGCGGTTATCCGCCCTGCGATCCATGGCCGACCTTCGGATCACCGGGCGGCCGCGCTCGGCGTCGACCACGAACGCGACGTTCGGCAGCGGCTGCTCCGGTGCGAGCCGCCGCGACTCGCTGAGCAGGCTGTATAGCAACCGCTCGACCGGCAGGATCGCCTCTGCGTATGGCCAGCGCGGCAGGAGCAGCACCGCGTTGGCCAGGCGCAATCCGTTGAGACGGGCGGCAACCTGTACGCCCAGATTGGGCTCCAGGTCGAGCAGCACGAGGAATCCGCCGTGCCGCAGGGTAGGGGCGAGCTCGGCAGCCAGCGCGGCAGCGTGCGGAGACTCAGCTCGTTGGGCCTCGATGTCGTCCGCGCCCGGCACGCACAGCAACGGACAGACGTTCCACCCTTTCCACGGTCCGGCCGCTGCTTGCCAGCGCGACCAGGCTCGACGCGTTATGGCGCGCACGCGTGCTCGATGTCGAGCAGGATCGCAGCCAGCTCGTAGCGTGTCGCGGAAGATAGCCATGGAATGAGTCGACGCCAGTGCGCCCTGAGCACCGCATCGGCCAGCACGGGAGAGCGGTCGACCAGGCCCTGCAGCCAGGCGTCGTTTTCGGGCGATGCCTCAGCCACCCAGCCCCGCCAGGATGGGATGCGCCCGCGCGGCCAGGACGGCGGCGGAGCGGCGGACGGCGGGATCGGGGCAGTCGCGCAGATCCTCGGCGACCGAGTCTGAGAGGCGCGCCAGGCGGACCAGCGCCTCGACCACCAGCGGGTCTGCGCGATCCGCGGCGGCTGTCGCCCCGAACTCCAGCCCGCGCTCGAGCAAGCCAGGCCCGTCCGGGTTTGCCGTGGCGGCCCACAGCCGAGCTGCCGCGCGTTGGACCTTGGAGCGCTTACGCGCTGGAGCCCGATCCGCTGATGCCCTTGCCACCGAAGCCGCCGCCGCCTGACGAGCCGCCTGACGAGCCGCTGATACCCTTTCCCCCGCCGGAGCTGGAGCCCGACGAAACGCCAGCGCTGCCGCGCGAGCCCGCCGAGGTCGATCCGGCGCTGCGGCTCGCGGTGCTCGACGAGCTACTCGGCGCCGACGCGATCGACTTGCCGGCCGACGACGTGCTGACGTCACCGGCGACGGAGGCTGACTTGGCACTCGCCGCGCTCACGCGTGCCGAGGCGTCCGCCGCTGACTTATTGGTGGCCGCGATTCCGCCTCCGGTGCCGGAGACCTGACCGGAGACCGCCGACCTCGACGCCTCCAGCGCCGTGCTGCGTGAGGCCGCCTCAGAGGACGCGACGGTGGACGGCGTGGAGCCGCTCGGCGTCGGTGGAGCGGAGTAGTAGAGATCACCACCGGGCCGCGTCGGCGATGGCGCTGGATTGTTGATGATGACGGACGGACCGCGATAGAAGCCGGAGTTCGTCAGCCACATCCAGATCAGAAAGTCGTCCACAAAGGATGGTCCGCTGGAGCGCTGCTGGACGATCACCGGTTGAGCCTGGCCCTGAGCAGGAGCGGGCGCGGGGGTAGGCGTTGTCGGTGTCGGTGTTCCGGGGGTCTGTTGGCTCTGGGCCGTCAGATCCTGGTCGACGCGCTGCAACCGCGGCTGGAGGAGCGACTGGAGATCGACACTGCCGGTTGGCTCGACGCGGGCCCCATCGAGCGCGGCGTTCGCGACGTATACCGTGGTCGTCTGACCGTTCACGTCCGAGTTCTGGTGGTCCATCACCACGTCGCGCAGGTTGACGACCTGCCCGGGCTCGTACAGCGCTCGTTCGTTGGCACGGATCGCCACGTACACCACGTCTTCGGCGCGCGTCGGGCGGCCGGACTCCAGCAGCGCCCGATCGACGACCTCCAGCACCGGCTTGTCCGGCTCGACGCGCAGCACCACTCCGTTGGCGTAGCTGTGCGTACCTCCGGCAGCCGCCGCCGCGGCGGCGTTGTAGGCCGCGTCGAGCGCCGTCGGTTGGCCGGCGATTGCGCGCGTTGCAGCCAGGAAGCGTTCGTCTTGGCT
>VBGG01000360.1:0-3572 GCA_005883405.1 Chloroflexota bacterium | reverse complement strand
GCTCGAAGAAGGATTCTGTGCGTCGCTGGTGGTGACAACCGCCGGCTGGAGGGGATCGAGAAACTGCGACGGACCGTCGCGCGTTCCGACCGTCACCGGATTCGCTGCAAGGCGGTAGACACTGCCCATGTTGTCCAGGCCGGCGCCGACGCGGTCCACCAGGATCGGCGCGTCTCCGTTTCCGGACGCCACGACAGCCCACGGTTGGGTGTCGCTGCCGGGATCCACCAGGAGCAGATCGGTGAACTGAGCTGGGCTAGCGCGTGGCTGGGCAGAAATCGCCGCGCTGGACCCGGCCACCGACGGCAGCTCGGAGATGGCCACCTGGGTGGCCTCGGGGCTTGCGTTCGGTTTATCGCAGGCCGTCAGCGCCAGGCAGGCGGCCAGGGCAAAGCTGGCAATCAGGCGGCCGAAACGTCCACCGCGGCGAGCCTGGCGGCGCTTTCCCGCCAACTGCAACGCGAAGACCGCCACCTCCGCGGCGGCGCACACCTCAGGCTCCGCGTCTTCCAGCGCGGCGAGATCCCAGGCGGAGCTCGTCAGCCGTGCATCCACGCGCTCGGCCACGGCCGATACATCGCCATCGAGCGCCACGCCCTGAGCGTACCGCATGCCGCCCATTTCGGCCGCGCGCAGTATGAGCGCTGGGTCGTTGGAGCACGGTAACGAGTCCGGGTCGGGGGAGCTGGGGGCGGGGGGCCCGCAGGGCTCCCCCGACCCGGACGCGTTACGGTACGCGAACCTCAAGTTAACTTCGGTTAGCCGCTCTCGAAGAACGAAAGGGCCCCGTAGGTCACGGAGAGCAAGATCAGCAGCCGCGAAAGGTCGGTCCCGGTGGGCGAGCGAGGGTGGACCGTGCTGTTGGGAATACGGCTCTCGAGGCCGACGAAGAGCATCGCCAGACTCAGACCCGTGAAGGCCGTCCAGCGCTCGAGCGCGCGCTTGTCTTCGACGAACGGCACGGAGTGCCGTGGGTCCAGCGGATCGAGCACGGTGACGGTGCTGGCCGACTGCTGAGCGCGCTGAAAGCCGGCCAGGATGCTCGGGACAAAGTGGGCGATGCCGCCGCCTGCCAACGCCAGGTGTTGAGGCCCCGATTCCTCGATGCGGGTCATGTCATTGTTGATCAGCACCACGTTCAGCAACCCCAACAGGCTGAACACGGCGGCGACCAGGATCAGCAGCCGCGTGCGTCGCACCCGCTCCTTCTGGGCGACCGCCACGTGATATGTGCCGTTGACGCGGCTCGGCCCAGACACTCCCATCGCGTGCAGCAAGATCGTAAATCGTGGGAGTGCTACCGTGGCAGGAACCCGTATGCACACACAAGCCGACGCTCTGAACATGCGCCTGGTTGGACAGACCGATCTCAACGGTCACGGCGACTGCATGCACGTCAACCTCAAAGACGGCTTCGCCTTTGTCGCACATATGGGTGAGAGCCGCATCGGCACGTCCGTGCTTGACGTCACAGATCCGCGCCGCCCGAAGGTTGTCGCCCAGCTCGAAACGCCCCCAGGCACGCACTCGCACAAGGTCCAGGTGGTCGGCGACGTGCTGCTGGTCAACTACGAGCGGAGTCCGTTCGAGCCGAACGCGACGAGCTGGCAGGGCGGCCTGAAGGTCTTTGACGTTTCGCGTCCTGAGCAGCCGCGCGAAATCGCTTTTTTGAAAATGCCCGGCAAGGGCGTCCACCGCATGACCTACTGGGAGCCGCCATTCGCCTACATGAGCGGCAGCGGCGATGGCTTCATCGACCAGTTCCTGGTGATTGTGGATCTGTCGGACCCAGCGCGGCCGTGCGAGCTTGGCCGCTGGTGGTACCCGGGCCAGAACACCGGTGGCGGCGAGACCCCGACCTGGACTCCAACCCAGTCGCACGGCGGCGTGCCCGGTGGCAAACGCTACGCGCTGCACCATCCGTTGATTCGCGGCAACCGCGCCTACTGCGGTTGGTGGGACGCCGGCCTTGTGGTTCTGGACATTTCAGACAAGCGCAAGCCGACGCTCGTGAGTCACCTGGAATTTGGGGCCGACGTCAGCACCGCCACCCATACGGCGCTGCCCGTGCCGGGGCGCGACCTGCTGGTCGTCACTGACGAGCAGCTGGCGACGGACTGCAAAGGCATGCAGACCCGCGTGCGCGTTGTCTCGATCGCTGATGAGCAGCATCCGTCTGTAATCGGCGAGTTCCGCGTGCCCGAGGGCAACTTCTGCTCGCGCGGCGGACGATTCGGCCCGCACAACCTGCACGAGATGCGGCCCGGCAGCCTGGTCGATTCCAACACGATCTACGTCACGTGGTTCAACGCTGGCCTGCGCGTCGTGGACATCTCCGATGCGACCAGACCGCGCGAGATCGCGTACTTCGTGCCCGAGGCGCCACCAGGCCGTTCGAGCATCCAGTTCAACGACGTGCTCGTCGCCGCCAATGGCCTGGTCTACGTCACCGACCGCTTCACCGGCGGGCTCTACATCCTCGAGCGGACGAGCTGATCCGCCTCTCCCTTTGGGAGAGGGAGTATTCACGCGGGCAGCGTCAGCTGAACGTCGTCGCGCGCGGGCTCGAGCTTGGCCGCGCGCAGGCCGATCAGCCGGATCGGGCGTCGCGTCCAGGACTTGCGCATGAGCGCCGCCGCACCCGCGGCGAGTACCTTGGCATCGTCCGTGGGGCTGCCCAGCCGCTGCTGACGCGTGATCGTCTCCCACGTCACGCCGTAGCGCACCTTGATGGCCACTTCGCTGGCCACCAGCCGCTCGTGCCGCAAGCGCTCCGACACCTCCTGCGCTTGCGCTTGCAGCCGCTGCCAGATCTCGACGCGATCGACCGTGTCGCGCGCGAAGGTGTGCTCGGCCGAGACGCTCTTGTACGTGTGCTCGCCGACGAGCGTCGAGTCGTCTTCGCCGCGGCTGGCGTGGTGCAGGTAGCGCCCGTAGGCGGCGCCGAACTGTTCCACCAGCCATGCAAGCGGTTGTTCGGCAAGCTGGCCGATGGTGCTGATCTCGAAGCCGCGCAAACGCGCCTCGGACTTGGGCCCGATTCCGACCAGGGCCCGGACCGACAGCGGCGCCAGAAACGCCGCCTCTTCGCCGGGCCCGACGACACACAGGTGGTCCTCGCGGCCCTTGGCGACCTCCGACGCCATTTTGGCGACCAGCAGGTTCGCAGCCAGTCCGAACGAGACCGACAAACCGATCTCTTTCAGGATGCGCTCGCGGAGACGCGCGACGGGCTCGGAAGCAAAGCCGTGCTGCCGCCAGTCGAGAGCGGCCTCGTCGATCGAGCGCTGTTCCAGCAGGGGCGTCTCAGTACGCAGCAGGTCCATTAATCGCCGCGAGTAGCGGCTGTAGACGTCGTGGCGTGGCGGGACGTACACGACCTCGACGCCCTGCGCCCGCGCCAGACGCGTGGCAATGGCCGTGCTCATGCCACTGGTGATGCCGATCGAGCGAGCCACGCCATTGGCCGTGGTGACGACGGCGCGCGGGTACTCGCGCGGATCGACGCTGATGATCACCGCCCGCGCCTCGTCCGCCAGCGCGGGTGACTCGAGCGCCTCGACCGAGTAGTA
>VBGG01000359.1:1316-3808 GCA_005883405.1 Chloroflexota bacterium | reverse complement strand
ACCGAAGCCAGCTGGACGGGACTCCGTTCGCCGAAGCCAATTGCGGACCCACCGCTGTCGGGATGGCGCTGGATGCGTTCGGGGTGTCGGTGCCGCCGCGGCAACTGCGCGCGGAGGCGCTCGACGCGCAGCATATGTACGGCAATGGCGTCGGCACCCTGATCACCGCGCTGGCCCAGGTGGTGGAGAGGAACGGACTGACGGCCATCGACTTGAGGGACGACTCCGGGGGTCTGCGGCGCTGGAGCCTTGACGACATTCGCGCCCACGTGCGCGAGGGGCATCCGGTGATCGTCCAGGTGCGCTATCGGTCGCTGCCTGGTCGCGGTGGAGCGTACTACTTCGGTGACCACTACGTCCTGGTAACCGGTGTTGTCGGCGACGGCTTCCTCTACAACGACCCCATCGACATCGACGGCATCGGCTGGGATCGCGTCATCAGCGGCGCCACGCTGCGTGTGGCAATGAACGCCAGCGACCAGCGCTACGCGTACAGCGCGGTCGCCGTCACTCGCTAAAGCTTCGGACTGGACCTGGACGGCTCCGACTGAGAAGCGGCATGGGCCTCTACCAGCTGGTGCTCCGTCCAGACCTTGCCGCACCTGGTGCAGATGATGTGGTCGGTGCCGCTGGCCCGAAACTCGGTCTCGTTACCACACGCCAGGCAGCGCCAGAACGTCGGACTGGGCGGCAGATCGGGATACGGCATGGCTGTATTCTTACTCCAAGACAGCTTCGCACGGGTATGGAGTCAGGCACGCGCTCGTTCGCGGTCGACGGACAGAAGAATTATTCCCCGGAGGGTCCCCGCCATTCGAGTCGGTAACGTCTCGGGCGCAGGCTCGCCCGCTGGCGCGCTCGTTCGCGGCCGAGGGCCAGGAGAATGTATTCCCCGAAGGGGGTCCCGAGTAGCGGGCCAGCGCCACCCGCACGCGCGACAGTCTCGAAACGCAGAACTCTTCCCGATCGGAGACCTGACGGGACGGGTCCGCATTAGCGGGCCAGCGCCACGGGCTGCGCGGCGTGGCTCGTGCGATCGGAGATGGACTGCGGCTCGATCGCCGACAGGCGCGCGACTTCGCGATTGAGAATGCGGCGGGCGACGGCCAACGCGGCGGCGTACGTGGAATCCATGCCAAAGTAGCTCAGGTTGCGTTCGCCGAGCGTCTGACCCTTGCTATACGGCGTATCCGAGGCGTAGTGCACAAAGCCGAGATCGACCGGCGCGCCGACCAGATTGACCATCTCGCCGTGCGGCGCCCGCTCGGGCAGCATCGTCTCGGTGAATGCCTCCAGGTATGGCCCGGCCTCCATCTCGACCAGATTGTTGCCGGCTCGATGGAGTGAGTCCAGGTAGCCCCAATTTTGAAGGAAGGTGCCGCGCGCACTCGCCGCGCGCTGATTATCGAGCGCGGTGCCATACACCAGGTAACGTTCGACGTCTTCGGCGTTGAAGCAGTTGTGGATGAGGTAAGTGGTGGCCGTCCGCTCATCGGACACGATGTTGCACAACAGGATGTCACCCACGCGGCCGGTCAGCGTGGCGCCTTTGCCCATGACGTACAGGCCGAGCAGCGGGCCAACGTGGCGCGCGAGCGCTCGCTGCAGGAAGTATCCCGCCTGCCCGAGCGGGTACTCGATATTGAGAATGACCGCGTCGCTGTGAGCCAGGCGCTCTAGCGCGGGCAGGTCCGCCAGGCGCGGGTCGAGCCGTTCCGGCCGCAGCTTGTTCAGCTCGATCACCTGGGCGTCGACGTCGGGTCCGACCGGCACGCTGATGGTGGTGATGCCGGACGCGAGCTCCTCCGTGGTGAAGGTCGCCGCCGCTTCGCCGCTGCTCTCTTCCGTAAGATACTTCTTGGCGGCGTAATACAGGAAGTTCTCCAGACTGCTGCGCACGCGGTCCGACGCGATGTCTTCGTACTCCGCTCGCAACAGATCGCTGTCGGAGCCCTGGATGTACTCGATGATCTCCGCCTTGCGGGCCAGCACCGAGCCCGACAGCAGATTCATCAGGCTGTGCATGTTGCTGGACACGAAGTAGACCGGTCGGCGGCTCAGGTCGGGTCCGACACTCTCCGCGACAGCCTCGTACCAGCGCTCGCTGGCGCGCTCCAGATCGCTCCAGGAGCCTGCGACCATACGCACCGCGAGCCGCTTGCGACGCTCGCTCATCATCTCCAGGGCCTTCCACACGCCACCGTCAAAGACCAGGTCGAGCCGCTCGACCTCTTGCTCGGTCAACCCCAGGCCCTCGGCAAGACGGGCGATGTCGCCCGAGACGGCGTGGCTGGCCGCGGCGCGTTCGACGAGCGCGCTGAGCGCCTTATCGCGCAGCAGCAGATCGTAGATCTTGTTCCACTCCAGCTCGTAGGCCACCAGGGACGGCACAATGTCGTCGACGTCGGACGGACTGGCGATCAGCATCGCCAGCGTGTCACCGTTGTCGAAGAACTGCCGCCGCCTCCTCGCCCGCGCTTCCATGCTTTGCC
>VBGG01000359.1:0-1311 GCA_005883405.1 Chloroflexota bacterium | reverse complement strand
TCGGGGCTGGCGCTGAGCAGCACCAATCGCACGCGGGGCATGCACTGCGGCAGGCGCAGACCAACATAGGTCAGCGCGGCCGCGTCTATCTGGGACGGAATGGCAGCTCGGGCGTGCAGCGTCGGCGCCATCTCGAGATAAGGCGCCAGCAGACCTGCCACGCGCACCTCGCCCGTGCTTCGTAGCAGCGTCTGGTACGAGCGAACGAATGCTTCGACCTGCTCACGGCCCGGACGCTCAGCCACTGTTTAATTGTAGGACTGGTGTAGAGGAGGGCAGGGCTATGAGCGGGATGGATGGCCGAGTGGCGATCGTCACCGGCGCCAGCCGAGGGATCGGCCAGGCTATCGCGCGGCGCTTCGCCGCGGGCGGAGCGGCAGTGGCGATCACCGCGCGCACCGCGGAAGAGGGTCAGCACCGTCTGTCGGGCAGCCTGTCGACGACCGCCAGCGAGATTCGAAGGGCGGGCGGCACGGTCCTCAGTGTCGTGGCGGACCTGTCGAAAGAGGCCGATCGCGAACGGCTGGTCACGACTGTCGAAGACGAGCTCGGTCCAGTCGACGTTCTGGTCAACAACGCCGCGGTGACCTACTTCGAACCGGTGCTCGAGTTTCCCGAGCGCCACTTCGCGCTCATGTTCGCGGTGCAGGTTCGCGCGCCCTTCGAGCTTGCGCAGCGCGTGTTGCCCGGTATGCGCGAGCGCCGCCGCGGCTGGATCCTGAACATCTCGTCCCGGGCGGCGGTCCATCCAGCAGGTCCGCCGTACACGTCCCGCTTTGGCTCGACCGTGTACGGCATGTGCAAGGCTGCCATCGAGCGTTTTTCTTCGGGTCTGGCCTCAGAGGTGTACGCCGATGGGATCGCCGTAAACGCCCTGTCGCCATCAGGCCTGGTGCCGACGCCCGGCGTGGTGTTCCACGGGCTGACGCGCGGTGTACCGGACGATCGTCTCGAAGCGCCCGAGGTGATGGCCGAGGCCGCCTATGCGCTGTGCACCGGCGATCCGGCTCGACTGACCGGGCGGGTGACGTATGCCCGCCCGCTGCTCGAGGAGCTGGACGTCAGGATTCCAGGCCCTGCCAACGTGTGATCAGGTCCAGATGGATGCCAAACTGGTCGAGGATTCTGACGACGATGTGGTCGATCAGGTCCTGAATCGTCTGCGGGCGGTGATAGAACCCGGGCACCGGCGGCAGCACCACCGCCCCGGCCGCGGTGACCTGCTCCATCAATCGCAGGTGGCCCAGGTGCAGCGGCGTCTCGCGCACGACCAGTACCAGCCGGCGGCGTTCCTTCAGGCACACGTCGGCG
>VBGG01000362.1 GCA_005883405.1 Chloroflexota bacterium | reverse complement strand
CGAGGCGGTTGCGGGTGCCCTGCGCAGCAATGGCATCGACGTCAGCGCGATGCATCAGCACCACCTGTTCGAACAACCGCGGTTGTTCTACATGCACTTCTGGGCCAACGGCGACCCAGCCACGCTGGCGGGGGGTCTGCGTGCAGGTCTCGATCAAACCAACAGCGCCGCGCAGCTGGCTCCGGTTGCCGCTGTCGGGCGGTAAGTGGGCGCGCGGCATGAATCGTCAACACAGGAACCTGCTGTCTGCGCTGATCGGGCTGGGCATCGCGGCAGTCCCAGCCTCGCCGGCGCTCAGTCAGCAGTCACCGGCCGACTTTTTCACGGTTCGTGACACTCCTCTGCCTGGGGATACCTCACGGTTTGACTACGAGAGTCTCGACTCTCAGTCGCACCGCCTGTACGTCACCCATCTGGGCGCCGGAACGATCCCGGTGTACGACATCCAGGCGGGCGCCATCGTCGGCGAGATCCCAGACGTGCCGGGTGTCCATGGTGTGCTGGTTGTCCCAGAGCTGGGGCGGGTGTATGCGACGGCGACTGCCAGCAACCAGGTCGCGGTCATCGACCCGCAAACGCTCTCCGTCAGCGGGACGATTCCCGGTGGCGTGTATCCAGACGGGTTGGCGTACGACCCTGACCTGGGAAAACTCTACGTCTCTAATGAGACGGGTGGCACCGATACGGTCATCGACACGAGCTCCAACCAGGTAGTCGCGACCATTCCACTTGGAGGTGACGTTGGGAACACTCAGTACGATCCCGTGTCGCACCAGATCCTGGTCGCGGTCCAGACGCGCAACCAGGTGATTGCAATCGATCCGCAAACCGACCAGGTGAGCGGACGTTACGACACGCCGGGCTGCGACCATCCGCATGGCCTGCAGATCTCTCCTGACCGTCGCATGGCATTCGTAGCCTGCGAGGCGAACGCAAAGTTGGTGGTGATGGACCTTCAGACAATGTCCATAACGGAATCGCACGATGTGGGCACCGTTCCGGATGTGCTGGCGTTCGATGCACCCCGCCGCGTGTTGTTTGTGGCCGCCGAAAATGGGCCGCTCACCGCGTTTTCCGAGACGGACACCGGCCTGCGGCCACTCGCACAGCGCGACGTCGGACCTAACGCGCATGCCGTCGCGGTCGACCCGGACACAGGCCACGTGTATGTACCCCTGGCCAACTTCGGCGGCCAGCCAGTGTTGCGCGAGCTCTCTCTGTCTACCGCGAGCGAAGGTGGCGACGAAGATTGACACCCGAAATCCACTGGGTGGTGCGCCTGATGACGATCGGCGCGTTGGCCGTCAATACCGCGTGCCGCGGGCCGACTCAGTCGACTGGCGCGGGCGGACCGCCGACTCAAGCAGCTGTGGGCACGGCGGCCGCTGTGTCTCCAATAGCAGCGTCCGCAACCACCGCCGGCTCAGCACCGATAGCAAACGCGTCGCTTTCTGCGTCCGCTAAGCCTGTGGCGGCCCCGGCGCCATCGTCGACCAGATGGACCTTTGATGGTGACCAGGTCGGAGTTCTTCCATCCGGTGCCCAGGCGTTCAGCGGACAATGGGCTGTGCGCGCCGAATCCGACGCACCCAGTCCACCGAACGCACTCTGTCAGACCGGTAACGCCGACTTCCCGGCCATCAGCCTCGATACCAAGGCGTATACCGATCTGACACTCGTCACTCGCTTCAAGCCCATCTCCGGCAGGCAGGACCAGGCAGGCGGTCTCATTTTCCGCGTGCAGGACAAAGACAACTATTACATCCTGCGTGCCAACGCACTCGAGAACAATGTCATCTTCTTCATTTACGCCCGAGGCAGCCGGAGCCAGTTGAAGGCAGGTGACGCAAAGGTCGGGTCGGGCACCTGGCACGAGTTGCGCGTCGACGTGCGCGGGAATGCCTTTCGCGGCTTTCTGGACGGTACGTCTGTCGTCGACACTACGGACGACCGGTACAAAAACGGCGGAATCGGCCTGTGGACAAAATCCGACTCCGTGACATGTTTCGACGATGTCGAAGTGAGCCTTCCTTGAATCGGTGGTACCATCATGCACAGCCCTGGAACGTCATGCGGGCGTATCTTGCCGAACCGCGCGTGCGCCACCAGCGGCGTACCACCCCGACAGACCGCCTCGGAGGAAGCGTGCGTCGAATCCGCGCTCACGCAGCGTGGCGGTGACGGCGCAGCCGACGTTGAATCCGTACGAGCAGTACACGACAACCGGTGTATCGGCCACGAGCTCGGCAGCCCACTCGTGAACGCGCTCTGGATCGCGGTAGACGGCCTCCGCCATCATGTACGGGGACCTCGAGAAGTGAAAGCGCGGACGTGCGTCAATCACCTGCAATGGCTCGCCTCTGGCCTGAGCGAGAGCGAGTTCTTCGGGCGAGATCGACGGAATAACGTCATTCTGGGCATTGCTTTGCGATTGCGGAAGAGCAACTACGGGTACCTGGCTTTGGGGCGGTCCGCCGGCACCTTGTACGAAGCGCTGTGCGACGACCGACCAGTCGACGTTGCGCATGAACGCGTGGACATAGGCGACTGCGTTCGCACCGAACTCGGGCTGGTAGGCGTGTTCATACATGTCGAGCACCAGCAACGGAACGGCGTCCGCCATCATCTGGCAATCGTCAAGCGCGAGCTGGTTGTGGAGTTGCCCGTCTCGCCGCGAGTAGCTCAGCACGGCCCAGCCGGAACCTCCGCCAAGCGCTTGGGCGAGGGCAACGAACTCTCGTCGCCAGGCGCTGAGACTCCCGAACTGCTGCTCGAGTGCCGCTGACATGACGTGCGGCATCGCGCTACCCGTGCCCGTACCAGTAAAGAGTACCGCTCCGTCACCGCCCAGGCTGGCGAAGTACAGCTCATGCAGGGCGACGGAGCCGGATGCCGCGAGCTCCTCGCGCTTCAGTGCGCGAACCTCGTAGTCAGGCGCAGTGGCCAGGTCGAGGCTCGCGAGTCGATCGCGAATGGCATTGAGGGAACGTACGGCGTTCCCGTAGTGGTTTTCGTAGTGGCCGACGACGAGTTGGTCGCCCAGGCCGTTGAGGGTCCAGGGTTTACAGGCGATGGGCGCGACGTGCTGGTCCATCAGTGCAACTCCCTTGAGAGAATCTAACAGTCGTTATACGCATGTATGTGGCTCGTGTCAAGAGTCTTTGATCGAGGCACGAAGGTTGTGCCGGCCTGGCACCTGGCCACTCCCCACACCACCGCGTTCGTAACACCTGTTAGAATGACTAACCACACAAGGCAGCGGTGAGGTGCAGTGATGGGTCGCGTTAACTCTGCTGAGGTCGCCCGCGTTGGGCTGGCGCCTCTGACCGCATACTTCCTCAAACTGGGTGCAATCGGATTCGGTGGTCCAGTCGCACTGGTTGGATTCATGCATCGCGATCTGGTGGAGAGGCGACGCTGGATCGCCGATGACACCTATCGACTGGCACTCGCCTTTGCTCAGATCATGCCCGGACCGCTGGCGGCGCAATGCGCGATCGCGCTCGGTTACTTCGAGCACGGCGTGCTCGGCGCGACATTCGTTGGGCTCGCATTCGTGTTGCCCTCGTTCGTCATGGTCGTCTTGTTGTCCATGGCGTACGTCGCCTTCGGTGGTTTGTGGTGGATGCAGGCGCTTTTCTATGGAATTGGCGCAGCCGTCATCGCCATCATCGCCATCGCCGCGTACAAGCTGGCGCGGAGCACCAACAAACGCGACCCACTGTCCTGGGGCATCTTCGCCGCGCTCTTTGTCGTCACCATTCTCACGCGGGCGGAGCTAGCGGTGTTCTTCGTCCTCGCTGGACTACTGGCGCTGGTGATCAAAGCGCCGCCCGCCTGGCTGAAGCAGCGTGTGCCGGCGCTCGCACGAACGGCTCAGGGTGCCTTCGTGCTGCCATTCATGCAGCTCGTGCCCGCCGCCACTGATCCGACCAACACAACGCTGCTAGACATCCTGCTCTTCTTTGCGAAGGCCGGCGCGTTTGTCTTTGGCAGCGGACTGGCAGTCATCCCATTCCTGTACCAGGGCGTTGTCCAGGATTTCCATTGGCTCAACGAGCAACAATTCACCGACGCCGTGGCGGTGGCCATGATTACGCCTGGTCCGGTGGTGATCACGGTGGCATTCATTGGATTCCTGGTCGCTGGATTCGCCGGTGCGGCACTTGCGGCGGTCGGGATCTTCTTGCCGGTGTATGTGCCTGTGCTGCTGCTTTCGCCGTGGTTCAAACGTCATCGCGAAAACGCGCAGCTGCGCGGGTTCGTACAGGGGGCCACTGCCGCCGCGACTGGCGCGATCACTGCATCAGTGCTGATCCTCGGTCAGCGGGCCATCTACGACCTGGCGACTGCGCTTGTCGGACTGCTTGGTCTTGCAGTGCTCTGGAGGTTCAAATTGCACGAACCGATCGTGGTCATGGCGGCGGGGCTTGCGGGTCTCATCTTGTGGCCGCTCACTCGAGGCGGTGGTCTGACATGACGACTTCGGCGCGCGATCCCGGCGCAGCCAGACAATTGGAGGCCCAGTCGTGTTCTCACTGACGCAGGTTCTGGTATCTGCGCTATCTGGTGTGGTGCTCAGTCTGGTCGTATTGGCGCTCTACGGCCGCTGGGTCAAAAACACACCAATAGGACGTGCCGACGTGGCGCTGATCGCGATTGTCGTGGGCTTGTCGATTCTGGTGTGGCGTGAGGCTGGCAACACCGCCTCACTGAACGAAGACCCGATCCCGGTTGTCAGCCCTAACGACGTTCTATGCCCTGTTGTCACCTACGTCAGCTTGAGTGTGCTGGCCGGATTCCGTTCGACACTCCAGCGAGCTGACTGGCCGCGCCTGCGCGCATGGCTCACGCTGCTGTCGCTTGTGGTGAACATCGCCACGATCTAGCGAGCTGCCGGTGTCTGGCTGCCGGCGGCCGCGGAGGGGATCTGGACTGTCAGACGCGACGCGAGCAGTACTGACGCGCAGTTCTGGTCGACCGGGGCCGCCGCGCCTCCGCCTGGCGCGCCTGGATTCGCCTGGGACCTCTGCGCGTGCGACGTGGTATCGGTGATCTGGCAGCGCCTTCAAACCGGAGGCGCGCCCCCGCTGCAGAAGGAGCGCGGCGGCTGGGGTTTCGGCGGCTGACAAGGTTGGGTGCGCGCGCCCGGCGCCTGCACGCCCGCTGGGAAGCCTCACCACAATAGACTGCGCCGCTCGTCTGCCCACTGGCGACACGAGCGGCACGGTACGGTTCGTGTCTGTCAGTTATTCGCGAAGATGCTCACCAATGGGCAGTTCACGATGAAACCGGTCGCCTGGAACGTATTGCTCAATGTGCCTGCCGGCGTGATGCTCTGCGCCTGCGTACCCACCAGTGCCTTCGCCCTGGCGAAGCCCGTCTGGCGGAGTCGGCTGGCCAACGGTACCGAGTCATTCCACTGGACGAGGTGGATGTCCCACATCGGGCTGTAATTGAACTGGCCGCCATTATTGGGCACGTCCTCCAGGATGTTCAGTGGCGATTCCTGGTCCAGGATGGCGGCATTCAAGCCCTGGCGCTGTACATTGTCCCTTCCCGTCTGACCGTTGGTGAAGGCAATCAGGCTTTCGCGGCCGCACCCGGGATTGATGAAGGGTCCATTGACGTTGATGTCATTGGTGCCGCAGTCCGGGAACGGCACATTGCCGATAACCGGCGCGAACGTCACGTCTTCGATAGCGGCGGGTCCAGCAGCTGACGCATCAAAGGATACGTAATGCACGCTCTGGTCCTCGTAGCAGCCATTGGTGATGGCGTACCGCACCGTGCGGCTCGCGGCATCGACGCTTTCCACTTTGTCTGCCCAGTGACTCTTGTCGGCGCCGTTGGTGTTGGCGCCGTCGCCGACCTGCGGAGCGTTGATGACAACCCCGCTGGGTAACTGAACTAGCGGACTGTAGCCATTGTTACCGACGGCTCCAGGCGCAGCGGAGGTGGGCGGGAATCCGGTGGCGCTGGGCACAAGGACCCGTATCGGAGAGAAGTCCACATCACCCGGCACGATGATGGCGGTGGGATCGGTGGACGACGAATGTTGCACGGCCGCGGTTCCGCCGGCGTTGGCCAGCTTCGGCGTGAAGTTCACGCCGAGACTTTGGGCCAGCGTTTGGTCAGACGCGTCGGTGACCACGTCGTAGACGGTGTGCCCGTGGCTCCCCGCGGTGCCCTGGCGCAGCGGGAACGTCACCGTCGGTTTCGAGGTCGGTGGGTTTTCCTGAAAGCTGGTAGGTCCCTGCACATTCTCGGCGGTGAAGAAGCTGTTCGGGCCAAAGGTCTGGTGAAACGTGTGTGCTGTGTTGAAGCACATGAACGGGAGTTGGTTCGGGAAAGCTGCCTGCGCACTCGTCACGCTGCCCACTCCAAGTGCAAGTGCAAAGGCGGCGCCTGCAACGCGTCGCGTGGAGAGGTTGGGTCTGCGGTTCATACCTTGATGTCTCCTGGTTAGTCCAATGATCACGCGGACAACCTGTTTCGGGCGGGTCGGGGGCATTTCTCTGGGCCGCGGCGCGACACCGCCAGATGCGACTGCCTGTGCCTCGCCCCGGTGCGACTGACCGATGAGCCTTGTTCGACTTTTTGCGCGCCGGCACCGACACCATAGTCTCCGCCGGGCGGCCAAACGTTACAGACATTTCGCGAATCGTCGAGCGCAGGTGTATGCAGAAGCGGGTGAGTCAGACGGCCACGACCCCACGCACCGATACACCGGCGCGAGGTCCGGTCGATTGCGTCCCGAGTAGACCTTCAGCGCACCGGTCATCGCGTGGAAACGACTCGTGGGGTCGGAAAGACGTCGATCGAGCTCAACCGCCCGAGGCAGCCTCTTCGTACACCGCCGCGTGACACGACTGTGGCAAAAACACGTACAGCCGCTGGCGCTGGCGGTCGAAGGCGGTGGTATGGGCACCTTCTTGCGTCGCGACCTGCTCCACCACCGACAGACTGGCACCGTCGATCACCTCGATGACCCCCGGGTGGCCGATTGCCACGTACAGCCGGCCTGCGCGGGGATTCCACCAGATTGCGTCCGGCTCGCCCGAGATCGGTATCCGCCCCAGCTCGCGATCAGTGGTGAGATCGATAACCACGACCCTGGCGGCGTCGCAAGCGACAAATGCGCGCT
>VBGG01000059.1 GCA_005883405.1 Chloroflexota bacterium | reverse complement strand
CCCTCGTACACCCGCGGCGAACGCCGGCTGGCGGTGATGACCGAGGACCATCCGCTGGAGTACGCCACGTTCGAGGGCGTCATCCCCAAGGGCGAATACGGCGGCGGGCAGGTGATCGTGTGGGACGCCGGCATCTACGCGCCCGAGGAGGACGGCCGTCCGTGCTTCGACCGCCAGCGTGCCGAGGCGCTGGTGCGGCGCGGGATCGAGCGCGGCAAGCTCGGCATCTTCCTGCAGGGTCGCAAGCTGCACGGCGGTTGGACGCTGGTACACACCCAGGACAAGAACTGGCTGTTCCTCAAGAAGGACGACAGCTTCGCCGATGCCAGCCACGACGTGCTGGCCGAGGATGCGTCCATCCTGTCCGGGCTGACGATCGAAGACCTCAAGGCCGGCCGCTTGCCCGACTCGGCGCGGAAGACCACGCTGCTGCTCGATCCGGCGCAGGTGCCTGGCGCGCGGCGCAGCCCGACACCTCGCATGCTTTCGCCGATGCTGCCGTCCGTAGCCGACCGACCGTTTTCCAACCCGAATTGGCTCTTCGAGCCCAAGCTCGACGGGTACCGGGTGATCGCCACCGCCGAGGACGGCAGCGTCCGTCTCACATCGCGTCGAGGGCTCGATTGCTCGAGTGAGTACCCCTGGCTGGTCGATGCCATCCGTCGCCAACCATACCGAGACGCGATCTTCGACGGCGAGATCGTCGCGCTCGACGAGCATGGCAAGCCCTCGTTCCAGGCGCTGCAGAACCGAGCCAGCGAGCCGAAGCCGTTCATGCTGTACTACGCGTTCGACCTGCTGTATCGGGACGGCTACGACCTGCGCGGCGTGCCGCTCGAGCAACGCAGAGAGCTGCTCCAGAGCAGTCTGCTGGCGTCGGACCGCGTGCGCATCGTCGATGCCTTCGTGGGCGATGGCCTGACGCTGTACGAGGCCGTGCGGCAGACCGGCATGGAGGGCATCGTCGCCAAGCGCCGCGACAGCCGCTACGACAGCGGCAAGCGCACCGAGCTCGCGCGCCAGCACCTTCGGCTCGCTGGTGGTGGGCTACTACAAGGAGGGTGCCTCAAAGCTGACTTACGTCGGCCACGCCGGCTCCGGCTTCGACGACCGGACGTTGAAGTCGGTCTACGAGCGGCTCCAGGCGCTGAGAATGGACGAGTCGCCGTTTGAGGATGAGGTGCCGAACGTGGGCATGTGGCGCAGGCCAGGCAAAGCCGAGGGGCCGATCACGTGGGTCAAGCCCGACCTGGTGGCACAGGTCAAGTACGCCGAGCGAACATCCGACGGCATCTTGCGAGCACCGGTGTTCCTGGGACTCCGCGATGACAAGGCGGCGCGCGACGTGGGCGCTATCGAGGTGCTCGAGCCGCCCAGCGCATCAGTCAATGTCGAAGCTGACAGCCCGCTGGGTGACATCGTCGAACAGCTGGAGCAGCACAAGGGAGAGAAGCTGGTCGTCGAGGTAGACGGGCATGAGATCGCCTTCAGCAACCTCAACAAGGTCTTCTGGCCAGCCCATGGGGAGCAGCGACCGCTGACCAAGCGTGACCTGGTGGTCTACTTCGCGCGCGTTTCACCGTACTTGCTGCCGCACCTGCGCGATCGGCCACTGACGCTCGTGCGCTTTCCCAACGGGATCACCGGCGGCCACTTCTACCAGAAGCACTATGAGCAGCCGCTGCCGCGCTACGTCGAGACCACGTGGCTGTATTCGGACCAGAACAAGGGGGACGGCGAGTATCTCCGCGCCAACAACCTGGCCACCCTGCTGTGGCTCGGCCAGGTGGCGGACATCGAGCTGCACACGTGGTACTCGCGGGTGAACCCGGCTGGCGACGCCGAGGGCCTGCCGACGACGTTCGCCGGCTCGCTCGAGAACATGCAGCAGTCGGTGCTGAACTACCCCGACTTCGTGGTCTTTGACCTGGACCCGTATCTGTACTCCGGCAAGGAGGCGCGTGGCGAAGAGCCCGAGCTACACCCCGAAGGCTTCGCCGCGACCAGTCAGGTCGCATTGTGGCTCAAGGCGATGCTCGACGAGCTGCACCTGAGCTCGTTCGTGAAGACGACCGGCCGCACCGGATTGCACATTTACGTGCCGATCAAACGCACACTTCACTACCACGCCACCCATTCGGTCAGCGAGACGCTGGCGCGCTTCCTGGCGCAGCAGCACCCCAAAGAGGTGACCGTCGAGTGGGCCGTCGACAAGCGCAAGGGCAAGGTGTTTGCCGACTACAACCAGAACGTGCGGGGCAAGACCCTGGCCTCGATCTACTCGCCGCGGGTGCTGCCCTGGGCGGCCGTGTCGATGCCACTACGCTGGGACGAGGTTGGCAAAGTGTTTCCGACCGATTTCACGATCCTGAGTGCCCCGGAACGCCTGCGACAGGTCGGCGACCTGTGGGCCAACATCCTGGAAGCCAAGCACGACCTGCAGGGGCTCATTGGCTGAGCGCAAACACTGGGCGGCGGTACTGGCGCCGGGCTACGGCGGCACCAGCGAACAGCCGATCGTGCAGGCCATGGCTGCGCGGCTGGCGCAATCGGGGATCGTGGCGCGGCCGATCTCGTATTCGAGGGCACGGCCGGGCGGCGACCTCGGGCCGGAGCTGGAGGACGTGCGCCGGGCACGCGATGAAGCTCTGCGAGCCGGTGCACAGCGCGTGGCACTGGTGGGGCGCTCGTTCGGCGGGCGCGTGTGTACGCGGGTCGCGGCGCAGGAGCCGCCGCGCGCGCTGGTCGTGCTCGGTCATCCGATCTCGCCGCGTAACCGGCCGCGGCCAGACGATGAGGCGGCGCTGGCGGCCGTGCGATGCCCGACGCTCATCGTTCAGGGCGAGCACGACGCGCTGGGTCCGCTGGATGTGCTCCAACGGATCGCCGCGATCAACCCGTGCATCGAAATCGCGGTCTTGCGCGGTGTCGGCCACCAGTTCGGTGCGCGACAGGCGGAAGGCATCGAGCGCGCCGCCACCTGGCTGCTCGAGGTGCTTCAGCGATAGTTTTAAGAGCCGCTGACGCGAATCTAGTTTGGCCTGTTCCGAAAGCTATCCAAGCGCCAGTTGGTCTGACGGAGCGCGGGGTACAGCCGCGTGAACTCGGCGTAGAGCTCGTCGTACAGCCTGGCACTGCGCGGTTCGGGATCGAAGCGCTCCGCCACGCGAATCATGGCGGAGACGGCGGCTTCGCGATTCGGCTGCACGCCCAGTGCCAGCGTGGCGAGGATGGCTGAACCCACGACCGCCGCCTCAACCACCTCGGGTACCAGCACCCTTCGATTCAGCACGTCGGCCTTGATCTGATTCCATAACGCACTACGCGCTTGGCCGCCGACGCAGTGCACGTCGCGGATCTCTGCGCCGCTGTCGGCCAGCCACTCCTGGACGGATCGGAAGCTGAACGCCACGCCTTCGAGCAGTGCGCGGAGAAGATGGCGTCGATCGTGCTCGAGCGTCAGGCCGACCCAGGCGCCGCGCGAGCGTGCGTCGTGCACCGCGGCCCGTTCGCCAGCCAGATGGGGCAAGAAGAGCAGTCCGCGCGCGCCGGCGGGTACCGCCGCCGCCTCTTCGATCAGCTGCGTGTACGCCGTCGGCTGTCGAGCGATGTGCTCGGCGAACCAGTCGAGGGCCTTGCCCGACGTGTTGGTCGCGGCGCCCATGATGTGCAGGTCGAGCACGGCGTAGCCGGCGCCTGGCGGGCCGAGCACTGAGAACGTGCCGGATGTGCCGCTGTTCAGGCAGGCATCCCCCGGGCGTTGCGCGCCGCTGCCCAGCACGCCCATCACGCCGTCGATGAACCCGGCGACCACCGGCGTGCCGGCGGGCAGCCCGGTGTCCGCGGCGGCGGCTGGCGTCACCGATCCGACAATCGTGCTCGGCGGCCGAACCGGCGGGAGAAGCCGCTGATCCACCTCCGCAGCCTCGAGCTCGGCCTTTGCCCATGCGAGAAACAGGACGGGCTCACCCGTCAGACGCGTCGCGAGGTAGTCCGGACAGCCCAGCAACCAGCGGGTGCGCCGCATCGCGGCCGGACGTTTGTGCGCAAACCATGCGACCTGGGCAGGCCAGGATCCCCAGATTGGCACCGATTGCCCGAGTAGGGCGTACAGTCGCTCGGCTTCCGTGGCCTGGCGCTTGTCGAGCCACGTGATCGCGGGATGGGTCGGAAGCAGATCGGCATCGACCGCGACCAGTGTCGGCGCCTGGCCGCTGATGGCGACCGCCAGCAGCTGCACAGGCCCGGCGCGGTCGAGGAGCTGTCGGGACACGGCCGCCAGGGCGGTCCACCAGTGCACCGGGTCTTGCTCCATGGCGCCTGGCTCGGGCGTCGCGAGCGGATACGTCTCCGTCGCCAGACCGAGTGGCTCGCCTCCAGGCGTGAACAGACCGCCTTTGAGCGAGCCAGTGCCGGCGTCGAGACCCAGAACGGCTTGCCGCACCAGCGGCTCAGAGGGCACGCTGGCGGGGGTCGAGCGCGTCGCGCAGCCAGTCGCCGGCCAGATTGATGCCCATCAGGGTGAGCAGAATGGCAAGGCCGGGGAAGAGCGACACCCACCAGGCGACGCGGATCGGCTCGACGCCGTCGAGCACCATGTTGCCCCAGCTCGGCGTCGGCGGCTGCACACCCAGGCCGAGAAAGCTGAGCGACGCTTCGAACAGGATCATGCTGCCGACCAGCAGCGAGCTCAAAACGATGATGCTCGCGGTCACCTGGGGCAGCACGTGGCGCAGCAGCACACGCCTGGAGTCGGCGCCCAGGCCACGGGCAGCGACGACAAACTCACTGTTGCGTTGGGCCAACGTTTCGCCGCGAACGACACGTGCATAGTTGACCCAGCTGCTGATGCCCAGGACGATGATGACGTTTCGCAGACTTGGGCCGAGGACCACGGCGACGGCGATGGCCAGGATGGTGAAGGGGATGGCCTGGAAGACGTCCACTACGCGCATGATCAACGCGTCCCACCAGCCGCCGAGATAGCCAGCCGTCAACCCGAGCGTTGCACCCAGCACTGCCGAGATCAGCGTGCTGCTGGCGCCGACGAGCAGCGAGACTCGGGCCCCTTCGATCAGTCGCGACAGCATGTCGCGGCCGAGGCCGTCGGTGCCCAGCCAGAAGGAGCCGGCGCGCGCGTCGACGTAGCCGGGCGGCTTGAGCCGGCGGGCGATGTCTTGCGCCAGCGGGTCGCGTGGCTCGATCAGCGGCGCGAGTATGGCGACGACCACCACCAGCGCGACGAGCAGCAGACCGATGCCGCCGCCAGCATCGAGGCCACGGAACAACCGATGGCGGCGAGGCGGGGCGCTCGTCGCGCGCGTGCCTGCGCCCAGACGAGCGGACGTTCTTGGCACTGATAGCGTGCCGACACGTCCGAGCATCGCCTTTACGCTAGCTGAATCCGCGGGTCGAGCCAGGCGTAGAGGAGGTCGGCCACGAAATTGACCACGACGACCAGCGCGCCAGCGAGAAGCACGAAGACCTGGATCACCGGGACGTCACGCGTGGTGATTGCCTCGACGGCCAGGCGGCTCATTCCGGGATAGGCGAACATCGCTTCGGCGATGACCGTGTTGCCGAACATGAATGTGATCTGGATACCCAGGAAGGTGATGAACGGGATCGCGGCGTTCTTCAGCGCGTGGCGCCACATGACCATCCACATCGTCAGGCCCTTGGCGCGTGCGGTGCGGATGTATTCGTTCGACAGCACCTCCAACAGGCTCGAGCGCAACAGACGTGTCAGGCCTGCCGCGCTGTAGGCGCCGGCCACGATCGCGGGCAGGATGATGCTCTGGGGTTGGGCCGCGCCCGACGAGGGCAGCCAACGCAGGTTCACGGCGAACACGAAGATGAGCATGATGCCGAGCCAGGGAGTGGCGACGGATTGGCCGAACAGGGCGACAAACCGCGCCAGGTAGTCGGGCGGCTTGTCATGGAACGCGGCGGCGAGCATGCCGAGCGGCAGCGCCACCAGTACGGCGAACAGCAGCGCGGAGGCCATCAGCTTCAGCGTGACGGGCAGGCGGCTCAAGACCAGCGGCAGCGCGGCCGTGCGGTTTCGGGCCCGATGAACGCCAGGTACTGGACCGGCAAGGGCTGGTCGAAGCCCATCTGGTGGCGGAAGACCTCGACCTGATCGGGCGGCGTGTTCACCGGCAGCAGCACCGAGGCCGGGTCGCCCGTGAGCCAGGTCAGGGCGAAGACGACGGTGGAGATGCCGAAGAGGACGAAGACGCCATGCAGGAGTCGGTGCGCAATGTACCTCACGCGACGGTGGCTTTCAGTTCACATGCTCGCCCACGGACGCGCAGCAGGGTGCACTGACCTGTCGAAGGCGAGGTGCCAGGGTGGGCAAAGCTGGCGGAGGCCTACTGGGAGAGCGTGATGTTGGTGGGGATGAGGTAGTCGCGGCCGGTGGGGCCGCGCCAGCCCTGGACGCGCGGGCCGAGGCCGTAGACGCTGACGTCGTTGGCCAGGTAGATGCCCATCGGGTCGTCGTGCAGCAGCCGCGCGACCTGGGAATAGAGACCGGCTCGCGTATCCTGGTCGAGCGTATTCGCCGCCTGACGAGCCAGCGCGGTGGCGTCCTGGTCGCAGGTGAACTGGTCCGCCAGAAAACCACCGCACACGGTGGTGAAGTTCAGGAAGACGGCCGGGTCCTGCAGGCCGCCCCAACGCGCGATGCGCAGGTCGCCCGACTTGTCCTGGCTCCAGTTGGCATTGAACGTCGCCAGCTCCAGCGTCTTCGGCTCTATCGTGACCCCCACCTGCTGCAGCTGACCGATGACCGCCAGCGCCTCCGACGGACTCTCGGACGTCGACAGGTCCATCGTTGCGCTGAAGCCGTTGGGAAAGCCAGCGGCCGCCAGCAGCTGCCTGGCAAAGGTGGGGTTGTACTCGTAGGCCGCCAGGCCTTGATCATGACCAAGCGCGCCCTCGAGGATCGGGCTGGACTGGCGTTTGCCGAGCCCGTGGAACAGGTTGGCGACGATCGCATCCACGTCAACCGCGTAGTTGAGCGCCTGGCGGACGCGTCGATCGGCCAGCGGGTCGGTCTCCTTCTTGGGCATGAACTCGATGAATTGCAGCTTGGCCGCGTTGCCCGTAACCACCTGGAAGCCATCACCTGCGCGGGCGCGCAGCGTGTCCAGGTCATCAGGCACGAGGTCGAGGATCATGTCCGCGGTGCCGTTGAGCAGGTCGGCCACGCGGGTGCCGGCGTCGGGCACCGGGCGGAAGGTGACCACCGGTACCTGCGGGCTGCCCTTGTACGTGTCCACACCCCAGTAGCTCGGATTGCGGGCCAGCGTGGTGTGGTCGTCGCGCACCGACTCGACGAAGGTGAACGGACCGGTGCCGACCGGATGCTGCGCCAGGAAGTCCTCAGAGTTCTGCGAGTAGTAGTTCGGCGGAACGATGGAGGCGCTCAGGGCGAGCGCGTCAAAGATCGTAGCGTCCGGTTGCGACAGGTGGAAGCGAACGGTGCTGTCGTCGACGACTTCGACGCTCTGGAACGCTTTGGGCCAGCCGCCCGCCAGTGGCGATTTCAGCTCGGGATCGAGCAGACGATCGATGCTGAACTTGACCGCGGTAGCGTTGAAGGGCTCGCCATTGTGGAAGCTTACCCCCTGGCGCAGCTTGAACTCGATAGTGTTCGGATCGGGAAAGCTCCACGACTCGGCCAGCATCGGCACGAGCGCGCCGCCGTAATCACGTTCGACCAGGTTGTCGAAGAGGGAGCCCATGATTGAGAAGCCCGAGACCTGCGTCACCAGCGCCGGATCGAGACTCTCGGCTTCGGCGGTGGTGTCGATGACCAGCGGCGCGGGCGACTGGTCAGCCGGGGTCGCGCCGACCGCGTGGCCGCTGGCGAGGAGCGGCAGGAGCGTGAGGGTCAAGGCGAGCGCGCCGCGGGCGTGGAGTTTTCCCATAGGGCCCACCTCCAGGGAGGGTGATCAGCGGGGTGCTGCAAGAATTCGCAGCAAATCTTTGCACCCGATATGCTTCCCAAACCGGAGGCCGACTGTCAACCCTGCCATGGTAAGCGCGCCGCGGCCGCGCCGGCCGAATTCGTCCGAAGTCCATGAGCAGCACGAGCTGCTGCGCTGGGTGGCGGACCTCTACTACCTCCAGCAGCAGGGCCAGGCCGAGATCGCCGCGCTGATCGGCACCTCCGTCTCCAAGGTCTCGCGCCTGCTGGCCGAAGCGCGGCGCCAGGGCATCGTCACCATCCACGTCTCGCCGTCGCGCGTTGGCGACTCCGAGCTGGAGTGCGCCCTGAAGCGGCGGTTCGGGCTGCAGGCCGTGTACGTCGCGCCCGCTCGGGTGTCCGAGCCATCGGTGGCCAGCCGCGTCGTCGCGCTGATGGCCGCTCGCGTGCTGCCGCGTCTGTTGCCGCGCGAAGGGGTGGTCGGCTTCTCGGGCGGATACACCGTGGCCCAACTGGCAGGTGCCCTCGAGCCGTTGCCCGATACCGACCTGACGCTCGTGCCACTGCAGGGCAACTGGGTCGACGGCGGAGCTCACCTGCACAATGACCAGGTCTGCCGCGACGCGGCGCTGCGGCTCGGGGCTCGCGCGCTGTCGCTGCCAGCGCCGATGGTGGTCGAACGCGCCGATACGCGGGACGCGCTGCTGCTCGACCGCAGCATCCGCCCGGTGACGGCGCGCTGGTCGGAGCTGCGCCTGGCAGTTGTCGGGGTCGGCGCGGCGCCCGGCGGTCTCCCCCCGGACTACCCCTCGGTGATGGGTATGTTGTCCGCCGAGGTCCAGCTCGAGCTGCGCCGGGATGGCGTGGTCGGCGACCTGTGCGCGCACATGTTCGACGGCGAGGGCCACTTCGTCGAGCAGGAGGTCAGCCGCCGCACGCTGTCCATCCCGGTCGAGAGCCTGCGCAGGGTGCCATGCGTGGTGGCGGTGGCCGGCGGCGTCAACAAGGCGGCGAGCTTGCTCGGCGCGGTGCGCACGGGGGTGCCGCGCGTGCTGGTGACCGACCAGCTCGCGGCCGAGCGACTGCAGCAGCTGGCCGTATAATCGTCGGCTACGACGACCCGCGATTCGTTGCTGCAAAAATTTGCAGGCCCCAAGGCGCTGCGCATGCGCCGCCTCTTCCAGGCCGATGGCCGCTTGCTTCTGGTGGCTATGGACCACGCCGGCTTCATGGGCCCCACGCACGGCCTCGATCTGCAGACGATGGCGTCGGTCGTCGGCGCTGGCGCGGACGCGGTCATGACCACCTTCGGCACCGCCCGCCGCGCGAGCCTCGCGCCTGAGGTGCTTCGCCGGGCGGCCCTCGTGCTGAGCCTTGACGTCCATGCGTCGGAGCCGGAGGAGCAGGTGCTGAGCGCGCTGCGGCTCGGGGCTGACTCGGTCAAGGTGCTGGCGGTGTCCGGCGATGGGGCGCAGTGGAGCGCGCTGGAACGCTACGCGCTGATCTGCGACCGCTGGGGAGTTCCGTTCCAGGCCGAAGTCATCCCGGGCGGCTTCGACAAGCCCGATCTACACACGCCCCAGAGCATCGCCACGGTCTGCCGCCAGGCTGCCGAGATGGGCGCCGACTACGTCAAGACGTTGTATACAGGCGATCCCGAAAGCATGCGCCGCGTGGTCGAGGGCGCCACCGTGCCGGTGATCATCCTGGGTGGAGCGCGGGCCGCGGACGACGACTGCCTGGTGCGCCAGGTCGACGAGGCGCTCGCGGCCGGCGTGGCGGGTATCGCGTTCGGGCGCAACATCTGGGGCCATCCCGACCCGGCCGCGATCACGGCGCGGCTGGCTGAGGTGGTTCACGCGTGAGCCAGCCATCGACCTATCGACGGTCGGTGATCACCGGACCACGCCAGATCGAGTTCGAGGAGGTGGCGCTCCCAGAACCTGGGCCGCGCCAGGTGCTGCTGAAGGTCGCCGCGGCGGCGCTGTGCACGTGGGAGCAGCGGGTGTACTCGGGCATCGATCACTGGTCGTACCCGCTCCTCGGCGGCCACGAGTTCTCGGGCGACGTCGTGGCCATCGGCGCCGGCGTCATGCAGCCGCTTGCGCCTGGCGACCAGGTCGCCGTGGCCGGGCTGCGGCGCTGCGGTGAGTGCTGGGCGTGTCGTCGCGGCTACGACAACCTGTGCGACAACCAGCACATGCCGCGGGAGCCTGGCAGACCGTCGGGCCCGGCCGGATTTGGCGAGTACGCGTTGGTCGACGGCTACCAGATCTACCGCTACCCGAAACGAGTCCACCCGTTCGAAGCGGCGCTGGCCGAGCCGCTGGCGTGCGTGCTCCACGATGTCAAGCGCTTCATGCCGCGGCGCGGCGACACCGCGGTGATCGTCGGCGCGGGCATCATGGGCTTGCTGCACCTGGCCGCGCTGCACAACAGCGGCGCGCTGGTCGTCGTCTCGGAGCCGGACCCCACCAGGCGCGCCAAGGCGCACGAGATGGGCGCGCACGCCGTGATCGATCCGTCGACGGAGGACTACGTGGAGGCCGTGCGGCGGCTCACCGAGGGGCGCGGCGCGAGCGTGCAGTACATCGCCATTGGCCTGCCGGCTGTCATCGAGCACGCCATCCAGGCCGCCGCCAAGCGCGGCAGCGTGTCGGTGTACGCCAGTGTCCACCCGCGCGGCACGTCGATCCAGGTCGATCCCAACGTGTTTCACCACAAGGAGGTGGTGCTCAGCGGTTCGCTGGCGCAGGACCACGAGGACTTTCTGGATGCGGTGTGGTCGATCGCCCACCAGACGATCGACCTCAAGCCGGTGCTGAGCGGTTCCTTCCCGCTCCGGCAGCTCGAGCGCGCCTTCGCCGCGGCGGCGCGGCCCGACACCTATCGCGTCTTCTTGACGCCCAACGGGCTCTAAGAATCGCCGCCCCCTCTCCCTCTGGGAGAGGGCTGGGGTGAGGGGTGCTTACGAGCACGAACGTTTCCGCTCTTATGCACCGCTCACCCGCGCTGCGCGCCGTTTAATCCACTCCCAGAGGGAGAGGCGGATCTCTTAAACCGCGGGGCCTGACGATGGCGGCTTGTGGTCGCCATCGTCCTTGCGCTCGCGCAGGTACTTCTCGACTGCCTCTACCAGCGCCTTGCCCGTCGGCAGGCCTGGCGGCGCGTCGGGCGGCGGTCGATCTGGATCTGGGCCGCGCCAATGCGCGTGGCGTTCGACTTCGAAACCGTCGTCATCCTCGTCGTCGTCGTCCTCTTCCGCCTCGAGCATCTCTTTGAGCTGCTCGGCGAGCTCGGGATGCTCTTCGAGCGCGGCTTCGACGTCGTGCAGGAAGGTATCGGCGACCTCCCGCAGGCGCTCGATCGACATCGGCAAACGGGTTACCTTGCCGGTCGCTTCGAGCAGCGCCAGCGCGGCCACCGGATTGCCCGCCTGCAGGTATGGCGGCGTGGCAACCCAGAGGCTTGCGGCTGTGATGCCACCAGCCGCGGCGGCGTGCAGCAAGGCGGTGACAAACGCGGTCGGCCCCTCGTAGTCCGTGTCCTGCAGCTCGAGCTCGGCCAAGCGGTCGCCCAGCGAAGCGTCCAGCGTACGCCGCACGACCGGCGCGACGTGATGGCTCACTGGTCCAACATAGGCACCGAGCGTGATCATCGACTCGACGCCTGCCGCGCGCGCGTAATTGATGATGGCCGGCGCCAGCTCGGGCCAGCGGAAGTGCGGCTCAGGACCTAACAGCACGAGCAGATCGCGCTCGGCGCCGGGCAGCGGCAACGGATAAAAGGCGATCTTCGGGTACTCGAGCGACCAGCGCCGACCGTCGGCAGAGCGGGTCGACAGCGGCCGCGCGACCGTGAAGTCGTAGCACGCCGAGGGGTCGAGCATCGCCGAAGCGGGTGGCGACGGATCGCCCAGGACGTGCCGCAAGGCAATACTTGCGGCGCTGCCAGCGTCGCCCCAACCACCGAAGCCTGCCAGGAGGACGGGCTTGCGGAGCCCGCCAGGCGGCTCGCCCAACACGAGCTGCATCGACAAAGTCTACCCGTCCCGCAGCGGGTGTTTCGAAGTTTCGGCCGAGCTGTCAGCCGTCAGCTACCAGCTAGCAGCTGTCAGTGATCAGAAGGGGCAACGTTGAGAGTGGCACCGCGGCGTGTCGCAGCAGGTCGTCGTGGAACGTGCGGAGGTCGAAACGTGGTCCGAGCGCAGCCTGTTGCTGGGAGCGCAGCCGCTCGATCTCGCGCTGGCCAACCTTGTACGCCAGCGCCTGGCCTGGCCAGACGATGTATCGATCGACCTCGTTGAAGGTCTCGCGCTCGGTGAGTCCGACGTTTTCGAGGAAGAACTCGATGGCGCGTTCGCGCGACCAGCGCAGGTGGTGCAGGCCAGTGTCGACCACCAGGCGGCAGGCGCGCCAGGCCTGGTAGCCCAGCATGCCGTAGCGGGCCAGCTCGTCGGCGTACAGGCCAAGCTCGTCGGCCAGACGTTCCGTGTACAGCGCCCAGCCCTCGACGAACGCGTTGCCAAGCCAGCCGGCGCTCAGGCGGCGAAACGCGGGCAGGTCTGCCGCTTCCTGCGCGAGCGCCACTTGCAGGTGGTGACCGGGCACGCCCTCGTGGAACGCGAGCGCTGGAAGGGTGTGCTTTGGTCGCGCGGATGGCTCGAAGGTGTTGATGTAGAAGATGCCGGGCCGCGATCCGTCTTCGGAGCCCTGGAAGTAGAAAGCTGCTGGGGCATCTCGCTCGCGGTACGGCTCGATGGGCATGACCACGATCGGCATGCGCGGTAATCGTCCGAACGCGCGGGGCAGGGCCGCTCCAGCCGTCGCGAGCAGCTGCTCGGCGATCTGGATCAGCTCATCGCGACCTGAAGGCAAGTTGGCCGGGTCGCGCGTGAGCTGCTCGGTGAAGCCGCGGAGCGAGGTCGCGGGCGCGCCGCGGCGATTCATGATCGCGCGCATTTCGCGATGGATCTCAGCCAGATCGTCGGCCCCCATCTGGTGCAGCTCGTCCGGGCTGAGCTCCGTCGTGGTGTGCTGGCGGGCGAGCAGCGAATAGATCTCGTCGCCGTCGGCCACCGCCCAGACGCCCGGATCCCGCCGCGCATGACGCGTCAGATAGTCGGCCAGGAAGTCGAGCATGCGCTGGAACGCGGGGTAGACGACCTCGACAACCGCCTCTCGCATGCCTCGAGCAAGGGGCTCGGGTTGCGTTGCCGCCGGGCTCAGCAGCGGCGATTCGTCGACGGGCGTGCCGAGGAGCGCGCGCAGCTGCGCGATCACCCGCTCGACGGCGATGGTCGGCGCGGTGCGTGCGTCCTTGATGCCATCGCGCAGCGCATCAAGGTACTGGTCCATGTAGCGGTCGAAGGCGCGATAGCGGGCGATCAACTGTTGGACGTGCTCGGGCGTGTCGGTTGGATGCCAGTTGAGCAGCTCCAGCAGCCACACTTGGGGGCCGTCCATCTGGTCGACGCTCATCTCGTCCAGCCTCAGCCGCAGGGCGTCGAGACCGGTCTGGATGGCCAGTCGCAGCATGTCCCAGGTGATGCGATCCTCGATGTCGAACGGCACGGCGGCGAGCGGCTGGAGCCCGCTCAGCACCGCGCGCAGGTCGGCCTCCTCCTCGGCGCGGCGGCGCGGTCCAACGTCCGGCAAGCGGTCGTTGTAGCGGTAGTCGCCCAGGAAGGTGGCCAGGACTGGATTTCGGCGCAGAACGCCTTCCCAGTACTCGTCTGCCAGGTGCCTCAGCGCATCGGCTGCTGGTGCCACGGTCACTCGCTTGGCTTGCGCTGTGGAGCCGAAGGCTGGCCCACGACGACGGTCTGAATGTTGACGAACTCGCGGATACCGTACACGCCCAACTCGCGGCCGTAGCCGCTGCGCTTGATCCCACCAAACGGCAGACGCGGATCAGACGCGACCATGCCGTTGATGAAGACGCTGCCAGCTTCGATGTGGCGAGCGAGCTCTTTCGCCCGCCCGATATCGCGCGTCCACAGCGCCGCGCCAAGTCCGTACTCGGTGTCGTTGGCCAGCCGCACGGCCTCGATCGGATCAGGCGCCAGAACGACGGCAGCCACGGGTCCAAACGTTTCCTCACGGAAGGCTGGCATGTCGGGGTTTACGCCCTCCAGGACGGTGGGCGCGAAGAAGTAGCCCTTGCCGTTCAGCGAGCTGCCGCCGACGACGGTATGCGCGCCGCGTGACACGGATCGCTCAACCTGTTGCGAAAGGGTTTCGCGAAGATCGTCGCGAGCCAGCGGACCCACATTCGTCTCGCGCTGCATCGGGTCGCCCACGCGCAGCGCCTGCACCGCGGCAGCGAACTTCTCCGTGAATTGATCGGCAACGGGCTCTTCGACGATGAAGCGCTTGGAGGCGACGCAGCTCTGACCGTTGTTCTGGTTGCGCGCGCGGACTGCGCTAGCGATCGCGTCGTCCAGCTCGGCGTCGGCCAGGACGATGAACGGATCGGACCCGCCCAGCTCGAGCACCTGCTTCTTGAGGTTCCGACCGCCTGCGCCCGCGACGCGCTCGCCAACGTCGCTGGAACCGGTCAGGGTGACCGCCTGGATGCGCGGATCGGCAATCAGCGGCTCGACCTTCGCGCCAGGCACGAGCACTGAGCGGAAGAGCCCGGTGGGAAGGCCGCCGGTCTTGCAGATCTCTTCGATCGCCAGCGCGCAGCCCGGCACATTCGAGGCGTGTTTGAGCACCGCCCCGTTGCCGGCCATCAGCGCCGGCGCCGCGAACCGAAAGACCTGCCAGAAGGGGAAGTTCCAGGGCATAATCGCCAGGACGACGCCGAGCGGCTGAAAGGCGACGTAGCTGTCGCTGGCGTTGGTTTCCACGTGCTCATCCGCCAGGAACGTGGCGGCATGCTCGGCGTAGAAGTCACAGTTCCACGCGCACTTCTCGACCTCCGCCTCGGCCTCGACCAGCGGCTTGCCCATCTCCATGGTGGCCAGCCGCGCCCAGCGGTCTTTCTGCTCACGAAGCACGCGGGCGATCCCCTGGAGGCGCGCCGCACGCTCGCCGAAGGAGGTCTCGCGCCACTGGCGCTGCGCATCGTGCGCCTGCTGCAAGGCCTCGTCGATCTGCGCATCCGAGAACTCTTCAAACGTCTGGAGGACGTCCTCCGTGGCCGGGTTGATGGACTGCAAGACCATGGGCTTCACTCTCCGTGTCTAGTCTAGACCTGAGGGCCGCCGCGGCCGCGCAGCAGCCAGGTGCGAACGCGCGCGCGGAGCTGCGCGGGTTGGAGGGGCTCCTGGAGCAGGTCATCGGCGCCGGCGGTGAACAGTTGCCCGGGGTCACGCTGGCCCGCCGTCGACGCCACGACAACGATGGGCACCGCGGCTGTCTGAGCACCAAGGCGGAGGGTCTGGATGACGTCGAGGACCAGGTCCGAGGCCTGAACCAGGATGAGACCCGGCGCCTCGGGCGTGGCGGCCACGGCGCGTGCGAGCAGCAAGGGCAGGGCTTGCACGGCGAATTCGGCGACCAGGGGCTCGCGCAGGTGGGCGGCAGAATCGGGGCTGGCTTCCAGGATCAGTACCCGGCTCAGCGGCTGGCCCTTGCGGCGGGCGGCGGCCATGTGCCGCAGCGCCTCGAGCTCCTCACCGGCGTAGCTCAGCTCGCGGTCGTCTGAGAACCGCACCCTCAGGCTTTCCTGGCTCAGCTCGAGGCAGATGCCGCGCGCGTGCAACTGGTCGAGGGCAGCGCCAACCGAGCGCAGGATGTCGGACAGCGGTCCGGCGGCGCGATGCTCGCCGCGGCGAGCGTGCTGTCCCAATCTCGACACACACCAGGTCGGCCTGCTCGACGATGCGCACCTGCGTGGCCGGCTCGCACATTCGTCCGAGCGCGCGCAACGCCTCCTGGTAGCTCGTGAGACCGAGCATGACGGGTTTGTAACACGCGTGCGACCTCCCTCTCCCTCTGGGAGAGGGCCGGGCCTGCCCCGTGGAGCGCAGCGGAGCGCGGGGTGAGGGTGGCGTACAAGCACGATCGTTTACGCTCGTATGGCACCCTCACCCGCGCTGCGCGCGGCCTCTCCCAGAGGGAGAGGCGGTTCGCTACCGGCGACGAAGCTACGCGGCCGAGTGAGGTCTGCGCGGCACCGCGCCGTCGGTCGTTGACGACGACGTGCGCTGATCGCCGCTGGGTGGCGGTGTGGCCTGGCGCGTAGGCAGCAGCCTTACCCGCGCCACGCGCAGGCCGTCCAGACGCTCGACGCGCGCGCGGTAGCCACTGCCAAGATCGACCTCGTCGCCCACGCGCGGCCGGCGACCAAGGCGTGAGAACACCAGCCCGCCCAGCGAGTCGACCTCGCTGGCGTCGAAGTGCGTGCCGAGCTGCGCATTCACGTCCTCGACCAGGGCCAGTCCGTCGGCCAGGATGGTCCCGTCGGCCAGCGTGCGCACCTCCTGGACGGCCGGGGTGTACTCGTCACCCACATCGCCGAGCAGCCGCGTGACCAGGTCCTTGAGCGTGACGATGCCAGCGGTGCCTCCGAATTCATCGAGCACCACCGCCATGGGCTGCCGCGCCGCCTTCATGCTCGCGAGCACCTCGAAGACCGAGGCACCCTGCGGCACCACGAGCGGCGGTCGAATCAATCGTCTGAGGCTGACGTCGCCAAATGGCGGGCGCGGGCCGCGCCGCGCGGCGACGCTGAGCAGGTCCTTGGTCGACAGGATGCCGATGACGTTGTCGATGGTCTTCTCGTACACGGGGAAGCGCGTGTGTCGGTGCCGTTGCGCGACCCGCAGCGCATCCTGCACGCGCGATTCGACGGGCAGCGCGATGATCTCGGTCCGCGGCACCATCACTTCGCCGGCGGTCTGATCGGGGAAGGCTAGAGCGCGCTGAACCAGCTCGCCTTCGGGGCCGGTCATCACGCCCGCCCGGGCGGCCTGGCTCACCAGCAGCTGCAGCTCTTCAGGCGAGTGCACGGCAGTCTCTTCGCCGCGGTACTCCAGTCCGATGCCTCGCAGCACCACATTCGTGAACAGGTACAGCAGGCCGATGAACGGTCTGAAGATCCATGCCAGCACCGACACCGGTTGAACGGCGAACAGGACGATCGATTCCGCCCGCTGCAGCGCCAGGATCTTGGGCACCTGTTCGCCGAGGGTGATGTGAAAGAACGTGATGCCGAAGAGCGCCAGTACCGAGGCAATGGCGTGGGCAGTGGTGCTGATCTCGCCGGGCGCGGCTGGGCTCTGGCCGACCAGGCCCAGCAGCCCGTCGAGGCCGGGCTGAATCAGCTCGGCGAACGTCGTCTCTCCGATCCAACCCAACAGCAAGCTGGCGACGGTGACGCCGAGCTGCGTGCCCGAGATGAAGCGCGTCGGATTGGCTTTGGCGCGCTGGACCATGCGCGCCGCGCGGCTGCCTGTGGCCGCCAGCTGGTCAATGCGCGTCGAGCGCGATGAGACCAGCGCGAACTCGGTGGCAACGAAGAAGCCGTTGGCGGCGACCAGTAGCAGGACTACGAAGAGGCCGGCAAGGGGAGACACGTTCTCCTTGAGAGACTAATCGATCAGGCGCGGCGAGAGGCTAGTAGCTCGGGCGCAGCTGCATCGCGCGTAGTCTGCGGATGCGCTCCTCAAGCGGGGGATGAGTACTGAACAGTCCCGCGAAGTTCACGCCCTTGAGCGGATTGACGATGAACATGTGGGCGACCGCTGGGTTGACCGGCAGGGGCCGCACGCTGGTGGCCATCTCGAGCTTCTCGAGCGCGCGGGCCAGGGACTCGGGGTTGCCATGAATGCGCGCACCCGCCTCGTCGGCGCCAAATTCGCGCGAGCGCGAGATCGCCAGCTGGATCAGGGTAGCCGCCAGCGGGGCGAAGATGATCATCAACAGGGCCGCGAATGGGTTGCTGTCTTCGTCGTCGCGGCCTCCGAAACCGCCGAAGATCAGTGTCCACTGCGCCACGTTGGCGAGCATTGTGATGGCGCCGGCGATCGTTGCGGCGATGCTCGAGATCAGAATGTCGTGGTTGCGAACGTGCCCGAGCTCGTGGGCGAGCACGCCAGCCAGCTCGTCGCGGCTCAGGATGCCGAGGATGCCACTTGTCACGGCCACCACGGCGTGGTTGGCATCACGCCCGGTGGCGAACGCGTTTGGCGACGGGTTGTCGATGATGGCGACTCGGGGCTTCGGCAGTCTCGCGTACGTCGCCAGCTCGGCGACCAGCTGGTGCAGCTCTGGGGCTTGCTCTTCGCTCACCTCGCGTGCGCCGGCCATGCGCAGCGCGATGTCGCCCGAGAACCAGTACGCGCTGAGGTTCATCACGACCGCCAGGCCGAAGAAGAGCAGCATTCCGCCGCGCCCGCCGATGACGTCGCCGATGAGGATCAGCACGGCCGTCAGCGCAGCAAGCAGCGCGGTGGTTTTCAACGTGTTAGTCATGGGATTGCCAATAAGTTTCGGCAGGCGACATTAGGCCTGGATTAGGGCCGCGTTAACACCTCATTGGATTTGCCGCGCTCTCGTAAGACGTGGATGACGGGCGGGGCGATCGAGGCGATGATGATGGCGGCGACGATATATTCGAGGTATTTGCCGCCATCGGGGCCGAGCAGACTGCCGAGGAAGTAACCCAGCCAGGTCACGCCGACCGCCCATACGACGGCGCCGATCACGGTGTAGCCCACGAAACGGCGGTACTCCATCGAGGCCATGCCCGCCACGACGGGCGCAAAGGTGCGGACGACCGGCATGAAGCGCGCGAGAATCAAGGCCTTGCCCCCGTGTCGCTCGTAAAACTCGTGGGCGCGCACGAGGTTCTGCTTGTGGAACAGCAGCGAGTCGTCGCGGCTGAACAGCCGCGGTCCCCACAGATTTCCGTACCAGTAGCCCACCAACGGACCGAGCGCCGCCGCCACGCCGCACAGGATGCTGAGCACCCAGATATCGAGTCCGCCGAGTTGTTGAAACGCCAGGAATCCAGCGGTAAACAGCAGGCTATCGCCAGGCAGGAAGAACCCGATCAGCAGGCCGCACTCGGCGAAGATGATCGCGGTGATCGCGATGAGCCCGCCGGTGAGGATGATCGTCTGCGGGTCGAGGAAGGACACACACGGATCATACGGTGAGCAGCAGGAGCCCGAGCATTCTGGTCGTGGACGACGACCCAAATCTGCTGCGCATGCTTCGGCGAGGCCTGGTCCTCGCCGGCTACGACGTGCAGGCAGTCGAGGACGGCGAATCCGCCATGCGCGTCATCCGCGATGAGCGACCAGACCTGCTGGTGCTCGACGTCATGCTCCCCGAGCCGCTCGACGGCCTCGAAGTGGCGCGGCGGGTGCGAGCCGCCGGCGTGGATGTGCCCATCCTGATGCTCACCGCGCGCGGCCAGGTCGCCGACAAGCTGGCCGGTTTCGCCAGCGGCGCCGACGACTACCTGCCCAAGCCGTTCGCGTTCGAAGAGCTCCTGGCGCGAGTCGGCGCGCTCCTCAGGCGGCGCGGCTCACAGCCGGCCAGCGAGTGCCTGACGTACGCGGACCTGGTGTTGGACCCGGCCACGCGCGAGGCCTGGCGTGCGGACGAGCCACTGGATCTCACCGCGCGTGAGTTCGACCTGCTCGCCTACTTCCTGCGCCACCCCCGACAGGTGCTCACGCGCGATCAGATCTTTCGCGGCGTATGGGGCAGTGATCATCTCGGCGGCTCAAACATCATCGACGCCAACATGTCGTATCTGCGCGAAAAGCTCGAGGCGGGGGGTCTGCCAAGGCTGCTGCAGACTGTGCGCGGCGTCGGCTACTCCCTGCGCGAACAACCGTGACAGTCGATGTCCAGGTCCTGGCGCTTGGCGCGCTGGTCGCCATTGGCATGCTCGTGTTCGTCGTGTGGGTCATCGACATGCGCGGCCGTCAGGTTGCTCGCCTGAGGCGCGCCTACAACGACCTGGTCGTGCAGGTCGAGAATGTTCTCACGGCGCAGCAGCAGCTTCTGGCGGATACCTCACACGAGCTGCGTACGCCGCTGACGACGGTCCGCGGCAATCTTGACCTGCTGGAAGTCGAACGCGAGCTGCCGCCCGCCGAGCGCGCCGAAGTGCTTGCCGAGACGCGCGAAGAAGTCGATCGCATGGCACGGCTGATTCGCGATCTCCTGCTGCTGGCCGAGTCAGGCTCAGGCGAGCTGCAACTGGAACGCGTGCCGATTCGACTCGACCAGTTGGCGCGGGACGTCATCGGTCGCTTACCGGGCGGTGAGCGAATCACGCTCGAGGCGGAGCCGGTCATGGTGCATGGCGACGACGACCGCCTGCGGCAACTGGTGGGCAACCTTGTGCAAAACGCGCTGCGCCATGCGAGCGACCGTCCAGGGGCGGTCACCGTCAGCGTCCGGCGCAGGCCTCCCCAGGCGCTGCTCGAAGTCGAGGACGACGGGCCCGGTGTTCCGCCGGATGCGCTCGAGCGTGTGTTCGACCGCTTCTATCGGGTGGACCGCGGGCGGAGCCGGGCTCATGGCGGGTCGGGGCTGGGGTTGGCCATCGTTCGACACGTCGCCGAGGAGCACGGCGGGCGGGCCTGGGCCGAGAACCGCACCGACGGCAGCGGGGCGCGCTTCAGCGTGAGCCTGCCCGCCGAGCCCTCATGGGTTAGTCCTACTCCCTCTCCCTCTGGGAGAGGGCTGGGGTGAGGGGTGCGTATCTTCGCGAACGTTGAAATCTCGTAAGCACCCCTCACCCGCGCTGCGCGCGGCCTCTCCCAGAGGGAGAGGCGGTGAGATACAACTGCTTCTCGGCGATGTAGCGCTCCACGGCTGGCGGCGTGAGGTAGCGGATCGGCGCGCCGGCACGAACTCGTTGCCGAATCTCAGTCGAGGAGACGTCCACGCCTGGAATGCGAACACAATCGACACGCCCACTGGTGGCAGGAAACGACTTCACGAGCCCCTCGAGGTCGGGATCGGGCGCGCCGGGCCGATTGACGACCACCAGCCGCGCCAGCCGCAGGATCTCTTCTGGCTCGCGCCACTTCGGCAACTCGGGCACGATGTCCGCCCCGACCATGAAGAACAACTCGCTCTCGGGCGAAGCGAGGGCGCGCAGAAGATCGGCGCTGTACGAAGGCGGCGGCCGATCGAGGTCGAGACGTGACAGCGCGAATCGGGGGTCATCGTCGATGGCCAGGGCAACCATCTGGCAGCGATCCTCGGCGGCGCTGCTGCGCTCGCCGCGTTTGAGCGGGTTCTGCCTGGCCGGCAGGAATAGCACTCGATCGAGGTGGAGCCGCCAGGCCACTTCTTGAGCTGCGATCAGGTGGCCATAATGCGGCGGGTCGAACGTCCCGCCCAGGAGACCGAGGCGGATCACTCGACTGACGTGCCGCCCAGGACCTCGCGGCTGACCTCGCGTCCGTGCAAATCCGAGTAACGCAGCCGAACCTCAACAGGCCTGAAGCACTTCTGGCCGACGAGCACCTTGCGCACGAAGTAACCCTCGCCCTCTCCTTCGTCCAATGCCGACAACTCTGACGACGGATTGACGCGGGTCTGAATGACTTCGCCGCAGGCGTTGCACCTGACGCGGATGTAGATCCCGCCGTCGGGACTTTGCGCGCCGCGGCCGCCTCCGCCGCCGAACAGGCGGGTAAGGAAGCTCAGACGCCCCACTCAGTCTCCCATTCGCCGATCTGGACCGTATCCCCGACCTCGACGCCGGCGCCTTCGAGGGCTTCGAACACGCCCTGCCGATCCAGTTGCCTCTGCAAGTGCTCGACGCCTTCCTCGCTGGCCAGGTCGGTCATCGCCACCAGTCGCTCCACGCGCTTGCCGCGCACACGGTACACGCCGTCGGCCATGGCTTCCACCTGGAAGGTCTCGTCTTCCTCAGGGGCCAGCCGATACACCCGCACGCCGCCGGCAGCGCTGGGCTCTTCTGCCGGCAGCTCACTCAGGCGTCGAGCCACGGCCGCGAGCAGGCTAGCGATGCCCTCGTTGGTAACCGTCGAGATGCCGATCACTTCGCGATCCGGTAGCGCCACGTGCAGGCACTGCAATCCTTCCCGTGCGCCGGGCAGATCGAGTTTGTTGGCCGCCACGATCTCGGGCTTGGCAGCCACCTCCGCCTTGTAGGCTTCGAGCTCGTTCCGCACCGTTCGGTAGGCCTCAACCGCATCCGGACGACTGGCGTCGACCACGTGCACCAGGATCGGCGCGCGCTCCACATGGCGCAGGAAGCGATGGCCCAGGCCTGCTCCGGCGTGCGCGCCGGCGATCAGGCCCGGCACGTCCGCCAGGACGAACACCTCCTCTTCACCGGGCGCTTGACCGGGCGCTTCGGCCACGCCGAGATTCGGGCTCAATGTGGTGAAGGGATAGTCACCGACGCGCGGCCGCGCGGCACTGGTTGCCGCGAGCAGGCTCGACTTGCCGGCGTTCGGCTCCCCGATCAGCGCCGCGTGCGCGATCGTCTTCAATTCCAGATCCAGGCAGCGCTCCTCGCCAGGCTCACCCTTCTGAGCGATGCGTGGGGCCTGCTGCGTGCTGGTAGCGAAGTGCGTGTTGCCCAGGCCACCCCGCCCACCGCGGGCTACCATCACGCTATCGCCCGCGCGCACCAGGTCCGCGGTCAGCCCATCCTCAGAACGGATGTTCGTGCCGGGCGGGACGGGGATGAGCAGATCCTGGCCTGCCTTGCCATGCTGACGCGCACCTCGGCCGGGACCGCCGCTCTCGGCTCGGAAGTGCCGCCTGCGGGCGAACTCGAGCAGCGTCGAAACGCCCGCCCTGGCCACCAGGTAGACGCTGCCGCCGCGCCCACCGTCTCCACCGTCGGGGCCGCCGAAGGGGACAAACTTCTCACGTCGGAACGACACAACCCCATTGCCACCGTCCCCAGCTTTTACCCAGATGCGTGCTTCGTCGACGTCTATCGGCATGGGCGATCAAAACTTGTCCGGTGGCTGTTCGTTCACTGCCCACAGGTTACGCCCCGCGGCTACGGCACCCTCACCCCAGCCCTCTCCCAGAGGGAGAGGGAGTTTCCCCACTCTTGTCCAAACGACGACGTACTCCGACTGATAGTGTTCTATTGAAGAAGCAAAGAACTAATCCTTGCCGAGCTTCGACCCGGTCAGTCCACAGGGACTCTCGATCTCGAACCTGTTCTGGTTCGAGTTGATCGTCTCAGGCTTGCTACTGGCGCTGGTCGTCGGCGTGCTGGTGATCGCGCTCACGCGTTTCAGAGCCGCGCCGGGTGATGCGACCGAACCGCCCCAACGGCACGGGAATCGCCGCCTGGAAGTGATCTGGACCGTCAGCCCGGCGGTGCTGTTGGCCATCGTCTTCGTGCTCGTCATCGCCACGATTCGGACGGTGGATGCCGACCAGCCCGGCGCCCGAACCCTGCGCGTGGTCGGGCATCAATGGTGGTGGGAGTACGTCTATGCGGACCCCCAGGCGACTACGGCGAACGAGCTGCACGTTCCAACGGGCACGCCGCTGCAGATGTCTCTCGAGTCGATCGACGTAATCCACAGCTTTCACGTGCCGCAGTTTGGCTGGATGCAGGATCTGGTGCCCGGCAAGGCAAACCGCATGTCGATCCTGGTGGACAGAGCTGGGGTGTACGACGGCTATTGCAACCAGTACTGCGGCCTCCAGCATGCGTGGATGCGCGTTCGGGTGGTAGCCGAACCGCTGACGCCATCTGGCGCGCGCGGCGAGCAAGTCTTCCTCCAGAACACGTGTGTCGCCTGTCACGCGATACGCGGTCTGCCGCCCACCGCGGATATTGGTCCGGACCTCACGCACGTGGGCGGTCGGTCGACACTCGGCGCGGGCGTTATCGACAATACGCCCGACAACCTGCGCCGCTGGATCTTCAATCCACAGGCCATCAAACCAGGGGTGTTGATGCCGGCCTATCAGAAGCTCGGCGATGCGGACCTCAGCGCTCTGGTCGACTATCTGGAGAGTTTGAAGTGACGGTCGCGGCGCCGGCGATACCCACTCCAGCCGCCGAACAGCTGCGGCCGCCGGGTGCGCTGCGGTGGTTCACCACGGTCGATCACAAGGACATCGGCGTCCTGTACCTCGCCACCAGCGCCGCGTTCATGTTGATCGGTGGACTCGAGGCGCTGCTCATCCGTATCCAGCTGGCGGTGCCGTGCAACACATTCCTCGACCCGGCGGCATACGACGCGGTGTTCACGATGCACGGCACCACGATGATCTTCCTGGTGGTCATGCCGATCCTGCTGCGATTTGCCAACTACATCGTGCCACTCCAGATCGGTGCACGTGACATGGCGTTTCCGCGCCTGAACGCCTTCAGCTACTGGTTGTTCCTGTTTGGCGGATTGATTCTGTACTTCGCCTTTCTGAATGGCACGCCGCCCGACACCGGTTGGTTCAGCTACGCGCCGTTGAGCGAGAAGCCGTTCAGTCTCGAGGGCGGCGTCGACTACTGGGCACTCGGTCTGCTGGTAACCAGCGCTGGAACCATCGCAACTGGCGTCAATCTGCTGGTGACCGGAGTCACGCTGCGCGCGCCGGGAATGGGCTGGTTCCGGCTGCCGATCTTCACCTGGATGTCGCTGATCACCGCCTGGCTGATACTCGCGGCTATCCCCTCGCTGACGGCGGCTCAGGCCATGCTGCTCATCGACCGCTACCTTGGGGCGCATTTCTTCGACGTCAGCCGCGGCGGTGATCCGGTCTTGTGGCAGCACCTGTTCTGGTACTTCGGCCATCCCGAGGTCTACATCATGGCGCTGCCGGCCTTCGGCATCATTTCGGAGGTCATCCCGGTGTTCGCCCGCAAGCCGATCTTCGGCTACGGGGTGATCGTCGCCTCCGGCATCGCGATCGCATTCCTGTCGGTCGCGGTGTGGGCGCACCACATGTTCACTGTCGGTCTGGGCGACGTTGCCAACGCGTTTTTCGGGTTGTCCAGCATGACCATCGCGGTGCCTACCGGGGTGAAGGTGTTCTCATGGTTGGCAACATTATGGGGTGGACGCATTCACCTGAGCGTGCCGATGCTGTACGCACTGGCGTTTGTGCTGCAGTTCACTATCGGCGGGCTGACCGGAATTCACTTCGCGACGGTGCCGGTGGATTGGCAAACCCACGATACGTACTACGTCGTCGGTCACTTCCACTACGTGCTGGGTGGTGGGTCGCTCTTTGCGATCCTGGCTGCCACCTATTACTGGTTTCCAAAGATCACGGGTCGACTGCTGGACGAGCACGTCGGACGCTGGATCTTCTGGTTGATGATGGTCGGCTTCAATCTCACATTCTTTCCAATGCACATCCTGGGATTGATGGGGCAGCCACGGCGGACCTACACCTATGACAATCTGCCGGGCTGGGGCGCGCTGAACTTTGCCGAGACGATCGGCGCATTCATGATGGCGGTCGGCATCCTGGCGCTGGTGTGGGATGTGTGGCGCGCGCTGCGCGGTGGTACGCGGGCAAGCGACAACCCGTGGAATGGCTGGACTCTGGAGTGGGCAACGTCTTCACCCCCGCCTGCTTACAACTTTGTGGCGCTGCCGCCGATCGGGAGCGCCCGGCCTTTGTGGGATCTGCAGCACAACCTCGAAGCCGTCGAAGCACGGCCGGATCCGACCCGAAACTGGCGAGCTCCGATCGTTGGAATCGCGGCGTTCATCTTCAGCGAAGCCACGTTCTTCGGGGCGCTGATCGTGACCTTCCTCGAATATCGCACCCGCAGTCCGGGCCCGAGTCCGCACGACCTCGACGTACCGCGCACGCTGCTCTTCAGCCTGTTTCTTTTTGCGAGCAGCGGCACCGTCTATCTGGGCGAAAAACGCCTCGCGCGGGACGATCAGCGTGGCTTCCTCACGTGGTGGGTGGCGAGCATCGTGTTGGGAGCCGTCTTTCTCATCGGCCAGGTGACGGAGTATGCGCGCCTGTATGCCGACGGCATCACCATCAGCACCAACCTCTTCACCTCCTCGTTCTTCACCCTGACGGGCTTTCATGGGCTGCACGTCTTCATCGGGCTGATCGCTCTCAGCGTGATCGGGCTACTCGGCAGGACCGGTGACTTTCGCGCCGGCCTGCGGCGAACGGCGGTGGACACGGTCTCGATCTACTGGCACTTCGTCGATGGCATCTGGGTGATCATCTTCAGTCTCGTCTACCTGCTGGGACTCGTCTCATGACTTCGAAATCGCCTCTCCCTCTGGGAGTGGATAAAACCGCGCGCAGCGCGGGTGAGGGGTGCGTATCTTCGCGAACGTTGAAATCTCGTAAGCACCCCTCACCCCGGCCCTCTCCCAGAGGGAGAGGGAGGTCAGCATGAACCATATACACCTGCCGGCGCCGAGCGTCTGGCCGCTGACCGCGGGGGCGGGGTTTTCGCTGATGGCATTTGGCGTGGCCACCAGCCTGGCGCTCTCAGCTCTGGGCCTGATCCTGCTCGTCTGGGGCGTCTGGCAGTGGATTCAGGAGTTGCGGCATGCCTGACGAAGCTGAAGAAGACGTTGTCAGCCGACGTCGCTTCCTGAATCGCGTCAGTCTGGCGCTGAGCGGCCTGGCGGGCGCGGTGGTGAGCGTACCCATCGTCGCCTATCTGCTCAGCCCACTGCTCCAGCCGCCGCCCGAGGACTGGCGCGACCTCGGCCTGGTCGAGAACTTTCGCATGGGTGAAACGGTTGAGGTGGCGTTCGACGAGCCGTCATCCCTGCCGTGGGCGGGACAGACCGCCCGCACCGCCGTGTGGCTACGCCGCACCGGCGAGCGCGACTTCGTCGCCTTCGGCCTGAACTGTACGCATCTCGGCTGTCCGGTCAACTGGCGAGCGGGCGCCGAGTTGTTTCTGTGCCCGTGTCATGGCGGCGTGTACTACTCCGACGGAACGGTCGCCGGCGGGCCGCCGCCGCGCCCGCTCGTCCGCTATAGCGTCCGCATTATCGAGAACGATCGCGTGCAGGTGCTGACGCGCCCGCTCACGCAGACCATCGCGGGCGCGGCGTGAGAGCGGTCGTTGGCTGGCTGGACGATCGACTCGGGTTGAGCGCGAACATCAAGCCGCTCATCGAGCATCCGGTCCCGCCTACGGGTTGGGACTACACCATCGGCAGCGCCACCCTCATTGCGTTTACCGTCCAGGTCGTCACGGGTGTGGCGCTGGCGTTCACCTACGTGCCGACGCCCGACCACGCGTACGAAAGCCTCGAGTTCATCACCCGAGGAGCCATTCTGGGCGGCATTGTGCGCGGCATCCACTTCTGGGGCGCGTCGGCCATGGTGCTGCTGGTGTGCGCGCACGCGGCGCAGGTGTTTCTGGTCGGCGCCTTCAAGTATCCGCGTGAAGTCAACTGGCTCAGCGGCACGTTGCTGTTGGTGTTCACCTTCGGCATGGCGTTCACCGGGCAGCTGCTGCGGTGGAACCAGGACGCCTATTGGGCCGTGGTGGTTGGCGCCGCGCAGGCAGCGCGGGCGCCGCTGATCGGCGACTGGCTCACTGGCATCCTGTTCGCCGGGCAGTCAGTGGGTGGCGCGACACTCACCCGCTTCTACGCCACGCACGTGTTCATGATCCCCGCGGTCATCTTCGGGCTGCTGGGCGTGCATCTGTACCTGGTGATTCGCCACGGGGTTTCAGATCCGCCCGTGCCCGGCGTCGTCGTCGATCCGAAGACCTACAAGCAGCGCTACGAAGAGCTGGTCCACAAGATCGGCGTGCCGTTCTGGCCGGACGCCGGCTGGAAGGACGTCGTCTTTGCACTGGCGGTCGGCTCGATCGTGCTCATCCTCGCGCTGTGGCTCGGTCCGCCCGAGCTGGGCAACAAGGCCGATCCGACCATCGTGCGTGCGTATCCGCGGCCGGACTGGTACTTCTTGTGGTACTTCGCGCTGCTGGCGCTGATGCCCGTGTCGATCGAGGACCTGTTCATCATCGGTTTTCCGCTGTTGATCGGGCTGCTCTTCGTGCTCCTGCCCTTTATCGCCCCATTCGGCGAACGTAGCCCGCGCCGACGGCCGTGGGCGGTCGGCATCGTAGCCGTGTTCGGGGTGAGCGTCGCGGCGCTGGTCAACGTCGGGTCGAACGCGCCATGGTCGCCCGATCTGGGTAACCTGGCAGTGCCCGAGCAGGTGCGGCAGGGGCTGAGTCCGACCGCTGCCCAGGGCGCGCAGGTGTTCGAGCAGCGCGGCTGCATCAACTGCCACACCATCGCCGGCGTCGGCGGCGAGCGCGGGCCCGAGCTGACGCGCGTGGGGGGTCGGCTGACGGCTGACGAGCTGACCTGGCGCATCCTCAACGGCGGTCGCAACATGCCGGCCTACGGCGCCACGCTCACGCCGCAGGAGACCACCGCGCTGGTCGAATTTCTATCGACACAGAAGTGATCCGCAGGGCTGGCCGGCGCGTCCGTCGCGGGTCAGGTCGTCGCCGGCAGCTTCACCCTGACCTGCACCTGGGCGCGGTCCTCCTGGAGCGCCCATGCGGCGACCATATCCTTGCCTCCCCAGCCGCGGTTGAGGCATTCGACGAGCGTCTGCTCGGCGAGCGCCGCCAGCGGCATCGGCACGCTGAGCTCGCCGGCCAGGTCGTTGGCCAGTCCCAGATCCTTGCGCGCTAGCGCCAGGGCAAACCGTGGCTGATCCCAGTCGCCCTGCAGGGCGGTCTTCTCGAGATTAGGGCCGACGCCGCCGCCTGACCGACCGTAGGCGCCGCCGCGGATGGCTTCGAGCAGTTTCTCGGGCTGGATGCCAGCTTTGGTGCCGAGCGTCAGGGCCTCGGCGACGGCCTGCTGAACGACCAGTGCGATCTGGTTGTGAACGAGCTTGGCCACTTCGCCCGCGCCAACCAGGCCGATATAGGCGATCTTGTCGCCGATCGGACGCAGGGCCGGCGTGATCTGCTCGAACACGTCGGCGTCGCAGCCGACCATGATCTGCAAGCTAGCCTCCTCGGCGCCGACCACGCCGCCGCTGACCGGCGCGTCGGCCACACGCACGCCACGTGCGCCGAAGACCTGGTGGATGCGGCGGATCAACGTTGGCGAGCTGGTCGACAGGTCTACATAGAACGTGCCAGGTCCGGCGCCCACGATGATCCCGTTCTCGCCCAGGGCGACCTGCTCGACGTCTCTGGGCCCGGGCAGCGACGTCATCACGAGCTGACTCTGACGGGCGGCATCGGCCGGGGTCTCTGCCCAGCGCGCGCCGCGGCTCAGCGCTTCCTCGCCGGCTGCGCGCCGTACGTCATGCACCACCAGCTCATGCCCTGCTTCCTGGAGGTGGGCGACCATGTGGTGGCCCATCATGCCCAGACCGATAAACCCGATGCGCATCCTCAGCCCTCCTGTTCGAGAATGCTGAGTCTATGCGACGGTCGCCTGAGGCCGAGCAGGCTGAAGGGCGTACCGGGCTCGGTCGAAAACCGCAGATCCTTGACGAGCGTTTCCCAGCCGCGGCTGGTGTAGAGCTGGCGGGCGCGCTGGCTGCGGTGCATCACCGACAGGACCGCCGTCCTGTGCGACTGGCTCTGGATCAGCTGATCGTGCAGCTGGCTACCGAGGCCGTGACCCTGGGCGGTGGGGTGGACGTGGAGCTCGGCGACTTCGAACGCGTCGGCCAGCCAATCATCGCGCTCTTCGGGTGACAGCGGCGCGGCGACCTGCTCGCGCCACCACAGGCCCGGCTGGCTGAAGTAGCCGTAGCTGAAGCCGACCAGCCGGCCACGCACGTTGAGTGCGCCGAAGGCGCGGAAGCCAGCGTACGTGGCGTGCCGCCGCAAAGTGTCGGCGAAGCTCAGCACGCGACTGTTCCTTCTCGGGAACTCCAGGGCGCCGGCGAAGACCCACAGCGCCTGTCCAAGAAAACGCCCGCTCAGCTCATCGGGAGCGAGCGGGCGTACGGTGAATCGTCTGCTTAGAACGTCACTTGTCATCCTGAGCTTGCGAAGGATCCGTCCTCTCGAGTCGAAACGAGTCGCGGGTCCTTCGCAAGCTCAGGATGACACAGTCGCTCAAGAAAGAGGAGAGAGCCCTCGCCTCAGGCGGCCCGATTTATCGCCTCGACCACGGGCTCAGCTTGCGGCGCGGCCACTGACAGCCGCTCGAACACGAGACGGTCGTCAGCGGTGTCGACCTTGACGCAGTCGCCCGCGGCGAACTCGTTCCCGAGCACCCGCCGCGCCAGCGCATTCTCGACTTCCTTCTGGATCAGCCGCCGCAGCGGCCGCGCGCCGTACGCCTCGTCGTAGCCGTTTTTGACCAGCCACGCTCGTGCGGCGTCCGTCAGCTCCAGGGTCAGACCACGCTCCGTCAGTCGAGCCCGCAGCTCGCCGAGCATCTTGTCAACCACCCGGTAGAGGCTTGCCTCTGGTAGACGATGGAAGATGATGACCTCGTCGATGCGGTTCAAGAACTCAGGTCGGAAGGTGCGCTTCAACTCCTCGCGCAGCCGTCGCTCGATCTGCTCGTCCTCGCGTACCTCAGCCGAGGTGCCGAAGCCGAGCGTGTCGCGGCGCTTCTCGTACGCGCGCGTCGAGCCGACGTTGGACGTCATGATCACCACGGTATTGCGGAAGTCGACCGTTCGACCGTGGCCATCGGTGAGCCGTCCATCGTCGAGAATCTGTAGCAGCGAGTTGAACACCTCGGGGTGCGCCTTCTCGATCTCGTCGAACAGGATCACCTGGTACGGCCGGCGCCGCACCGCCTCGGTGAGCTGGCCGCCCTGATCGAAGCCGACGTAGCCTGGTGGTGAGCCGAACAGGCGGCTGACCGTGTGCGGCTCCATGTACTCGGACATGTCCATCCGCAGCAGCGCGTCTTCGTCGTCGAACAGATAGTCGGCCAGCGTCTTGGCCAGCTCGGTCTTGCCCACACCTGTCGGACCCAGGAAGAGGAACGAACCAATTGGCCGCTTCGGATCACCAAGACCCGAGCGCGAACGCCGAATCGCGTCGGCGACGGCCACGACTGCTTCGTCCTGGTCGACGACCCGCGCGTGCAGCGCCTCTTCGAGGTGCAGCAGCTTGGCAGCCTCCTCGGTGTACAGGCTCTTGACCGGTACGCCCGTCCAGATCGCGACTACGGCCGCGACATCCTCCGGGCTCACCGTGGCGGCCGGCAGTCGGCCTTCAACCTGCGCCAGCGCCTCGGGGAACTCCTCCTCGAGCCGCAGACGATCGGCTTTGGCACTGGCCGCGGTTTCGTAGTCGCGCTTCTGCCAGGCAGTGTCTTCTTCCAGCTTCAGGCGCTTGATGCGCGCCGCCGGGCTGTCGGCTTGTTCAACGGCGGTCCGCAGGCGTACCTTGGCGGCGGCCTCGTCCATCAGGTCGATGGCCTTGTCAGGCAGGCTGCGGTCCTGGATGTAGCGCTCGCTGAGCCGCACCGCGGTCTCCAGCGCCTCCTGGCTGATGCCCAGCTGGTGGTGCTCCTCATAACGCGCCTTCAGACCCTCGAGGATCTGCAGCGCCTCTTCGGGCGAGGGCTCGTCGACGTACACCGGTGCGAAGCGGCGCTCGAGCGCGGCGTCGGACTCGACGCGCTCGCGATATTCGTCGTTGGTGGTCGCGCCGATCAAGCGCAGCTCACCGCGCGCGAGCGCCGGCTTGAGCAGGTTGGCGCCATCCAGCGCGCCTTCGGCATTACCCGCGCCGACGAGCGTGTGCAGCTCATCGAGGAACAGGATGACGGTGCCCTTGGAAGCCTTCGTTTCGGCCACCACGGCCTTCAGCCGCTCCTCGAACTCACCCCTGAACTTGGCGCCGGCGATCAGCAGGCCCATATCCAGGGCGATGATGCGCTTGCCCTCGAGCGGCTCGGGAACCTGGCGGGATGCCATACGTTGGGCGAGGCCTTCGACTACAGCCGTCTTGCCAACACCCGGCTCGCCCACCAGCACGGGGTTGTTCTTGGTGCGGCGCACCAGAACCTCCATGAGGCGCAGGATCTCCTCTTCGCGGCCGATCACGGGGTCGAGTTTTCCTTCTGTGGCAAGCGCGGTCAGGTCCACGCCGTACTTGTCGAGGGCCTGGAACGAGCCTTCGGCGGTCGGGCTATCGACGCGGCGTCCGCCGCGCACTTCCTCGAACGCCTTGGCCAGCGCAGCGCTGCTCAGGCCGGCGCGTTCGGCAGCCTGCGTCAGCTCGTCGCGGGGATTGGCCAGCAGTGCGAGCAGCAGGTGCTCGGTGCCGGCGAACTGATCGCCGCGGCTCTCGGCATCAGCCAGGGCCAGGTCGAGCGCTTGCTTGGCGCGAGGCGTGACATACATGGCGCCACTCTGGGTCGCGATGGGGCGGCGACCGAGCTCGGCCCGCAGCCATTCGAGTAGCAGCGCGGGCTGGAAGCCATCCAGCTTCTGGAAGGCGGCCTTGATAAGACCGTCCGGCTCACCGAGCAGGGCGAGCAGCAAGTGCTCGGAGTCGAGCTGGTTGTGCCGAAGGCGAAGCAGCAGCTGCTGGACTCGCGCCAGCGCTTCGCGTGCTTCGTCGGTGAATCGTTCGAGCGGGATCAAGGAATGTCCTCCCGGCTGCCCAGACGTACTCGCCTGCGGCAACCTTGATAGGGTGATTATAAAGATTTGTCTGATTGTCAGGTAAGCGTTTCGAGGTCGAGCCATATACGGCGCGATCCATGCGACATACCAACGCCGCGGGGCGGGCAGTGATTCCCGGGCGAGCAGACCGATGCCCCAGGGGGGACCCTCCGGGGAGCGAGTGACGGCCGCGGGCGCGCGAGAGGCCGAGCTGCAAGGGGCGTCCCTCCGCAGGAGCGTTGGCTCCGGCTGCTGTCGCGCGAGAGGCCGGCTGCGTGGCGCTTTCTGCCTGCGACCGCTCAGGCGCACAATGGCGGGTATGCCGCGGCGGCTGACGAACGACCTGCTGCTGGCGCTGGTGCTGGCGCAGGTGCTCGGCGGGCTGTTGGGTTGGGCGCTGCCGGTGGCGACGGCGACGCCGCTGTACGCCTTACATCGCGCGCTGGGCGTGGCGGTGTTGCTGCTGCTGGGCTGGAAGCAGGCCATCGCGCTGGCGTCGCTGCGACGTCGGCTCAACCGCCGGCCATGGGACCGCTCGATCCTGTGGGGCAGCCTGGCCGCCGTCTCGCTGATCCTCACGCTGGCCATCGGCATGGCCTGGACGCTGAACCTGATCTCCTTCGACCTGCTCTGGGGCTACTCGCCGGTGAATGTCCACGTGGCGCTGGGCATCGGATTGCTGCCCTTCGTCGGCTGGCACATGCTGAAGCGCCGCCGCCAGAACCTGGTCAGCACGCCCGTGCTGTCGCGGCGGTCGGCGCTGCGCGTGGGCGGACTCGGGCTAGCGACGCTCGTCGGCTGGCAGGCCATCGAGCGGCTTGCCCCCACGTTCCGCTTCGCTCCACGGGGCACGCCGGCGATCCGTCTCACGACTGGCTCGAAGCCGAGCGTGTCGTTTTCGGGCAACGCCTTCCCCGCCGAGATCTGGCTGTTCGACAGCGTACCTGTGCTCGACACTGCCAACTGGCGTCTGGGCGTCGGACCGCGGGCGTTCTCGCTGGACGAGCTGATCGCGTTACATCAACCCCGAAGCGTCCAGGCAGTGCTGGACTGCACGAGCGGTTGGTGGTCGGAACAGGTGTGGACGGGCGTGTCGCTGATGGACGTGCTGCGGTCGGGCGGGTCAGGCGCCCGCGTGGCGAACGTGGGGATCGTCTCCACGACAGGACACCGAATCGTGCTCCCGCTGCAGGACCTCGATGGCGCGCTGCTGGCCACGCACGTCGGTGGCGAGCCGCTCGCGCCTGCGCACGGGTACCCACTTCGGCTGGTCGTGCCCGGTCGCCGTGGCTACCACTGGGTCAAGTGGGTGGCCCGCATCGACCCAGCCTGAGCACGCCTGGGCGCGGCGCTGATGATTCTCTAACAGCCTGTTAGCAGCGCGGCAAATGCGGCTCCAGCGAGCGCTATCTCGTGGATGACGTCCTTGCGGGTCTCGTGGCTGAAGGCGGCTGAGATCTCGAGCGGGCGTGTCTTCCGCAAGGTCGACCGCTGGGGCCACCCGGGCAAGCGCGCGCTGTGCGACAAGGCCGTGGCGCTGATCGTGAAGCGCCTCGCCGCGGCGGCGGGGCTCGACGCCGAGCGCTACGGCGGCCATTCGCTCAGAGCCGGGCCTGGCGACCGCCGCGGCGATCGACTTGTCGCGGCGCGCCTGAACCCGAGCCTCAGTACACAAGTAGCCGCAATGGTACTTGTCAAACTGTACTAGAAGGTGTACATTTGAGCGCGGAGAGCAGGCCCGCCCCATGATTGCAACCCTTCGCCGCAATGGCAACAGCATCGTCGTCACCGTCCCGCCCGATGAGTTGGAGCGGGTCGGTGCCCACGCGGGCGATCTCGTCGACGTCGAGATTCGCCCGGTTGATGTTCGACCGCGATTGACCCCGGCGCTGCGCGCAGCGCTTGAGGTGGAGCTGACCAACGGTCGGGACGCGCTCGAATACCTTGGACGATGAGCCATGGCGCCCGGTCGTTGCGGATGTCCTGGCGCTGCAGGACGCAACCATCCGGGCCCTGGGCCAAGAACCAGCCCCACTCATGGCTGGCGGCCGCGCCAAACTCGAATCTGCGGTGGCACGGCCACGCATGGCCGCCCATTACGCGGAGGCCGACCTGTGCGAGCAGGCCGCGTTATTGGCCACTGGCATCGCTCAAGCGCACGCCTTTGTCGACAACAACAAGCGTGTGGGCTACATCGTCGGCGTCACTTTCCTTCGACTGAACCGGCGACCGCTTCCAGGCGACCAGACGCTCGCGTTTGCCAAGCACATTGAGGCTGCTGTCGAGCGGGCCGAGACCACCTCGGACGTGGGAAATTGGCTGCGCGAAGTGACCGCAGCCTTGTCGTGACAGCCCCTCGCCACTAACATCCGCGCTACTTCACGCCCCCTCGCGGGAGCACGTCGGAGCCCACCTGGCTCAAGGACGTCATCTTCCAGCTGAGGGGGCTTCGTATTGCTGGCGCCGAGTCGGGGCGGCGAGTGCCAGCCAATGCCCGACGAGCAGTACCCAGCCCCGCAGGCCCCTACCCAGCGCGCGAGCTGGGCGGCGGCGACCACGACGCGGCCTACCGCTTCGGGCGCCCCGCGACCTATCCCGACCATAAGTCGCGCGGCGCCCTCGTTGCCCTTGGCGCGCGCCCGCTTGTTATCGGCAAGCGCCACCGCTCCGCGCCGCATCAGGTCCACAGCCGCAGCGCGGACGAGGTCGTCAGTGAGTTGGTCTGCGCTCGTGCAGCCACGATTCACCGCGAACCGCAGCAAGTGTGCGAGGGAGCTGCGATACGTGGAGATGGTTCTCGGACTGGCGGGACGAGCCGCGAGGTATTCCAGAAACCAGTCGATGTCTTTGCTCAGCGGGGTGTGCATGGGCGCCTCCTGCCCTGCGGTTACACCAAGGAAGCCCACAATGCACCGCCGCGGTTGAGGAAAGGCCCCCCTGTGCGGGTGATCCACGGCAGAACGATCGGGCTACGCCGCGGCGTCGACGTTAATGAGCTTCTTGCAGCCTGTTTGCGGTCCTCTTACACGGCGTAAACCCTCGTCTAACAGCCGCCGAGGGATAGTGTGGGCAAGCAAGAAGCGAGTCCAAACACCAAGGGAGGACCAACAACATGGCTATCGATCTCTGGCGCACCCGCCCGTACAGCGGCACGATGACCCCGCTTCGCCAGTGGGTGGATCGTGTATTCGACGATGCCTTCACCCGCGAGGGCATGACTGGCACCGGCTCGGCCGGCTTCCAGTCGCTGCCGGTGAACGTGTGGGAGACCCCTGACGGCTATCAGGCCGCGCTGCTGGCGCCGGGCCTGGATGAGGACACCATCAACGTCACCGTCCACGACGATACGCTCGTTATCGAGGGCGAGCTCAAGTTCAACGTGCCTGAGGGTGCTCGGCCGGTCTGGCAGGAGTTCGGCCCAGCCAAGTTCCGCCGTTCGCTGCGCCTGGGCACCGCGGTTGACCCATCGCGTGTGGAGGCAGTCTTCCGCAACGGTCTGTTGCTGGTGACCATGCCCAAGGCTGAGCATGCCAAGCCGCGCCAGATCCAGGTCCAGGTCGGGACCCCAAGCGCGACGCCAAACGGTAACCCCAAGGCGTAGCCGTCAGCTTTCAGCCGTCAGCGGTCAGCAGTTCGACGCTGGCGGCTAAACACGACCATCAAGAGAGAGGAGCCGTCCCAGTGTTGGGGCGGCCCTCTCTTTTTGCTGACGGCTGACTGCTGGTAGCTGATAGCTTCTTCGCAATGGCCTCGAACAAGCTCGCGACCGGCAATGCCTCTTCGCGGGTGGTCGTCGGGCTCGGGAACGCCGAGCGGCAGTATCTGCGCACGCGGCACAACGTCGGAGCGCGCGCGGTCACTGAAGCGATCTCGCGCATGGGACTGCGCCCGACACCAGGCCTGGTGCCCGTGCCGCTGAGCCGTTCTGGCTTCGTGCTGCCCGCTGGCTTCATGAATGACAGCGGCCAACTCGTGCTGAAGGCCGTCGAGCGCTGGCGTCCCACGGCCGAAGGCCTGCTCATCGTCCACGACGATCTGGACCTGCCGCTGGGCGAAGTGCGTACCAGGGAGGGTGGCGGCCACGGCGGGCACAACGGCCTGCGCGACATCGTCACACGCCTGGGCAGCGGCGCCTTCCGTCGCCTGAGGATCGGTATTGGCCGACCCCCAGGTAGCATGGACGCGGCCGACTACGTGCTGGCGACGTTCCCCCCCGAGGAGCGCGAGGCGATCGACCACGCCGTTGAGCAGGCCGTCGAAAGTGCATTCGAGGCGAAATCTGCCCTGACTATGCGGAGGATCCAAAGGGGCCCCCCCCTTTGAAATCCCGCCCGCGAACGAGCGACATGCGTCCTCCGAGGCGGCTCTAGTCGGAGCCGCCAGCGACGGCGGGTACGAAGGCCGGTGTCGGCGCGGCGATGGCAGAGCGCGCCAGGTGCGCCTGGGCCACGCGGCGCAGCACGGTCCACGCCAGGGCCGCGGCGATCACATCGAAGACGACCGCGACGGCGAACACGGGCGTCCAACTGTTGGTCACGCTCTGGACGATTGCGCCGATCGGAATCAGCAGTGACGCAAGCCCCTTCGAGGTGTAGAGCATGCCGTAGTTGGTGGTTGCGTACGCTCGACCGAAAAGGTCCGCCGAGGTCGCCGGGAACAGCGAGTAAATCTCGCCGTAGCCGAAGAACGCCAGGCCTGAACAGATGGCGAACAGGAGCGGGTTATTCCAGGTCAGCAGGAACACCAGGATCGCGCATGCTTCCAGCCCGAAGGCGAGCGTCATCGTTCGTTCGCGGCCGATGTGGTCGCTGACCCAACCCCAGAACGGACGCGTGACCCCGTTGAGGATGCGGTCCAGCGAGAGCGCAAAAGGAACGACGGCGATCGCGGCAAATCCGAGATTCACGTTCGACTTGTCGACGCCCAGGTCCTTCGCCACCGAGGCCAGCACACCGGTCGCCATGAGACCGCCGACGCCGATGAGCGTCATCATCGCGTACATCAGCCAGAAAACAGGCGTCTTGATCGTCTGCATCGGCGAGTAGTCGCGCCTCGTCTGGCGCACCGTCGGCGCTGGCGCGGCGGGCACCTCGTCCTTGCGCGGCGTGCGCAGAAGCAGCGCGCCGACGACCACCAGCACCCCCTGAGCGATGCCGAACAGGGCAAACGTCGACTGGTACCCACTCGACTGGATCATGTTGGCGATCGGGATAACCGTCGCCGCCGACCCAGCCCCATAGCCCGCGGCGGTCAACCCGGCAGCCAGCCCGCGATGATCCGGGAACCACTTCAAGGCGCTTCCGACGGCCGTGCCATAGACGATACCGCCGCCGATCCCCCCCAATATCGCGGCGATGGTGAACAGCACCTGGGTCGTCGCCCAGGAGTTCATCCACCAGGCGATGCCTACCAGCACTCCGCCAACGGCCACCAGCAGGCGCGGCCCGAAGCGGTCGACCAGGTACGCCTCGAACGGCACCAGCCAGGTCTCGAAGAGGATGAATGTCGATAACAACCCGGTGATGAACGGCCGACCGAAGTTGGTCTTCTCGTTGATGGGATCGACAAACAGCGTCCAGCCGTACTGCAGGTTGGCGATCATCACCATCGTGAAGATGCCGACTACTAACTGCGTCCACCGATTGCGCACGATGCCCGCCGCTGGCGAACCCGCCGTGGTAGCCGCTACTGCCATCCGTTCCTCCCCATATTTGGCCTGATGGTCCAACCTATTCAGGGTGCTAGTGCCGTTGTAGACCCGCCCTCCTGGCCTGTCAAGCTTGCGCCGACGACCTGGCGTAGGAAGGCGCTGAGCTCGAGGGCGTCCAGCTTTCGCCAGACGCCCTCACGGATGGCTTGCTTGCGCTCGGCTGCGCTCAGCGACGTTATGGAATCGCGGGCGCGGCCGCCGTGCCCACCGCCTCCTCACCACCGACCTCTTGCCAGATCTTGCGATCCTTCGTCTCGGGAATGAAGAACCAGCCGACGATCGCGGTGATGACCGCGACCGTGATGGTGTAGATAAGACCCGCGTAGATGTTGCCGTTCGGATCACCCGACGGATTCAAGAAGCGCAGGTCCAGGCCAAAGAAGGGGACGAAGCCGGTCTGTCCGGCAACAGTCGCAGCGACGAGCCCGGTGAAAATCGCGGGCAGCCAGCCGCCAAACTCGCCGTTGCCCAGGTGGTACGGGATGGACAGCAGCGTGTAGCGCACACGGGCGGGGAAGAACTCGACCAGGAACGCGGCGATGGGTCCGTAGACCATCGTCACGTACACGACCTGCAGCCAGATGAGGAACGCTTCAGCCGGAACATTCGGGTTGGCGCCGGTGATCTTGCCCGCGGCGTCAACGGTCACGTTCGCGTTCGCCACCATCGCCTGGTAGATCGGCACATACGTGATGGCCGCCAGAGCGCAGCCGCCCAGGATGATGGGCTTGCGGCCAATGCGGTCAGACAACCAGCCGAAGAACAGGAACAACGGCGTGCCGAAGACGAGCGCCAGCATCAGGATCGTGTACGCCGTCTGGTACGGGGTCTTGAGGTAGACGGTCAGGAAGTTCAGCGCCTGGAACTGGCCCTGGTACCACACCACAGCCTGGCCCGCGGTCATGCCGATGAGCACCAGCAGGATCACGCCGACCTTGTTGCCCGAGAAGCTATCGCGCGCCCAGCTACTCGTGTTCTTGGTCGTCTGACCCGTGTCCTTGAGCCGCTGGAAGAGCGGTGTTTCCTGCAGCTTGAGGCGGATGTAGAGGGCGAAGCCGACCAGGACCGCGGAGAGCAGGAACGGGACTCGCCAGCGCCACTCTTTGTATGTGTCCTCGCCGAATCCCACCCGCGTGATCAGGATTATCAACAGCGAGAAGAAGAAGCCCAGCGTGGCCGTGGTCTGGATCCACGACGTGTACAGGCCCCGCTTGTGGTCGGGCGCGTGCTCGGCGACGTAGATCGCGGCGCCGCCGTACTCGCCACCCAGCGCCAGACCCTGGAGCATGCGGAAGGTCACCAGGATCAGCGGCGCCAGAATGCCGATCTGGGCATAGCTCGGGAGCACGCCGACCAGCACGGTTGCGCCGCCCATGATCGTAACGGTCATGAGGAAGGCGTACTTGCGGCCGATCACGTCACCGATGCGGCCGAAGACCACCGCGCCGAGCGGGCGCACGGCGAAACCAGCGCCGTATACGGCAAACGCCGCCAGCAGCTGGCTCGTCGGGTCGCCCGGCGGGAAGAAGATCGGCGCCAGGAACGGCGTGAGCGTCGCGTAGAGATAGAAGTCGTACCACTCGATGACCGTGCCCGCCGATGACGCGCCGATCACGAATGGAATCGAATAGGCACTTCTGACCAACCCTCGGCCAGCAGCTTGTGAGATCGATGCCACCTCGCCTCGTTGCCCCTTTCCCTCAAACAAACGCGAAGCTGCGTGTCTTTCAGGCGCTAGATTGCCCCCGACCGGGCAACATTATCAGGTTACTGCGGCGCTGGTGGGATAACCCCCGGAAAGACGTACGCCTGCAGCAGAGCGATCACGCCGATGAACGCCGCGCCCAGGACTGAGAACCAGAAAACGCGGCGGAAGATCGGGCCAAGCGCGAGTGAGCCCTCCTTCGGATCCTCGTAGCAAGCGGCCGTGGCTACGGTGATCGACTGAGCGTCGATCATCTTGCCCATCACGCCACCCGTGGAGTTCGTCGCCGCGGCGAGGATCGGGTTCAGGTGGAGCTGCTCGGCGGTGATGCGCTGCAGACTGCCGAAGAGCGCGTTCGAAGCCGTATCCGAGCCCGTCAAGAAGACTCCCAGCCACCCGAGGTACGCGGCGAAGAACGGGTACAGCGGTCCGCTGGCGGTGAACGCCAGACCGAGGATGGCGTCGGTACCCGCGTAGCGCGTCAGCGCTGCCAGGCCAAGCACCTGGCAGATGACCAGGACGGGTACCCGCAGGCGCCGCGCCGTGCGCCCGACCGCCTCGCGCCACTGTGCCGCGCTCAGGCGCAGAAACAGGCCGCTGAGGATGGCCGCCAGCACCGTCGAAGTGCCCGGGGCGGCCAGCCAATTGAACGTGAACTGCACACGCTCGGGCGGCGCGTTGGCTGGAGCCACCGGCGGCGTGCGCTGCACCTGCTTATCGGCGCCAGGCATGTCGAAAAACAGGCGAGTGTAGGAGGCGGCGTCAACCTGAATGCCAAGCGGAGTACCCAGCGTGACCGGCGTGGCGGCGTTGGTGCGGCCGGGCACGGGCAGCGCGTCATTAAAGACGCCCGCGTTCAGGCCCCAGATAGCGACGTGTACGGATAGCGGTAGACGTCGTAGCCCGGTTGCTGCGCGCGCGAATGCGCGGCCATGGCGCCAGGACCGACCGCGCCGAGGCCGCCCGCCACCTCGAGCCGCTCCCTCCGCAGCAGGAACCGCGTGCGCGGGTGCCAGACGCGCAAGAACACCACCACCGCCAGTACGGAGGCCAGACCCGCCAGGACGTCGGTCAGCAGGTACGTTGCTGCGAGACTCGAGACGGTCCACTGGACCACCGCGAAGACGCCGCCGGCGACCAGCGTAGCCGGCCAGACCTCGAATGCCTCGGTCCAGGTGCCGCCCTCCATCTTGACGAACACGGCCACGAGCCAGAACGGCACCAGGATCGAGGCCCACGGCAGCTGGCGGCCGGCCATCGTCGAAAGATCGAGAGGCGGCAGGCCTGACGACTGCGACAGACCGACGATCGGGCTACCGATGGCGCCCCAGGCAACTGGCGCCGTGTTGGCCAGCAGGT
>VBGG01000355.1 GCA_005883405.1 Chloroflexota bacterium | reverse complement strand
TGCCGAAGCGTGGCCTGAGCACCACACGGCCTGGCACGCTGTTGAAGCACCAGGTCGCTTTCAAGACGTTCGCCGACTGGACGGAAACGGTCCCGGGTTTTGTCGAGGTCGACCTGGTGGCTCATTGCGGTTGGACCGGTGCTGGACCGTTTCTGTACACGCTGACGCTGGTGGACGTAGCCACTGGTTGGGTTAGCTGTGCGGGATTGCGCGACAAACGGGCCCAGACCGTGCTGGCCGCGCTGCGCAAACTTCAAGAAGGGCTGCCATTCAAGATCCGCGGTCTGGACTCCGACAGTGGCAGTGAATTCCTGAACACCTCGCTCCTGGACTACTGCACCGACCAGCACATCACCTTCACCCGCGGACGTCCCTATCGCAAGAATGACGGCTGCTTCGTCGAACAGAAGAACTGGGCGGTCGTTCGGCGTCTTGTGGGCTACCAACGCCTGGAGGCAACAGCCCTGGCCGCACTGGAGCGTGTGCACGACCTCGCTCGCGACTACGTCAATTTCCTCCACCCGGTCCGCAAACTCACCGAGAAGGTCCGCCGCGGAGCCCGCATCACACGCCGCTATGACACGGCCCAAACACCCTATCGACGCCTGGTGGCCAGCGGAGTCTTGTCCAAGACAACAACACGCCAGTTGGCTCGTCGATCTACTGGCCTCGACCCACTCCACCTCAAGCTGGAGCTCGAATCTGCACAACGCACCCTCGCCGACCGAGCCGTACGGCCCGTCATCGTTCACCCACTTCGGTCGGATTCTCTATGAGGCAACCGCCGAGGCTCTGGTCGGATCCTCTATTGACGCATCACGCTGCGCTGGTGCCGCTCGGCGCGAGTGCATCGCTCGTACGCGGGCGAGGTTTTCAAGGGGAGAGCCCCTTTGGAACCCCCGCATGGTTATGGCAGTCTGCACACCGCATGGTCATGGAAGTCTCCACGCCGCATGGTCATGGGAGCCTTGCGCCCGCATGAACTAGCATGCGCAGCTGATGCGTGATTTGCGTCAACTGCCGAAAGCGCATCTGCACGTGCATCTCGAATGCGCGGTGCGCTGGACGACACTGGCCGAGATCGCCACCGCGAACGGTGTGGTGCTGCCCGACGTCTGGGCCGCTGGCGGGCACGTGTTCGAGCTGGGTTTCCGCCAGTTCGCTGACCACGGCATGCTCGTGCGGGACTGCTTGCGGCGGCCAGAGGACTTCACCCGCATCGCGCGCGAGTTCTGCGCCGACGAAACCCGCGAGGGGGTTGGTTATGTCGAGGTCACGTTCACCGCGGCGGCGCACGGCGAACGCCTCGGCAGCCTGGAGATGCCGCTCGAGGCGGTCATCCGCGGACTGCGCGAGGGCCAGGCTGCGCACGGTATCGAGTGGCGGCTGATCCTCGACCACTCGCGACGCCGATCGGTCCAACGCGCCTGGCGCACGCTGGACCTGGCTCGCGGCTACCACGCTGACGGGGTGATCGGTATGGGCATGGCCGGTGAAGAGTCCTATCCGCTCGCACCGTTTGCCGAGGTGCTGGATGCCGCCACGGCCGCCGGCGTGCACCTGATTCACCACGCCGGCGAGTTCGGCGGCCCGGACAGTATCCGTGAGGCTCTCCAGGTGGGTCATGCCGAGCGGCTCGGCCACGGTATTCGAGCGCTCGAAGATAGCGTCCTGGTCGCCGAGCTTCGCGCCCGAGGTGTGCCGCTGGAGGTGTGTCCGTCGTCAAACGTGGCGCTCCGCGCGTCGGCGTCGCTTGCATCCCATCCGTTGCCCCGGTTGCTCGAGGCAGGATTGATGGTGACGCTGAACACCGACGTTCCGGCCACCATTGGCACGAACCTGACGCAGGAGTACACGCGTATGCGCGAAACCTTCGGGCTCGACGACCGGGTGTTGGCCGACCTGGCGCTCGCAGTGTCCACGCATCGTTCGCGCCGGAGAGGACGAAGGTCCGTTTGCGCGAGGCCATCAACGGCTGGTGGTCACAGCCCCCAGGGCGATCAGGGCGGCTCGTTGAGCCCCGGTCCGGCGGTGGCGATGGCACCGCGGCTCCCCACGAAATCTCATCTGGTGTTCATCTACGTATCGGACAATCAGCGCATGACACTCCTGGACTTTCGACCTGCTAACCCAGGCCAGCTTGCCGCGATCGGTGCCGCTGCCTGGTTGATCGGCTCTCTTATTCACGTCCTGGCGGTACTGGCGCCCATCGGCCTGGTGCTGCTGCTGATCGCCGGGCTAGCCTGGCTGGTCCGGCCACGCACGCGCACGACCTATTGGCGCGGCCGACCCGTCGAGCTGACCGATGACTCGCGCACGGCCGCACACCGCCTCTACCGGGCGCTTTTTCGGCGCTGAGGCTGCTCACCGGCCGCTCCTCCGCCAAGCACCGCCGGCCCGCCCGCCAGCCGCCGCCCGACCAGCCTGCCGAGCCCGGCAGTCTTTATGTCAACCTCGGCCCGGGGTCGAGGCCCAGCAACGCGCGGCCGGCCACCGCGTACCAGTCCGGCATGGTGCTGGCCGCTTGTGCGACGACGTGGAGGTCGCGCCAGCAGCGTGCCAACTGATGGCTGCGTTCGTTTGACGTCGTTCCTCCAGCCCGGTACATCAAGTCCATCGCCGCGCGAGCGCTGTCGACGGCGAAACTCGCGGCAATGCGACACCGCGCTCGTTGCTGGAGCGTCGTCTCCCGGCCCGACGCAACGGTCTCCCAGACGTCGCCCACGGCGGCGGCGCGGAAAGTCTGGGCGGCGCCCAACTGCGCCTCGGCACGCGCGACGGCATCTTGCACGTGCTCTCGGTCGCGCAGCAGTTGGGTTCTTCCGCGTGGGATCTTGGCCCCTGCCAATTCGGTCAACGCGTCGATACCGGCACGCGCGATACCCGTCGCGACGACGCTATGGTGCGGTCCCACCAGCGCGTGAATCGGTACCTGGTACAGAGTCCCTGGCCACCGCTGCCACTGGTTGTGAAGCAACGCTCCAGGCACATGCACAGTGCGGCGGGATGGAACGAAGACGTCGCTCACCGCCCAATCATGGCTACCCGTCCCGCGCATGCCGGTCATGTCCCAGGTGTCGATGATGGAGCACTCGGATGGCGAGAAGAAGCCGCGATAGAGCGCCGGCGTTCCGTCCGCATTTCGACGGACTCCGTCCGCGTCAGAGACTTCGAAGTTGGCCATCATCCATTCGCTCTCCTGACAGCCACTGCCGAATCGCCACCGTCCGGTGACCTGAAATCCGCCATCAACCGCCACCGCTTTGCCACCTCCGGGCACCGCGGTGCCAGCGACGATCGTGTCCGGGCCGCGCCCGAAGATCTCCTCGACTCCGTCGTCGGGCAGGCTGAGGGCGATGAACTGTCCGACGGCGTTGTTGGTCAGATTCCATCCCGTCGATGCGTCCGCCTCCGCGATCAGCTCCGCGGCGCGCAGAAAGGTCAGCAGGTCGACCTGCAACCCGCCGATCTGTTGCGGGACCACCATGCGATACAGTCCGGCGGTGCGCAGCCGCTCCACCACCGGCTTCGCGATCCGTCGCTCGCGCTCGTTCTCGTCCTGATAGTCGCGCACGACGGGCTGTAGAGCGGCCGCGGTCGCGAGCAGCGCGTCCGATTCGGCCGAAGAAGATGCTGGCGAGCCTACGGCGACATGTCGCATGGCTGATGACTGCACGCCGCGCAGCGGCTCAGGCGGTGGCGACGGCCCCGCGCAGCGCGTTGGTCACCGTCTGGCGGAGCGCGCCACCCTGCTCTCGGTAGAACGCGGCGAGGATCGCGGTGTCGGTCGACAGGTTGAAGTCCTTGACGCCGAGCTTCAGGTAGTAGTCTGCGTCGGCCGGACTCCCGATCTCGGCTCGGGGTCGAACCCCGAATTTGATCGCCGTCTTGATCGTGTGCTCGCGCGCCTCGACGACGGCCGGGTGGTCGCGCTGGCCGGCCAGCCCGATGCTGATGCTGTAATCGGAGGGCCCGAACTGGACCATGTCGACGCCCTTCACGCGCAGGATGGACTCCAGGTTCTCGACCGCGCCCTTCTTCTCGATCATGAGCACGATCACCGAGTCCTCGTAGCGTTTGATCAGCTCGAGCACGCCGCCGACCGCCGCCCGCCCGGCGTCGTTGCCGTGCGTGCCGATGCTGCCCGGCACCTCGGGCTTGGCGATGCGCACGCACTCCTCGGCGTCCGCGGCGGTGCGGACGTCGGTGAACAACAGGTTCTGGATACCGGCCGCCATGGCCCGAACGGCCACGTGGGCCTGGGCCGACCGCTCCATCTTGATCAGCCCGGTGAAGCTCGGGTACAGCTCGATCGCGCGGGCGATGTTGTCGAGCGCGTACAGGTCATATGGTGCATACTCGGCCAGAAACTCGACGTAGTCGAAGTTCTGGCTGCGGCCGACGAGCTCGGTGATGGTCGGCCACGAGCTCTGGACGCGCGTGCCAAACGTCGGTTTGTCTTCGCTGAGCAGGATGCGTAGTCGATTCTCGCGCACGTCGAACTCTCACTCTCCGCACTGAGGTACCGGCGACGGTACCACGAGCCTCGGTCTGAGCGTCAGCTCGGGGCGGTCAGGCGACGCAGAAGGTGAAGCAAGCGGCGCTGGTCCGCACGCGTCAGACCTTGTTCGGGCTCAAGGTGTTGGAGCGCCTGGCCCGCCCCCACCCGCCGATCGTGGTCGCTGGCGGCGGCGAGCAGAGGACACTACGTCTGGTCGCACGCTACGCCGACGCGTGCAACCTGTTTCCGACTCCCGAGATTCCGCGCAAGCTGGAGGTGTTGAAGGGCTATTGCGAAGCCGAGGGCCGCGACTACGCCGCCCTCGAGAAAACGTCCATGTACACGTTCGACGCCAGTGAGGTGATGCTGCCGTCGAGCAGGCGATCGCCAGCCTGCACTGGTTGGCCAGCATGGGCATCCAGACGGTCTGCGTTGGTATCGTCGACCCCTACCGACTGCGACCGCTGGAGATCTTCGCCGAACGTGTCATG
>VBGG01000354.1:919-3179 GCA_005883405.1 Chloroflexota bacterium | reverse complement strand
GAAGGTGCGCGACCTGTCTGTCGGTCCAGGCAACTACGTCACGCCGAGCTTTCTTGCCGACACGGCTCGCGAAATCGCCGACAAGTACGGCCTGGAGGTCACCGTCTGGGGAAAAGACGAGCTGCGGACCCGCGGCATGAACGCCATCCTGGCGGTGAACGCGGGTAGCGCCCAGCCGCCAGCGTTTGTGGCGCTGAAGTACACCGCGCCGGGCGCGCGCAAAACGCTGGCGGTGGTCGGCAAGGGCATCACGTTCGACTCGGGCGGAATCTCGATCAAACCCGCGGAGAACATGGAGTACATGCGCCACGACATGACGGGCGCGGCGACCGTGCTCGGCTTCGTGCAGCTCGCGGCTGCGACCAGGGTGCCGGTCTATGTCCTGGGCGTGTTCGCCGCGACCGAAAACCTGCCCTCCGGCTCCTCCTACAAACCGGGCGACGTGTTCAAGGCCTACAACGGCAAGACGATGGAGATCGTCAACACCGACGCCGAGGGTCGCGTCATTCTGTCGGATTCGCTGGCGTACGCGGCCGAGCAGAAACCGGACGCGATCGTCGACTTCGCCACATTGACCGGCGCGTGCCAGGTGGCGCTCGGCGATCACGCCACCGGGCTGATGAGCAACAACCAGGCTCTGGCGAACCTGGTGCTCGCGGCCGGCGAGAAGTCAGGCGACCGCTGCTGGCAGCTGCCGCTGTGGAAGGTCTACGCGGAGCAGATCAAAACGTCGATGGCCGATGTGCGCAACACCGGCGGACGGCGAGCGGGCGCGATCACCGCGGGGCTGTTCCTGAAGGAGTTCGTCGGCGACATCCCGTGGGTCCACCTGGACATTGCCGGCACCGCCTACGCCGACGGCGACCAGACGTACGTCGCTCCATACAACCCGAAGCCAGGTGCGACAGGCGTCGGCGTTCGGCTCATGTGGCACCTCTGCCAGGCCTGGAAGGACGCGTGATGGGGGCCGACGTCGCGCACGACTGACGCCGCGCGGCGCGTTGCGCTGAATACGGCCGCGCCGATGGCGGCGCGTGTCATTGACGCTGGCTTTGCGCTGGTCTATCTGCGGCTGCTCGGCCGCACGGATGTTGGCTCGTACCAGTTTCTGGTCGTCTTCACGACCTACCTCGACACCCTGATCGATTTCGGCTTGAACGCGCTGGTTGCGCGCGAGGTCTCGTGCGGGCGCGTCAGCGCGGCGGCTGCGTTTCGCGCGGTGAACCTCCTGCGTTTGGGGATCTGGCTGGTGGGGCTGGTGCCGGTGGCGGTTGTCTATGGGCCGCTGCGGCCGGCGACGAACCTGTCGGCCGAGGCTGGCCTTGCCGGCTGGGTGTTCTATCTGGCGCTATTGCCAAGTGTGCTGGCCAAGACGGCCACCGGCGTGCTGTGGGCCGCCGAACGGCTCGAGCTGTCCGCGGGCGTTTCGGTCCTGTCGACCGTGTTGAGGACAGCGCTTGGCGCCGTCGTGCTCTTCGGCGGTCTGGGTCTGGTTGGGCTCGCGACCGCCTCAGTGGCGACCAATGTGATCAGCGCCGTCGTTCTGTGGTGGCTCGCGGCGTCACGCGCCATGGCGTCCACCGCACACCCGCGCGTCGCGACGAGTGAACTACCGCTCGCTGCCGAGTACGAAGGCCCCGAACCGACTGGCGAACACGCCGGAGCCGCGCGATGGCTTGGCGAATCCTGGCCGCTGTTCGTCAACCAGCTGCTCCAGGGGCTGTTCTTCAAGGTCGACGCGCTGCTGCTGCCCGGGCTGGCTGGCAACGCCGCCGCCGGCGTCTACGCGGCGGCGTATAAGGTCTCGGAAGGCGCCGGTATCGTTTCGTCGAGCTTCACCCTGGCGCTCTTTCCGCGCCTGGCTCGCGCGACCGATTTCGCCGGCGCGTACCGGCTCGCGCTGCGTGTCCTGCTCCAGGTCGCATTTCCGCTCGCCGCGGGGATTGCCCTGCTGGCGGAGCCGATCATGGCCGTGGTCGGTGGACGCGACTACCTGCCGGATTCGGCCATCGCACTCGCGATCCTGATCTGCTACCTGCCGCTGAGCTACGCCAATGGCCTGACGCAGTACATGCTGATCGCCGCCGGACGCCAGCGGCTGCTGACGGGCGCCTTCGTGGCGGCGCTAATCTTCAACCTCGCGGCCAACCTGGTGCTGATTCCGCGTTTTGGCTACGTCGGCGCCGCCTGGGTGACGGTTGCCAGCGAAATCGTGCTGCTGGTGCCGTTCCGCCTGGCCGCAATGACGGTGGCTCCCGGC
>VBGG01000354.1:0-834 GCA_005883405.1 Chloroflexota bacterium | reverse complement strand
TATGCACTGGCGTTATGGAGCCTCGGCGGCATCGACCACGTTCAGCGGCGGCTGATCGCCCAGCTCGTCGTTCGCTAGCCCTGGGGGCGCGTGTGCTCTCCAACCTCGCCGCGGAGCGTGCCGACGGCGTGCGGCAGCGCGGCCGCAATCGCGCCGAGGTTCTCGCGGACCGCTTTCAGATTACCGGGCAAGTTGATGATCAGCGTGCCGCGCCGCACGCCCGCCACCGCGCGTGAAAGCATGCCCGCCGGCGTGACCTGCAGACTCGCGTTGCGCATCGCCTCGGCGATCCCCGGCACTTCGTAGTCGATGGCGTGGAGCGTCGCCTGCGGCGTCACATCACGCGGCGCCAGGCCGGTTCCGCCCGTCGTGAGGACGAGGTCCACGTCAGGGCGCTCCGTCAGGTGGAACAGAGCCTCGGAGATCTGGTGCTCGTCATCGGCGACGATATGGTACTCCACCTCCGTCACGGCTACTCCGAGCGATGCGAGTGACTCGCGGATGGCAGGTCCGCCGGCGTCGTCGCGCTCGCCGCGCGAGGCTTTGTCGCTGATGGTGATGATGGCCAGGCGGATCATTCGCGACGGAACTCCCCGCTCTTGCCGCCCGCCTTGTGGAGCAGCTCCACGCTGCCGATGCTCATCCCGCGGTCGACCGCTTTGCACATGTCATACACGGTCAGCGCGGCGACCGATGCCGCCGTCAGCGCTTCCATCTCCACTCCAGTCCGGCTGGTGACGCGCACCGTTGCGCGGATCTCCAGTTGCGAGCGCTCCACATCCAGGTCGAAGGTCATGTCAACACCGCTGATCGGCAGCGGATGACACAACGGAA
>VBGG01000353.1 GCA_005883405.1 Chloroflexota bacterium | reverse complement strand
TTGAACTCCCGTCGTTTACGATCGCTACACGGCGACGCGTTCTGCGCTGGCGAGACACGCCGCCAGGCGCTGCCCGGCCCTGTCGAGCGCCGCGCCAGCTTCGTGGAGCATCGCGTGATACGCCTGGAAGACGTGGGGCACCCCCGGAGTGATGTCGAGGGTAACTTCGACGTCGGCGATAGCAGCTTGACGGGCGAGGCGGATGGCGTCGTCGAGGAGCACTTCGTGGGTTCCGGCCTGGATGATGAGGGGCGGTAGGCCGGACAGATCGGCGAATATGGGGCTGATGAGGCCGAGAGCGGCATCTTGCCCCGACGTATAGTCGTTGACTCGCGCGCGGAGTGCTTCTGGGCTGAGCAGGGGGTCGGCCGCGCGCTTGGTTTCCATTGTCCGCCCGGCCAGGGTGAGGTCGAGATACGGTGACATGACATACGCCGCAGCGGGCAGGGGCAGTCCGTGATAAGACGATGTCCGATGGGGCCGTGCCGTTGTCCAGGAGGGCTTGGTAGGCTGCGAGAGCGTCGTCGACGGCGGCCGGATACGGGTGCTCGGGGGCGAGCCGGTAGTCGACGGATAAGACTCTGGCGCGAGTCCGCCGCCCGACCTGCGACGCCAGGTCAGCAGCGAGAAAGGCGTCACCCAGCACGTACACGCCGCCATGGAAGTACAGGACAACATGCCGCGGTTCGATTCCGTCGACGGTGATCTCGGCGGTTGGGACGCCGCCCAATGTGGCCGCAGTCACCGTCACCTCGGCCGGTAGCGGCTGCGCCGAGAGCAACGCCTTGAGTTGTCGCCGTTGCTCATCGACGTCGGCGCTGGCTGGGAAGGTTCCCTGCCGCAGGATTGCGTCGAGGTTTTCTTTTTGCGCGGTGCTCACGCAGGATCTATCCACCCTTCAATCGGAATACGCCCGGCATCACCCCCAGGCGCGCAACTCTCAGGATTGCCACCGGACAGGTGACGCGGCATCACCGGATTCAGGTGATTGGCGCGAGCGGAGAACCGGGGAATCGATCTCTCAGCCAACGATTGTGCATGCGCTGGTTCCGGCAGCATTCGCGGCTGTTGGTTCCCGATTTGCACTGCTGCACATAAGGTGACCGCGGTCTCGGCGTGATCCGGCCCGGGCCGCCGATCTTAACTCGCGCCCATTTGGGATCGCTTCGTGTCGGTCGTCTCCCGCAGCCAGGTCTCGAACGTCTTCAAGGGCGGGTACAGCTTGCGAAGCGACGGGATATCGGCCGCATAGCCGCTCTCCTGGAGCCACTCGAACATCCGCGCGCTTGTCCACGCTAAAGCTAAGAACCTGCTCGATTGGCGCCTCGATGTATTGAATATTCCGCTCGGCGACCTGCACATACGCTTCGACGACTCGCCGCATGGTCAGCTCAACCCGGCCACCTCGATCGCTATGCCGATGTACGCCGCGGGTTTCGCGAAAGCCAGCGCCGCAGACGACCTGGCTAACCTCCTACGTGCGCTTGGCCAGCTTGCGTAAGCCCTCTCGGTCGGCTGGCCAGGGAAGATGACCGCCAGAAAGAGCCTGCATGCGCTGGTGTGTCCGCCGAGCGGCCGCGACTGAAAGTTGCTGCCCGACGACCTGAAAGAGGAGCGTGCTTACAGGTCCGTCGGTGGAAGCTGCGCGATCCTGCGTGCAAGATTTAAGTCCGGCCAGGCGTCGTTGAGCCGCGCCATCACCAGGTCCGTATCGTGAACCTTGGAGCACCTTCCCGTAGTGTGGCGCGGCTAACAGAGTCCACGTTCGTGCTCAGGCGCGAACCTGTATCCCGACGCCGAGGTCGAGGCGGATCGACTCGAGGACCCATAACGCGGTGGAGGCGGTGAATACATCGGCGGCTGCCAGAACGCCTGTGTACTTCTCGATCACTGGCGCGGCGGCGGAGTCAGCCACCGCATCGAGGTACCCCTTTATCGCGGCCCAGCTATTGTTTCCGTATTTCACAAAAAACGGCGTCGGATCGACGGTGCCCAACGCCGTTCGGGCGCCTGCTGAGAGATCGGCGACATACTGCTGCTGCAGCGTGACGTCATCACGCGTGCCGAGCCTTCCCATATGCCCGGAGATCAGGTGCGCCCACGGATACGAGAGCGCAGTGGCCGGCGCCTCGATGTACCCGGGCACGTCCTCGCTGAGGTTCAGGCTGTAAATCGGCACCCAGCCCGAGTTCACGATGTCGACGAGCATCAGCGTGTCGTGGTCCGGGAAGTGGATGAAAGTGTTGTCAGGCGTGTGGTTGGAGCCGTGCCACGCCAGTTGGATGCGTTCACCACCGATCTCCAACTTGCGGCGATCGGTAAACGTCTCGTCCGGAGGCGGCCGTCTGGGATCGTTGTCCCGCAACAGCAGCCGCCGCGTCTCCGCCTGCCCGATGCGCACGACGTTGTTTCCGAACAGCGAGGAGGCGGCCGTGTGGTCGGCGTGATGATGCGAATACACCAGGTGCGTCACCTTATTGCTTACGCCATTGGCGGCGGCGATTTCGTCGACCGCCTGCTGGAGGTTGCGGCCGATCGACGCCGGCGCGTCGAAGAGCACGACGCCTTCCCGCGTTGTCAGGAACGCGGCTTGGTACGTTCCGTCGGTCACCCAGTACAGGTTCCGCTCGACGCGGCCGACAAAATAGCCGCGGTCATTCAGAGCCGGACCGAGGGCTGATCGCGGGACCGGAGCATAGTCGGGCAGGGTTGGAGCTGCGGCTTCCGTGATGTCGCCCTCCGCATCCGGTGTGCTCTGATCAGACTGCGCGCGTGCGGTACCCATGACTCCGAATTGCGTAGCAGCAACGCCCATTGCCGCAAGACGAAGGAATGCGCGGCGTCGAAGATCACCTTCTCTAAACATCTGGCTTTCTCCCACTGGTGTTGACCACGCCGCCGGTACGCGACGGGCCGCTTGTCATCGTTGCCGCCAGGGCAGGTGAGAAGGCGCCACCTGATTACGGTGATTCTTCCCAATGGGCTGGTCGAGCCGTGATCGTCAGGCGGCGGAGAGCCCGTCCGGCGAGTCCCGGAACTGGCCCTGGTAGAGGTCCGCGTAGCGACCGCCGGCGGCTAGCAGCGCGGCGTGATTGCCGCGCTCAACGATCTCGCCGGCCTCGATCACCAGGATCAGGTCGGCGTCCCGGATGGTGCTCAGGCGATGCGCGATGACGATGCTAGTCCGTCCACGCAGCAGTCGGCTCAGCGCGGCCTGGATCCGCTGTTCGGTGCGGGTGTCGATGCTGCTCGTCGCCTCGTCGAGAATCAAAATCCGCGGGTCGGCGAGCACCGCGCGCGCGAACGAAAGCAACTGGCGCTGTCCTTGACTCAACGTGCTGGCATGTTCCGAGAGGCGCGTGTCGTAGCTCTGGGGCAGCGCCTCGATGAACGCATGCGCATCAACAGCTTCGGCGGCGGCCTGAATTTGGGCACGCGAGGCTCCCGGCCGGCCGTAGGCGATGTTGTCGGCGACGGTCCCGCCGAACAGGAATGGTTCCTGTAGCACCATCGCCATTTGCCCTCGCAAGCTAGTGCGCGTCACGCTACGCACGTCGTGACCATCAACCCGGACAGTCCCGCGGCTCACGTCGTAGAAGCGCGGGACCAGGTTAGCGATGGTTGTCTTGCCCGCGCCGGTGCGCCCGACCAGGGCGACGGTCTGGCCCGCTGCGACGTCGAAGCTGACGTCGTGGAGCACCGGGAGCGTGGGGTCATAGCCGAACGAGACGCCGTCGAACGTGACCCTCCCGTCTACGCCGTCCAGCACCAACGCGCGGGCTGGGTCGCGCGCTTCTTCGGGCTCGTCGAGGATCGCGTAGATGCGTTCGGCCCCGGCGAGCGCGGCCTGTAGCGGCGTGTAGACCTGAGAAATGAGCTGGATTGGGCGGAAGAACTGCTGGACGTAGATCAGGAATGCCGCCACAACGCCCACGCTGAGCTGGCCGGTCAGCAACAGGTAACCCCCGAATCCGATCACGACCGCGGTGGCGAGCGTGCTGAGCACGTCGATAGTCGGGGCAAAGGCCGCGGTCACCACGACCGCCGCGACGTTCGCGTCGCGGTTGGCCCGGTTCCGCTCGCGAAAGCGCGCGATATTTGCCTCGATGCGGTTGAACGCCTGGGCTTCACGGATGCCGCTGATCTCCTCCTGGATATCGGCGGTCACGTCGCCAGTCGTCTCGCGCGTCATGCGGAAGGCCCGCCGCGCCAGCCGCGAAAAGACCGAGGTCGCCAGGAAAATGAGCGGGATCACGGTGAAGCTCACCAGCGCCAGCGGCACGTTCAACAGCAGCATCGCGAGGACGATCCCGATCAACCCGAACAGCGAGCCGAGCAACTGGGTCAGGCCCTGCGACAGGAGCTGATTCAGGGTGTCGACGTCATTGGTGACGCGGCTCATGAGATCGCCGATTGGTCGACGATCGAAGAATGCGAGCGGCAGCCGTCCGAAGTGTTCGAACAGCCGACCGCGCAGGCTGGCCAGCAGGCGTTGTCCAACGGACCCAACCTGGAAGATCTGGGCGCGCGTGGCCACGGTGCCGCCAGGGTGCCGCCGCCTGCGCCGCGGCACTTAGCATGATCAACCCGAGCGCAAGGAGCAGCTCGCCCGTGTACGCCGCCGTCTCGCCCAACAAGCGCCGGGCCGTGGCGGCAACGCGCTGGATCGGTACCTCGATGGTCGAGCCATCGATCACGCGGCTCACGCGGGTGCCTCAGATGAGGCTGAGGTCAGCGGGTGCTCGCTGGCAGTCTTCGACGCGGCGACCTGATCGTCAAGGAGCTGCGAGCCGAGAATCTGGTTGTAGAGCTCGCTGTCGCGCAGCAGGTCCTCGTGCCGGCCCTGCGCCGCGACGCCGCCGTCGTCCAGCACCAGGATCAGATCCGCGTCGCGGACAGTGCTGATGCGCTGGGCGATGACGAACGCCGTGCGCTTGCGCGCGCGAATAAGCCGGTCGAGCGCCTCGCGGATGGCGGCTTCGGTCTCGGTGTCAACCGCCGAGGTGCTGTCGTCAAGGATCAGCAGGCACGGATCGACCAGCAGGGCACGCGCGATCGCCAGCCGCTGGCGCTGGCCGCCAGACAGGCCAATGCCGCGCTCGCCGACGAGCGTCGCGTACCCCTGGGGCAGCTCGGCGATGAAGGCGTGCGCTTGAGCGGCCCGCGCCGCGGCCTCGATCTCCGTCTGGGTGGCGTCTGGTTTGC
>VBGG01000356.1 GCA_005883405.1 Chloroflexota bacterium | reverse complement strand
TGGATCGCGTGCCGATGACCGTCAAGGTGCTGCTCGAAGATCTGCTGCGCAACGCTGGCAACGGCGTCGTGCGCGATAGCGAGATCGACCACCTGGCACGCTGGCGTGGGTCGGGCCAACCGGAGAGCGAGTTTCCGTTCTATCCGGCGCGCGTGCTCTTGCAGGACTTCACAGGCGTGCCGGCTACGGTCGATCTTGCGGCGATGCGCTCGGCCATGGCGCGCCTGGGTGGCAATCCGCAGCGCATCAACCCGCTGGTCCCGTGCGATCTGGTGATCGATCACTCGGTCCAGGTGGATTACTTCGGAAGCGCGAATTCCTTTGCGATGAATGTCGCGCGTGAGTACGAGCGCAATGGCGAGCGCTACGCGCTACTGCGCTGGGCGCAGGAGGCGTTCCAGAACTTCCGTGTCGTGCCGCCTGGTCGCGGCATCGTCCATCAGGTGAACCTCGAGTATCTGGCGACCGTCGTTCACAAGCGTCAGGCGAACGACGAATCGGTGGTGTACCCCGACACACTGGTCGGCGCCGATTCACACACGACGATGGTCAACGGCCTCGGCGTGCTGGGTTGGGGCGTCGGCGGCATCGAGGCCGAAGCCGTGCTGCTGGGTCAGCCGCTGTACCTGCTCACGCCTGAGATCGTCGGCTTCCGCTTCCACGGCCGGCTGCCCGAAGGCGCGACGGCCACCGATCTGGTGCTCATGGTCACCCAGATCCTACGCAGGCGCGGCGTCGTCGGTCGGTTCGTCGAGTTCACCGGGCCCGGCCTGAGCCAGCTCGGGCTAGCCGACCGCGCCACGATCTCCAACATGTGTCCTGAGTACGGCGCCACAGCGGCGTTGTTCCCTGTCGATGACGAAACCCTGCGCGACATGCGCTTGACCGGACGTAGCGAGGAGCTGGTCGATCTGGTCGAGCGCTATACGAAGGAGCAGGGGCTGTTCCGTACCGACGCCTCCGTGGAGCCGACCTTCAGCGATCTGCTCGAGCTCGATCTCGGGACCGTTGAGCCGAGTCTGGCTGGTCCGCGGCGCCCACAGGATCGCGTCACGCTCACCACCATCGCCGAGAGTATCCGCAGCTCGTTTCCGAACGCATTCGCCAAAAATGGCGGCACGGGCGGCGCCATCCGCCTGGTCGATGCAGCCGCCGGCACAGTCCAGCAGCTACCGGTGAAGTCCGGGGCGTCGACGGCCGTCGAGGTCGAGATGGGTGGGCGGAAGGGTCAGCTCGACAACGGATCGGTGGCCATCGCCGCGATCACCAGCTGCACCAATACGTCCAACCCGCTGGTCATGCTCGGCGCTGGCCTGCTGGCCAAAAAGGCAGTCGAGAAAGGACTGAGCGTCAGTCCGCTGGTCAAGACCAGCCTGGCGCCAGGCTCGCGCGTGGTCACCGACTATCTGAGGCGAGCCGGGCTGCTGGCATACCTCGAAGCGCTGCAGTTCCACGTGGTCGGCTACGGCTGCACCACGTGCATCGGCAACAGCGGCCCCCTGGCAGATCCGGTCGCGCAGGCGGTGCAGGACAACAGTCTGGTGGTGGCCGCCGTGCTCAGCGGCAACCGCAACTTCGAAGCGCGCATTCACCCCCAGGTACGTGCGTCATATCTCGCGTCGCCGCCGCTGGTGGTCGCCTTCGCACTGGCGGGGACGGTAGACATCAACCTGACGACCGATCCGATCGGGCGCGACCCGAACGGGGACCCGGTCTACCTGCGCGACCTGTGGCCGTCCCAGGCCGAAGTGCGCCAGGCGATGGAGCAGGCGGTCGGACCCGACCAGTTCCTGCAGGAATACGCCGAGGTCTTCGAGGGTGACGAGCACTGGCAGGCGCTGCCGCTGCCTGAACAGGGCGACCTGTACGAATGGGATCCAAGCTCCACCTACGTGCAGGAGCCTCCGTTCTTCCAGGGCCTCAGCCGCGAGCCCGGGCAGCCCACCGATATCGAGAACGCGCGCGTGCTGGTCATGCTGGCCGACTCGATCACCACCGATCACATCTCGCCCGCGGGTTCGATTCCCAAGGATGCGCCGGCCGGGCGGTACTTGCTCGAGCACAACGTGCCGCTGCGCGAGTTCAACTCGTTCGGTGCGCGGCGCGGAAATCATCAGGTGATGATGCGCGGCACGTTCGGCAATGTGCGCCTGCGGAACGAGCTGGTGCCGGATCGCGAGGGCGATTGGACGCTCAAGCTGCCGCAGGACTGGGTGTTGAACCCGCAAGGCGAAGTGGAGCGCATCTACGATGCCGCGATGCAGTATCAGGCGGAGCGCGTGCCGCTGGTGGGCCTCGCGGGTAAGGAGTATGGCAGCGGCTCGTCGCGCGACTGGGCGGCCAAGGGCACGCTCCTGCTCGGCATCCGCGCGGTGATCGCCGAGAGCTTCGAGCGCATCCACCGCAGCAATCTGGTGGGCATGGGTGTGCTGCCGCTCCAGTTCAAGGAGGGCGAGACGCGGCACTCGTTGGGGCTGACGGGGCTCGAAGCGTTCAGCATCGGCGGCATCGCGGCGGGCCTGCGGCCTGGCCAGACGCTGAGCGTGCACGGCCGCCGAACGTGCTTCGCCAGCTGCTGGGGCAGCCCGCCACTACCTAGCCGTCCGCGGCGGCAAGCGGCGCCTTACGAAGTCGGATAAAAGGTCTTCTAAGAAGAAGAGCGAGCCGGCGAGAACGGCGTTCGTTAGTATTTCGGCATGGCCGGTTCGGACCTCGGGTATTTTCGCTTTGCCTCGATACACGGGGACGAGCTTGTCTTTGCATGTGAAGATGATCTGTGGCGCGTCAGCGCCAGTGGGGGACTGGCCTACCGCTTGACGGCGGGGGTGGGCGAGGCCAGCCGCCCGCGCTTTTCACCCGACGGCTCACAGATCGCCTTCGTCGGACGCGAGGAAGGTCCGCCCGAGGTCTACGTGATCCCTGCCAGCGGCGGCCCTTCGCGACGGCTGACATACGAAAGCAGCCCGGGTTGCAGCATCGCTAGCTGGTCGCTCGACGGCGAGCGCATCGTCTACGCCACATCGGCCGGCCGGCCATTTGCCCGCGAATACTGGCTGCGCGAGGTCGACTCGAACGGTCCGGTCCAACCCTCGAAGCAGGTACCCTGGGGTCCTGCCAGCGCGCTGGCCTTCGGACTTGACGGCGGCGTCCTCATCGGTCGCAACACGGTCCGCGATCCTGCGCACTGGAAGCGCTACCGCGGCGGCACCGCCGGCACGCTGTGGGTCGACTCAGCGGGCTCAGGCGAATTCCGACCCCTGATCCGACTCGAGGGCAACCTCTCCAGCCCGTGCTGGGTCGATGGGCGCATTTTTTTCCTGTCCGATCACGAGGGTTACGGCAACGTCTACAGCTGCACCCCCAACGGCACCGACCTGCAGCGGCACACCGATCACGACGACTTCTACGCCCGCAATCTCACCACCGACGGGCGGCGGCTGGTCTACCACGCAGGGGCCGACCTTTATCTTGTGGAACCCAAGAGCGACGCGCCCACCCGCATTGACGTGCGACTCAGCAGCTCACGGACGCAGCGCAATCGCCGCTTCGTACCCGCGCAACGTTTCCTGCACAGCGCCACGCTGAGCCCCGATGGCACCGGCCTGGCCGTCACCTCGCGGGGCAAAGCGTTCACCTTCCATAACTGGGAGGGGGCGGTCTCCCAGCATGGCGAACCCGACGGGGTGCGCTACCGCATGCTGACCTGGCTGAACGACCACAAGCGGCTGGTCGCCGCCGCGTCCGATGGCGACAGTGATCGAGAGGTCCTCACGATCCTGACCGCCGACGGCTCGGCGCCCGCGCAACCGCTGCCAGGCCTCGATGTCGGTCGCGTGGTCGATCTCGAAGTAGCGCCCACGCGTGACACCGTGGCGCTGGCCAATCACCGCAACGAGCTGCAGCTGGTCGACCTGAGCGGCGAGACGCCCAGCATGGGCCAGCTGGACCGCAGCCCGTATGGGCGCATCGAGGGCATGGCGTGGTCGTTCGATAGCCGCTGGTTGGCCTACGGCTTCCCCGACACGGCACAGACCGCGGCGATCAAGCTCGGCCAGATCGAGTCGGGGGAAACGACGTTTGCGACTCGCCCGGTGCTGCGCGACACTCGTCCTGCCTTTGACCCCGAAGGCAAGTACCTGTATTTCATCGGCCAGCGCGATTTCGATCCGGTCTACGACGAGCTGCACTTCGACCTGGGCTTCCCCAAAGGCTCGCGTCCGTTTGCGATCACGCTGCGCAAGGACCTGGACAACCCGTTCATCCCGCGACCCAAGCCGCCCGAGAGCCAGGAAGTCGCAGCGTTGAAGAAGGCCGAGGCAGAGGAAGGTCCGCCGGCCCCGCCACGGATCGAAATAGAGCTCGACGGCATTACCGATCGGGTGCTGGCGTTCCCCGTCAACGAAGGCCGCTACGGGCGGATCGAGGGAATAAAAGGTAAGGCGCTGTTCTCGACCTATCCCATCGAGGGTGCGCGTGGTCGCGCCCGCAACGAAGACGACCGGCCAGCCCGGGGTGTGCTCGAGTCCTACGAGCTGGAGACGCAGAAACAGGATCGCCTCGCCGACGGCCTCTCGGACTTCTGGATCGGCCGCGACGGCAAAACGTTGCTCTACCAGGCGGGCGATCGCTTGCGAGTGCTGAAGGCGGGCGAGAAGGCGCCCGAAAAGAAGGACGACAAACCGGGTCGCGAGAGCGGCTGGATCGATCTGGGCCGCGTCAAAGTCTCGATCCAACCCGCCGCCGAATGGAAGCAGATGTTCCAGGAAGCCTGGCGGCTGCAGCGTGAGCAGTTCTGGACCGAAGACCTGTCGGGCATCGACTGGGACGCGGTGCACCGGCTGTATCGACCGCTGGTGGATCGCGTGACTACACGCTCGGAATTTTCAGACCTGCTGTGGGAGCTGCAGGGTGAGCTTGGGACCTCCCACGCCTACGAGATGGGTGGCGAGTATCGTCCTGGCCCCAATTACCGACAGGGATTCCTGGGGGTGGATTGGGAGTTCGATCGAGACGCCAGCGCGTTTCGCATCGCGCACATTGCCAGGGGGGATACGTGGGATCCCGAGGCAGCATCACCCTTGACTGGTCCTGGGATCGATCTGCATGAGGGCGACTACGTGCTCGCCATCAACGGACAGCGCCTCGGACCGGGCGTCACGCCGGCGGAACACCTGGTCAACCAGGCCGGCAACGAGGTCCTGCTGACCGTTCGTCGTGCCGCCGACTCTGAGCCGCACACGGTCACCGTGAAAGCGCTCAACGATGAGCGCGCGGCTCGCTATCGCGATTGGGTCGAGGCCAACCGCCGCAACGTACACCAGGCCACCGACGGGCGCATCGGCTACATCCACGTGCCCGACATGGGCCCGGATGGCTACGCCGAATTCCATCGCGCGTTCCTGATCGAGTACGACCGTGATGCATTGATCGTCGACGTCAGGGTCAACGGCGGCGGCCACGTTTCTGGCTTGCTGTTGGAGAAGCTGGCCCGCAAGCGGGTTGGCTACGACTTCCCGCGCTGGGCGGCGCCCAAGCCGTACCCGGACGAGTCACCTACCGGCCCGATGGTCGCCCTCACCAACGAGCTGGCCGGGTCCGACGGCGACATCTTCTCGCATACGTTCAAACTCATGAAGCTCGGGCCACTGGTTGGCAAGCGCACCTGGGGTGGAGTGATCGGCATCTGGCCGCGGCACCGCCTGGTGGACGGCACGGTCACTACGCAGCCGGAGTTCTCGTTCTTCTTCGACGACGTGGGCTGGCGTGTCGAGAACTACGGGACCGACCCCGACATCGAAGTCGATAACGCCCCGCACGACTACGCGCGGCCACCGCACCGACCACGGCCTACGGACCGTCCGATGCGTGTCGCGCCGCGGCTGCCACCGCGCGCCGTCAGCCAGCCGCTGTCAGCCGTCAGCACGTGATTTCCGTGGCTGTCGGCAGGCATTACGTTGCGCCGCTGCACGTCGTCCCGGTTGGCGCCTGGCGGTCGGCGGCGGACGGGCGAGAGGCCGACAACGGTAATCGCTGGCGAAGCCTGGCGACAGCTGATGGCTGATGACTGATTGCTGACAGCCATGATCCGCGATCCGTGGCTGCGGGCGCTCTCCATTCTTGGCTGCGCGATCGCCGGCTTCTACCTGGTCGGCCTGCTGTGGCAGGTAGTGCAGGAGTTCGCCGACATTTTCCTGCTGTTCTTCCTGGCGTGGCTGGTGGCGTTCGTCCTGGAGCCACTGGTCGGCACGCTCGTGGAAGGCCGCTTGTCGAGGCCCGCCGCCATCGGGCTCACGTACCTGACGCTGCTCGTCCTGCTTCTGCTCGGCGTCGTCACCCTGGTGCCGGCGCTGTCGCTGCAGATCGTCGAGGTTGCTAGCAATTTGCCGACGTACGTCGAGCAGGCGACCGAGGTGCTGTCCACGGTCCAGGGCACCGCGAACGAGTGGCTCACAAGCCACGGCAGCCCGCTGCTGATCGACGTGAAGTCCGCGCTCAACCCGCAGGATCTCAGCCGCCGCGCGGAAGCGCTCGGTCCGCCGTTGCTGAGCAACGCGATCGGCATCGCTACGGGCGCCGCCACCCTGCTGGTGCAGGTCGTGATCATGTTGATCCTGTCCTTCTACTTCATGGTCGATGGCGCGCGTCTGGCCGAGAGCGTGATCACCGCGCTGCCGCCGCGGGCTCAGGACGACGCGCGCTTTTTGAAGGCCAGCACGCACCGAGCGTTTGCCGGATTCCTCAGGGGGCAGCTGATCCAGTCGCTCGTCGGCGGCGTCGGAACCGGTTTGATCATGTCCGCCCTGCAGGTGGACTACGCGCTGTTGTGTAGCGTGGTCGCTGCGCTGGTGTTGCTGATCCCGTTTCTCGGACCCGTCGCGGCGGTGGTGCTGCCCGTGACGATCGCATTACTGACGCACCCTGAAGTCACCGTGGTTCTGTTCATCGCCCTGCTGGCGCTGCAGCAGGTGATCTTCAACCTGTTGGCGCCACGCATTCTCAGTCGCCAGGTGGGTCTGCACCCCCTGCTGGTGTTTTTCGCCGTCTTGACTGGCGCGCGAGTTGCTGGAGTCTGGGGGGCAATCTTCGGAGTCCCCTTCGTCGCCGTGCTCACTACGATGATCTCGTTCTATCGGGCCAATCAGGAAGATCGGGCGGCGCGTCTGCTGGAGCACCTGCCGGCCGAAGAGCTGGTGTCCGTGGACGTGGGCCCGTCCGAAACCGCTGGCGAGGCGCTCATCTCGAGCGGAAAAGGAGTTGCTCGTTCGTGACACGAGTCCGTAAGGCGGTGATTCCCGCCGCCGGCCTGGGCACGCGCTTCCTGCCGGCTTCCAAGGCGGTGCCCAAAGAGATGCTGCCGATCGTCGATAAGCCAGTCATCCAGTACATCGTGGAGGGCGCGGTCGAATCGGGCATCGAGGAAGTCGTGCTGATCACGGCTTCCTCCAAGCGAGCGATCGAGGATCACTTCGATCGCTTCTTCGAGCTCGAGTACCGCCTGGAAGCTGCCGGCAAACTGGACCTGCTCGACGAGGTGCGCCGCCTGTCGGGGCTGGCGCGGTACGTAACGGTGAGGCAGGGAGCGCCGCTCGGCAATGGCCACGCCGTACTGGTTGCCAAAGAGGTGGTTGGCAACGAGCCGTTCGCCATGCTGTGGGGCGACGACGTCGTGCTGGGTCAGCCGCCGTTTGTGCGCCAGTTGATCTCGGCGCATGAGCGCACTGGCGGCTCCGTCGTCGGGGTAATGGCCGTGCCGCCCGAGGACGCGGTGAAGTATGGCGTGATCGAGATCGCCGAACGGTTGGACGATCGGCTGGTGCGCGCCTCGCGGATCGTCGAGAAGCCGCCTCGCAATCAGGTGCCATCCAACCTGGCCGCCGTGGCTGGCTACGTGTTGACGCCTGACATCTTCAGCTATCTCGAGCAGACGGGTGCCGGCCACGGTGGCGAGATCTGGCTGGCCGACGGGGTGCAGAAGATCGCCGCGCGCGGCAACCTGTATGCGCTGGAGTTCGAGGGTCGCCGCTACGACGCGGGCAACAAACTCGAGTTCCTGCAGGCGACCGTTGACCTGGCATTGGAGCACGCGGAGCTCGGACCGCCGTTCAGGGCGTATTTAGAAGAGAAGCTAAGGGGCTCGCCTCTCCCTCTGGGAGAGGCCGCGCGCCAGCGCGGGTGAGGGTGGCGTACGAGCGGAAGCGTTAGAGCTCGTACGCACCCCTCACCCCAGCCCTCTCCCAGAGGGAGAGGGAGCTACGTTGAGAGTCCGAAGGCTTGGCTCGCGGTGTCGGCGATCATGCGGCCGATCGCCAGTGAGGACGTGGCGCCCGGCGAGGGGGCGTTGCGGACGTGGACGATGCGATTGCCCTGGGTGTTGAAGACGAAGTCGTCGACCAGCGACCCGTCGGGCCCGAGCGCCTGCGCGCGCACGCCGCTGGGACCGGGCAGCAGGTCAGCCAGGGTCAGTTCGGGCACGTAGACCTGCAGCGATCCCAGGAAGGCCTCCTTGGAGAAGTCGCGCACCATCTCTTGCATCCCCGTCTGCCAGAACTTCGTGGCCAGGCGCTGGAACCCGCGGTAGGCCAGCGCTTCGGCGAGATCGCGCGGCCGAACGTCCAGTCGGCGGTAGCCCTCGCGCGAGAAGGCGAGCACCGCGTTCGGCCCCAGCCACACCGAGCCATCGTCGATCCGCCGAGTGAAGTGCACGCCGAGAAACGGAAAGGACGGGTCGGGAACGGGATAGATCAGGTTCCGCGCCAGGTCGCGGCGGTCCGGACGCAGGACCCAGTAGTCGCCTCGGAACGGCACGATCCGCGGATCCCGCGGGCCACCCGTGAGTCGCGCCACGCGATCGGCGTGCAGGCCGGCGCACGCCACCACGTGCTGCGTTTCGACGTCACCCGCGGTGGTGTGCACGATCACGCGACCCGGGCGGTCGGAGATCTGCTTGACGCCGTAGCCAGGCAAGACCTCGCCACCGCTGGTGACCACGTCATCGGCGTACGCGCGCGTCACGCGTGAGAAATCCACGATGCCCGTGTTCGGCGAGAACAGCGCTTTTACGCCAATGCAGTGCGGCTCGAGCTCGCGCAGGCGCTCGGGCCCGATCATCTCCAGGCCTTCGACGCCGTTGGACAACCCCCGCTGCAGCAGGTTCTCGAGCCGCGGGAGCTCGTCCTCGCTACTGGCGACGATCACCTTGCCGCAGCGGTCGGTCGGGATGCCCTTTGTTTCACAGTAGGCGTACAGCTCTCGCTGACCCTCGACACACAGACGCGCCTTGAGCGAGCCAGGCGCGTAGTAGATGCCGGAGTGCAGAACGCCGCTGTTGTGGCCGGTCTGGTGCTGGCCGACGCTCGGCTCCTTGTCGAGCACCGCCAGCCGCAGGCGCGGATAGCGGCGGAGCAGCTCGCGGCTGACTGCCAGGCCGAGGATGCCGGCGCCAATCACTACAATGTCGTAAGAACGCACGGAGACTTAC
>VBGG01000358.1:3330-5226 GCA_005883405.1 Chloroflexota bacterium | reverse complement strand
TCGTCTGCTTGCCTACTCGTCGATCGCGCAGGCCGGCTACTTCCTGCTGGGCGTTGTCGCTGTGGGTCGGACTCCGTTGGCAACGCAGGCGCTGATCGTGTTCGCGGCGGCATACGCGGCGATGAATCTCGGAGCCTTCGCCATCGTCTTACGTGTTGGACGCGACCTCGCGGCTTTTTCGGGCTATGGGCGCCTCGCGCCAGTGGGTGGAGCTTGGCTGGTCATTTTTCTGCTGTCGCTGGTTGGCGTCCCGCCCCTCGCGGGCTTCTTCGGCAAGCTGCTGCTATTCGGAGCGGCCCTCGACGCGGGATTCGGCTGGCTTGCAGTCGTAGCTATCGTCAATAGCGTCTTATCGCTGGCGGTCTACCTGCGCTGGCTGGTGCCTTGCTACCAGACACCAGTCTCTGAACATCCAGTCTCATCCGGGGGACGGGTCTCGGCGATTGCCGCGGCGCTTGTCGTGGGCCTCGGCCTTGGCGTGCAACTACTGCTCGCACGCATCCAGTGAGCCTGCCCCGGATGCAACCCGAAGGCTGGGAACTGCGTCGAATCGACAGTGATGATTGAGCATCCACTTGCACCGCGGACGACGGAGACGCCGCCGCAACTGCTGCGTCCGCTGTTCCAGCAGTTTGCGCGACCCTCCGGATGGCTTGGGCGTATCGCGGGATCGTTGATGGCCAAAGGCGCAGATGATGACCGCTGGCTCGTGGACCTCCTCGAGGTACAACCCGACGATCGCGTGCTCGAAGTCGGCTCCGGACCGGGCGTGGCTATCGAGCTGATCGCTGCACGCGCCACGCGTGGATTGGTCGTCGGCGTCGATCCATCCGATGTCATGGTCAGGCAGGCCACAAAACGCAATCGGCAGGCGGTGCAGGACGGCCGCGTCCAACTGCGACAAGGATCCGTTTCGGAGCTGCCATTCGCCGACTCGTCATTCACCAAAGCATTGGCGCTGCACTCGATCTATTTCTGGCCGTCCGTCGAGACGGGACTGCGGGAGCTGTGCCGCGTGTTATCTCCAGACGGTCGGCTTGCGATTGGTGTTCGGATGTATCAGCCAAAGGCGGGGGGATTGAACCCGTCCCGCTACGGCCTGACTGACGATCAGGTCCAGGACATCACGTCAGCCCTCGAGCACGTCGGGTTCCGGGATGTCGAGACGCAACACCGCACACTCCGCCGCGAAACGATCACAGCGATCCTGGGGCGGCACCCATAGTCGGCACGTCAGAGACTACCCTGGGACGGGACCAGATCGGACAAGGTATCGAAATTGCGGTCGATCGCCTGACAGACGCGTTGCTTGAGGTGCTGGGCGTTCGCCATTACCGCGGTCATCTCGGCACCGTCGCGCCAATTCTAGTCGCGAACGCGCATCCACACCACCATTGGGGCGACCATGAATGCCGCCATCCAGGCCTGGAATTCGATGGAGCTCCCGTCAAGCACCGCCGTATAGCCCAGCCCAGTGAGGGAAAGTCTGATGGGAACAAAAACCATCATCCCGAGCATCATCGCCGCGACCATTTCGGCGAAATGGAACGCGATCCTGGTGGTACGAGCCGTCGGTCTGTCGTTCGTATGTTGTCGACATGTGGATTGGCGGCACGAGGTCGCCACACACCAGATCCCACCTGGGCCATCATCGCCTGGGCAGCTATCGTTTCGAGCGACACCGGCAACGACTCGTTCATCCGTGCCGGCTGTCCGCGTTACATCGCGATGCTGCTACGTACCGCGAGTGAACACCGAGCCGAACGTCAGGCGCCACGGCCTGCACTTGCGCGGGTGCTGAACTCGTATTCGTCCCTGAATGGGGACGTTCCTCGGCACTTAGCGCACCCTACCAGGAGCTGGTGCAATCGTCTGGCTGCGCTCGAGCGGGACATT
>VBGG01000358.1:962-3237 GCA_005883405.1 Chloroflexota bacterium | reverse complement strand
GTAAATCCGCAATAACGCCGCGATCAGCGCGCGATGGCGTAGCCGCCGTCCCGCCACAGGCGGTACACGCCTACCGCGGACGCGCGCCATTCCGGGTGCGCCACGTCCGAGATGGCCGCCAGCAACGTCGGATACACCAGGGCGGTGCCCAGCCCGAGCAGAGCCATAGCTGCGGCCCAGACAGGAAAACCGGTGCCGAGCAGGACGAGCACGATGCCGGTTGCCTGCGTCCACATGCCGCCGACGATCATTCCTTTGCGCCCGAGCCGGTCTGACAGAGCACCCGTCCCGAGCTGGGTGAGGCCCCAGACGCCCGGGTAGATCGCCGCCAGGAGTCCAACCTGCTCCACGGCCAGCCCGGCGGCTGCGAAATACAGCGGAAACAGCCCCCAGGCCATGCCGTCGTTCAGGTTGTTGACCAGCCCAGCCTGGCTTGCAGAAAACAGCGCCCGATCCTTCCAGCACACAAGTGAAAAGACGTGGCCGAACGACGGCTGCGGCGTATTCCCCGTCTTGCGTAGCTGCATTGCCTCAGTCTGCGCATGCCCGCGCGAGTCGCGGACGAAGAATACAGACAGGAGGAGCCCGGCTATGGCGAAGACAACACCCAGGTAGACCGGCTGTGGTCGCAGCGCGTAGGTCGCCGCCAGGTAGCCGGAGGCGAGCGCCGCCAACGAAACTGCGACGTAACCGGCGAACTCGTTGAGGCCCATGGCCAGCCCGCGCCGCGCCGGCCCGACCAGGTCGATCTTCATGATCACCGTGGTCGACCAGCACAGACCCTGGTTGATGCCCAGCAGCACGTTGGCCACGACGATCCAACCCCAGGACGGCGCAAGTATGATCAGCAGCGGCACGGGCAGCCCGACCATCCACCCAGCTACCAGGATCTGCTTGCGGCCGATTCGATCGCTCATCCGCCCGGCGAACAGGTTCGCCAGCGCCTTCGTCACACCAAAGGTGACGATGAACGAAAGGACGGCGGTGCGCGAGGTCAGGAGAAAGTCATGTTCGGCGAGCAGCGGCAGCACAGCCCGCTCAATGCCAACCATGCCGCCGACGAAGGCGTTGATGACCACCAGCAGCGTGAATTGCTGCCAGTTCGCGCGCAGGCCCAGGCGGAAGCGGTCGGCCGCCTGGCTCACGCGCGGGCAGCTTGGGGTTCGCTCGGCGCGCCCTGCTGGACTTTTCCGCCTGCCTCCCGCCAGTCGTCGACGCCCTCCGTGATGACTGCCAGGTTTCGATAGCCGCGATGCTCGAGCACCGACAACCCGGTGGCGGCGCGCTGGCCGTGCCCGCAGTGCGTCGCGATCAGGCGATCGTGCGGCAGGTGCTGCAGGTCCGCGTCGCGGAGCGCCCCGGCCTCGATAAGCTTCGCCTGGGGAATGCGCCCGGCGGCCCATTCGTGTGCCTGGCGCACGTCGACCACGAGGAGTGGCTCGCCTGCCTCCAGCCGTTGTCGAACCTCGCGCATCGTAAGAACAGTGCTTCGCCCGACGGGTAGGCCCGCCCGCTCCCAGGCGTCCATACCACCCTCTACATAGCCAGGCAAATCGTCGTACCCGATGCGGATGAGCTGGCGGACGGCGTACTCATGGACCTCAGTCGTGTCCGAGACGAGGATGACCGGTGTAGCAAACGGCACGACCCAGCCGACCCACGATGCAAACGCTGGACGAAGCTCCACATGGTAGACACCAGGTATGTGGCCACGCGCGTACTCGTGCACCGAGCGCATGTCGACCACCGCTTCGCCGCTTCGATGGCGCGCCTGCACGTCCTGCGGGCTGAGCGGTGTGAGCTTGGGCCAATGGCCAAGCACCCGCGGCCCTCGCTTGTTCAGCGCGCGCATGTGGTCAAAATACGCTGGATAACTGGGCATGCTGGCCCGGAGCCGATCAGTGAATAACTGCGGGTCAGGCAGCGCCAGGAGTGGATTGCTGCGGCGCTCGCGACCGATGGTCGTCGTCGATTCTGCGCTCGCGGCGGCAGTACAGAACGAGCCGGCGCCGTGCGTGGGATGAACGATCACGTCATCACCAAGCGGCAGAATCCTGTCATGCAGGGTGTGGTACAACTGACTGGCCAGGCCCGTCGCGTGCTCATGTCCGAGCAGGTCAGTGCGCGAGACCGCGCCAACCAGCAGGCTGCCACCGCTGAACAGCACCGGCGGCTGTTCCGGATGACTCGTATCCCGCGCCAGAAAACTCACGTGCTCCGGGGTGTGACCTGGAGTAGCCAGAACCGTGATGCTGACGTCTCCGATTGCCAGGAC
>VBGG01000358.1:0-943 GCA_005883405.1 Chloroflexota bacterium | reverse complement strand
ATGATCGAACTCCAAACCGGCGTCTGCACTTGCAACGATCCTGGCCCCGGTCCCTGCCGCAAGCTCGCGACTGCCACTCACGAAGTCGTTGTGGATGTGCGTCTCGCAGACATGCGTGATACGGACGCCTTCGCGGCGCGCCACCTCCTGATATTGATCGACGTCGCGAAGCGGATCGATGAGGGCGGCGACTCCGTCTCTTTCGGAAATCAGGAGGTGGGCGCTGTTACCCAAGCCCTCGTCGACGAACTGCCGGACTCGCACCCCTCTCTCTAGGCCTCCTCGACAGTCACGGGCCGAGTGCCGCTGACGAGGATAAAGCCGAGGTACGGCACGGCGCGCGCGACCCGCGGCTCGGTGGCAGCCCGACCGCCCGGGTGAATGACGCGGTTGCCCAGCACGGCGAAGAACGCGTACGGATCGAGCTGCTCGATTTCGGAGCGGCTGAGCGCGCGCGGGCGAGCAATAATCTGTGCAGTTCCCATGACCTGGCCTCTTAGAAACTTGCTGTGCTGTTGGCCCAGGCCATGAGATCGGCAATCTTCGGCGGCGTGGTGAACTCCGCGTTCTTCCCCTCGAGGTCCGCTTCCGCCACCCCACGGGCGCGGGAGCAGCGGGTTCAAACGTGGATCGGGATCTTCGCCGCGAGTGTCTCGGCCAGGATCTCCTTGAACGGCGGCCAGCCAAACGGCACCAGGTTTTCCGCGACGGGACCGGTCAACAAGTCGACGGCCTCATTCGCCAGGACGATCTGCGCTTCATGGCCCGCTTGCTTGGCCCCGTTGGCCATGATGAATGGCATGGCCGCGTTCGTCGGATCGGCCGAGCCATGGACGCCCAAAAACAGTAGCTTTGCCATCTGCTAGTTCCTCTGAATGTCGCAGCTGAGCGCCGCCAGCGCTTGCTGCCATTCCTCGTCGTTGGCCGCCTTCCGCGCGCGGAA
>VBGG01000357.1:1649-8828 GCA_005883405.1 Chloroflexota bacterium | reverse complement strand
ACCACTGCCAGCAACAGCACGCCAATCGCTGCAAATTTGCACCGCATCAGCGTACGAATACCTCGTCCATTGCGCCCACGCTGGTCGACTGGGCGGTCTCATGCAGGTAACAGGCGACAACTCGATGTTCGTCGGTCTGAAAGAACGGTGGATGCAGCTCACGGCACCGCGGCATTGCATATGGGCAACGCGCGACAAACCGACAACTGCCGTTGGTGGCTGCAAGCGCGCCTGCGTCGGTCGGGCTGCGCCTGGCAGTCCAGCGGTGTCGCGGGTTGGGTGACGGAATAGATCCGATCAAAAGCTGAGTGTATGGGTGATTCGGTTGTTGGACGACGAGCTCGACGTCTCCGGCTTCGGCTACCGATCCGCCGTACAGGACGATGATGTTCTGACTGATCTGATAGGCCGTGGTCAGATCATGCGTAATGTACAGGAGTGAGATGCCGAACTCCCGATTCAGCTTGCGCAGGCTACCGAGGATGGTCGCCCGCAGCGACGCGTCGACCATCGAGACTGGCTCGTCAGCGATGATGAGGCGCGGCTTTGGAAGCAGGGCACGCGCCACCATGATCCGTTGCCGCTGACCACCGCTCAGCTGGTGTGGGTAGCGCCCAAGCGTATCTTCGGGTCGTAGCCCGACCGCTTCCAGCGCCTCCTCGATGAGCTGCAAGCCATGGCGCCTGGACGCCGCGAGGCGGAAGTTCTTGATCGGCTTCGCCAGCACGTGGTCGACTTTGTAAAACGGATTGTAGGCGTCGTAAGGGTCCTGAAAGATGACCTGGACGTCGCGGCCAAACGCCCGTCGCTCTTCGCCTGACATGCTCTGAAATGTTTTCCCCAGGTAGGCAACCTCGCCCCGTGTGGGAGCGATCAAACCCAGCAGCAGACGTGCCAGCGTAGTCTTACCACTGCCGCTTTCGCCAACGATCGCGGTGATCGACGGTGGGTCGGTGTCGACGCGGAGGGAGAAGTCGATCAGCGCCTGCGTTCGGCGCCGGTTGAGAAGCCCGCCGCCGAAGACCTTCGTCAGCTGGCGTGCTTCGAGCAAGGCTGTCATTCGGCGCCTGCCTCGCCTCCGAAAAGGTGACAGGCCACCCAGCGATCGGACTGGACCTGCCGCAGGACCGGCCGCTCAATCCGGCAGCGCTCCATCACGTGCGGACACCGCGGGTGGAATGGACAGCCCGGTGGCGGACTCATGAGCGATGGAGGCAAGCCAGGAATTCCGGTAAAGACGCCCTTCTGCTCGAGTGATGGGAGACAAGCAATGAGCAGCCGCGTGTACGGGTGAAGCGGCTCCGCATAGACGTCCTCCATCGGGCTGACCTCCACCAGTTCCCCCGCGTACATCACACCAAGGCGATCGACGAACTGTGCCATCAGACCCATGTCGTGGCCGATCAAGATGACTGCCGCACCGAGGTCGGTCTGCACATCGGCCAGGGTATCCATCACCTGCCGCTGGACCACGACGTCGAGCGCACTCGTCGGCTCGTCGGCCACGATGACCTTCGGCCGCAAGCTGATGGCAAGCGCGATGCAGACGCGCTGCTTCATGCCACCGCTGAGCTCGTGTGGAAATCGATTTGCGATCTCGCGTCGGAGTCCGACGCGCTCGAATAACTGGCCGATGCGATCGACATACTCCCGGGCCGAGGCGCGCACGCCATGATCGACCAGCGCATCAGTTATCTGGTCCCCGACGCGCATGACCGGGTTGAGCGAATTCATCGCGCCTTGCGCCACCAGGGCAAGCGCACCCAGCCGGATGCGTCGCATCTCAGCTTCGGACAGCCCGAGTACGTCGATTCCGTCCAGCCGGACCTCGCCCTGTTCGATCTTGCCGGGCGGCTTGATGAGCCGAAGGATGGCCAGACCCGTCGTCGACTTGCCCGATCCGGACTCGCCGACGAGTCCGAGCCGCTCATTCTGCGCCAGGCTGAAGCTGACTCCATCGACCGCCTTCACCGTGCCGTGACTGGTGTGGTAGTAGACGCGCAGATCCTTGACCTCGAGTACACCGGCGCTCACGCCGTGCTCCTGAGCCGTGGATTCATGATCCTGTCGAGCCCGGCCGAGATCGAAAATAGCCCAACGAAGATGAGCACGATGATCAAGATGGGCGGCAGCCACCACCATACGAGGCCGCGCATGACCGTTGTGTAGTACAGGCCCCAGTAGATCGTCATGCCAAGTGTCGGCTGGTTCTGTGGCCCGAGTCCGAGTGCTTCGAGGCCGATCGACGCCAGAATTGCGGTCGCCACTGCACCGACGAAGCTCGCGGCCAGGTACGGCAGCAGGTTGGGCATCATCTCCTCGACAATGATTCGCGCCCCGCTGGTGCCCGAAAACCGCGCCACTTGAATGTAGCCGCGCTCGCGCATGGTCAGCACCTGCGAGCGGATCGTGCGCGTGGGCCACATCCAGGCCAACGCAGACACCACCAGCGCCTCGGTCTGAACGTTGACCGCGCCCTTGGTGGCCGACGCGATCACGACAAGGATGAGCAGTCCCGGCACAGTCAAAAACACGTCGGCCGCGCCGTGCAGCACATTGTCGGCGACGCCGCCGTAGTACCCGCCGATAAAGCCGAAAACCGAACCAATGCCGAGTCCAATCACCCCCGCGATCAGCCCGATGGTGAGCGTGAGCGGCGTCCCGACGATAATGACGCTGAGCAGATCGCGACCGACGGTGTCTGTTCCCAGCGGATGCTCCCGCGAGGGGGTCAAGTCAGGGATTGCGCTGCCGACTTTGGCGCCGCTAACGTCGACGAACAGCGGCCCGACCAGGCCCAGCAGTACGAGAGCGGCGATAACGACCAGCCCCACGGTCAACTGGCGGTAGGCCAACAGGCGACCGAGCCACAGGGATGCGGTCATGGCACGTCGGTCAGTACGCGATGCGCGGGTCCAGCACCGGCAGCATCAGGTCGAGGATCAGGGTGGCAAGACCAATGGCGACGATCAGCATGAACGCCACACCGTAGATGACGAAGTAATCGAAGCTCCGAATCGCCTGATACAGGAGGTTGCCGACGCCAGGATAGGCGAAGACGATTTCGACCAGGATCGCTCCCGAGACGACGCGTCCCATCGACAGAGCCAGCGATGTGAACTGCGGCAAAATGGCGTTGCGGACGCCATAACGCAGGAAGATGCGGCCCGGGTTGAGGCCCTTGGCCTCCGCGAGTGTCATGAAGTCCTCGCCCTGAACGGTCACCATCATGCCGCGCATGCCCAGCGCCCAGCCGCCCATGTCGGCCAGGACGATCGACAGCGCCGGCAGGATGGCGTGCCGGAGGGCGTCGCCCAGGAACTCCGGCGTCATCTCTGGGGCCATGCCCACGCTGTAACCGCCGCCGAGCGGGAAAACCTTGGTCAGGAATGCGAACAGGTAAATGAGGATCAGACCCAGCAGGTAGTACGGGATCGCGGACAGCGTCAGCAGGGGCGGGCCGATCACCTTTATCGTCCGAGGCACTACGCTCCAGGCCATGAACGCCCCGATAACCGTGCCGATCACGAACGAAAGCAGGGTGGCCAGGCCGACCAGCACGATCGTCCAGGGCAGCGCTACCACGATCAGATCGGCGACACGCGCTGGGTAGAAGCTGATCGAATAGCCGAGGTTGGCCTGCGCCAGGTCTGACAGGTACGTGAGGTACTGTTTCCAGACCGGCTGGTCCAGGCCGAAGCGAGCTGAGAAGGTCTGGGTCAGCACGTCCATTTCGCCCTGACTCGCGCCCAGCGAGGTCACCTTGAGCAAGGACTCCCTGACCGGGTCGACCGGCGATAGGCGTGGAATCGCGAAATTGATGCTGGCGGCGGCCCAGATGACGAGCAAGAAGACGCCAACGCGGCGAAGTACGTAGCCGATCGGCATGCCCCCGTTTCCTACTCGCGAGCCGCGACGCTACACCTGAGCGCTTGACCGTGTCAACGTTCGGCGCGTCCCCGCGTCCCACCTGTCGTTGACAGGCATGTACGCAGCCCATAGAGTGGTTCGACCGGCGGCCGGTTCGGGCTGGCCGTAAGCGGGGTAGATTCCAAGCCAGCGGCCTGAAATCGGGCGGCAACGCCCGGGGGAGGCGTCGAGTGAACGAATCGTCCGGCTCGTCAAAGTCTTCTGCGAGTCCAGCTCAGCCTCGCAGTTTTTCCCGCCGTCAGCTGTTGACCATGTTTGGTCTGGGCGGCGTCGGGATCGCGCTGGCAGCGGCCTGCGGCCCCAGCGCGCCACCGGCCGCCGCGCCGACCTCGCCGCCGGCAGCAGCGGCTCCGACCCAGGCCCCGCCCAAACCGGCGGCAACTCAGGCTCCAGCGCAGGCAGCACCAACCGCTGCGCCTGCTGCCGGCGCAGCGTTGAAGACGGTGCCACGCAACCAGACCCTGATCGCCATGCAAGGCGGTGCCAACGGTCAGAACCCTGACTTCGCCAACTTCAACATCAGAACCCCGGGCGGTTCGGTCAATGGCTGGCACAGCGGCGCACTCCAGACCATGGCCGAGCCCCTGATCATGTTCGACGTGCTTACCGGCGAATATGAGAACTGGCTCGCCGAGTCGTGGCAGTACAACACCGACTTCACCGAGTTGACCGTCAAGCTGCGCAAGGGCATCGAGTGGAGCGACGGCACGCCGTTCACCACCAAGGACGTCGCCTACACGTTCAACACCGTGCGCGATCACCAGGACAAGATGGTCCACACCGCCGAGATCAACTTCCTGAAAGAAGCCCAGGCGGTCGACGACCTGACCGTAAAGTTCGTGCTCAACAAGCCAAACCCGCGCTGGTGGGCGACGACGCTGACCAGCAACCACGGCATCGTCGAACAGTTCTGGCCCGAGGCCATCTTCAAAGACCAGGATCCGGTGACCTTCACCTTCTACGATCCAGCCAAAGGCTGGCCGATCGGGACGGGTCCCTACAAGCTGGTGCAGGCTACCGCGCAGCAGAAAGTGTTCGACCTGAATCCGAGTTACTGGGGCGCCAAGGCGGGCTTCAAGCCGTTGCCGAAGATCCAGCGGGTGATTTTCCTGCCCGCGCAGGACGACACGCTGGCCACCCAGCGGCTCATCAACAACGAGCTCGACATGTGCAAGATCGTGCCGGTGCCGACGTTGAAGAGCGCCTTCGCGCAGAACGCTAAGATCATCACCTTCAGCGGCCAGGACGCGCCGTACGGCTATACCGACTGGTGCCCGATCTCGCTGGGCTTCAACAACAGCGCCGCCCCGTTCGACAAGCCCGAAATGCGCCAGGCGATCAACTTCGCCATCGACCGCACCAAGCTCGTCAATCTCGCCGAATCGGGCGCCGGGGTACTGGCCTTTCACCAGTTCACGCCCTACGTGTGGTTCCAGAAGTTCGATCAGGCCATCCAGCCGACCGAGCAGAAATACGGACTGGACGGCAACGCCCACCCGGATAAGGTCGGCGAGCTGATGGGCAAACTTGGCTTCACCAAGGGCGGCGACGGCCTCTGGGCGGACCAGTCGGGCGAGAAACCGAATATGAAGGTCGCCGTTCCCGACTGGTTGAAGAACTACGGACCGCCACTGACGCAGCAGCTGCGAGATGCCGGCTTCGACGCCAGCTTCGACACCTCGCCCGGCCTGGACTCGCTGGTGCAGACCGGCGAGCAGCCGCTGTATTTCGGCTGCCAGGGACCGGCGGGCGTGAAGGGCATGGACCCCTACTTCATGCTGTCGATCTTCACGTCGCAGTACTACCGACCGACTGGCCAGCCAGCCCCGATCTCCTGGGCGACGTCTCGCTACCGCAACTCCGATTACGACGGCGTCGTCGACAAGATCAGCCCCCTCAGCGTCGAGGATCCCAAAACGCTGGATTACTTCACTCAGGCGATGGACCTGTGGTTCAAGGACATGCCGATGGTCTACGTCTCGCAGTTGATCATCCGCTACCCGATGAACACCACCTATTGGACCGGCTGGCCGTCCAAAGACAAGCCCTACGGCTTTCCGCATTCCTGGCAGCAGGAGCTCATGAAGACGATCTTTACTTTGCAACCAACCGGCGCGGCGTAGACGCCGCTCAAGCTCCGCCATCGTCTGCGGTGAATCCTGCACCGCCACGGCATCCCACTACGGGGGTTTCGGAGGCGACCACACCCCCGCGCCACCATCCGCGACCGCGGCGGCGGGGGTCAGTCCATCGGCGTCCAGCACCACCACCCGCTCGCGCTGACCACTACCGTTGCTGCGGTCGTCCCCGCTTGCGGCGCCGTACACCAGCCGCTTGCTGTCCGCCGACCAGACGCTGGTCGACTGCGCGTACTGATCGAAGAACGGCAACTGGAACGCGAAGTCGCTCGAGGGCAGGAACGCGTTGAGCGGGCGCTTCGTCTTGCCGTCGACACTCAGGACTGACCAGGTCAGCGTGCGCGCACCGGTGTCGATGCCGACCACCGCCAGTCGGGTGGCGTCGGGCGACCAGTAGAACGCCACCAGTGGGTCCTCGCTGAGACGGCGCCGTTCGCTGCCATCGGGGTGCACCACCTCGAGCCCGCGATACACGCCTGGCCGACCAGCATCGCCAGCCGTGAACGCGAGCCACTCGCCCGACGGCGACCAGGTGAAACCAACTTCGCTGGGACTGGAGGCGATGCGCGTCACCTGGCCGCCCGCATCCCGAACGGTCAACAACGACGCGCCGCCGCCCAGAGTTGCATAAGCGAGTTTGTCGCCCGAGGGAGACCACGCCGGCGCGCGGAAAACGCCCGGCGGATCGATAAAGCGCTCCTCCCGTGCGTCACCCGAGCCGAGGTGCAGCAAGCCGACCCATGCGTCGGCGGCCGAGCCGGCATCTCCACCGACATGTACCGCGATCGTCTTGCCATCGGGTGCCCACGACCAGTACAGCGGCTGACCGACCAGCAGCTGGCGCGGCTGATCCGCGGCGGTCGCATCGAACAAGTGAAGCTCTAGATCCTGACCGTGCTGCAGCAACGCTGCCAGATGGTGGCTGTCTGGCGACCAGTACAGGTAGATGGTCGCCATGCCACTGGATTCCAGCAGCGCGGTCGCGTTCTCGTGTCCAACCTCCGAGACCAGCACCGCCGCGGGGCCCAGCTGGCTCGCGCCCGTCCGATAGCCAGCGAAGGCGAGGCGCCGGCCGTCCGGACTGTAGGTCGGCCAGCGATAGGCCCAGCCC
>VBGG01000357.1:0-1606 GCA_005883405.1 Chloroflexota bacterium | reverse complement strand
CGACGTCGAACGCTCCGCTTGGGACGGCCCGAACACACTGCAGCCCGCCACCATACAGGCGCACACCAGCAGTCCTGCCAGCCTGGCCACCACGTCCGCGCTCCCACACAGCATAGGCGGACGTGTCAACCAGTCTCTTGCGTTTTCTACGCGCCGTTAGCCGGTTCGGAGGGCGAGCTCTTTCTCAAGCTCTAGTTTTCGAGTCCCGAAACCCCGCGTTTCCCATTCCTCGCGCGGGAGCATGAAAAATACCTCCAGCTCGTTGCCATCCGGGTCCCTGGCGTACAGGCTGAGGCTGTTGCCGTGGTCGCTTTCGCCGGCCAGGCTGCCGCCTTTGCGCAGGGCGTCTCGGGCTTTGGCCAGATCCTGAATGGTGGCGACCTCCCAGGCGGCGTGGTACATGCCCACCTGGCGGCCCTGGCTCGGCCCAGGCGCCTCTGGACCGATGCCGAACAGGCCAAGGTCATGGTGATTGTCGCTGCCGTTGGCGCGCAGGAAGACCGCTTGCGGGCTGGGCATTTCGACAATCGAAAAACCCAGTACATCTCGATAGAACCCGAGCGACCGTTGCGTGTCGCGTACCCACAGCACGAGGTGGTTAAGGCGTCAGGCCTCGGTGCTGGTCGAGATCTGAAAGCCCACGCTCTGGTAGAGACGGAACGGAGCGGGATTGTTGGCGTCGACGCCCAGGGTGATCGAGCTGGCGCCGCGTTCGCGCAGATGGGCGATGCCAGCCGCGAGCATGAACCGCGCGATGCCCCGTTCGCGATGGCCGGGATCGACCGTCAGGTTCGAGATCCACGCCCGCGGATTGCCATCCGGATTCTGGCCGGAGGGCGCGTACACCGCGTGGCAGGTGGCGATGATCTGGTCGGCATCGTCGAGGCCGAGCAGCATGCCCTCACGCTGACCTTCGAGGTCCTCCTTGAGCATCTCGTACGGGATCGACACGAAGTTCCACGTCCCGGCCCAGTTGCGATTGAGCGCCGCCAAAACACGCCTGTCTTCGCCCGGTCGGATTGGGCGCAGGTGGAGTCCCGCCACCGGGCCCGCCTGAGGCGTCGGCGCCGAGGCTGGCAACAGCATGTGGGCGACCATCCGCACGGGCTCAAAACCCGCCGCGCGGGCCGCGGTCTGCGTCCACTCTGCCCGCGAGGGCACGAACAGCCGCACGCGCACGCCACCCGCCTCGCGGATCAGCTCGACCGCGCCGCGCACCAGCTTTTGCGCCAACCGCGGCTGGCGCGTCGAGATGTCGAGCGCGACTCGGGCTGGCATGGCCTGATCGGGCGCCGGTTCGGCGCGTACGGCAACCACGCCAACCACGCGATGATCGACTTCGAGGACACGGGTGTGCGTCGCCCAGCCGATCACCGACCAGCCGCCTCGCGACCAGCTAGCCGGATCGTCCTCGGCGTTCGAGGATTCCCACACGGCCTGAACCGCGTCCGCTTCGTCCGGACCTGCCGCGCGTAGTCTAGCCACCCCGGTCACCCGGGGCGTCGATCACACGCCCAGACCTCGGCCATCCATGATGCGCAGCGGCTCGGAGATGAGCTCGATCTGGATCCCGTCGGGATCTTTGAAGTAGATCGACGTGGTCACT
>VBGG01000352.1 GCA_005883405.1 Chloroflexota bacterium | reverse complement strand
GATAACGACGACAACACCGACTTCAAGTGTTTGGTCGCGGTGGCGCGCGTCGCGCCCCAGATCCTCACACTCGATTCCGTCCTCGACATCGTCCGTGAGCGGACCAACGACGAAGCCCGCGTGGAGGCGGCCCGCGCCATCTACGACCAGATCAAGATCCGTCACGTCGAGCCGGGCGAAGGCAGCACGGTGGATCACGAGGAGTACCAGAAGCCCGGCTGGACGCAGATGCGCGAGGGCATCGTCGTCGAGGCCATGCAGGTTGGCACGCGCAACCCGCTCTACAAGAAGTGGAGCACGCGCACGCGACGGCCGCTGGTCAACTTCGACACGTGTATCAAGTGCACCCAGTGCTGGCTGCAGTGCCCAGACGAATGCTTCGAAGTAACCCCCGAGGGTACCTACGAGGTGGTGTACGAGGCGTGCATCGGCTGCAGCATCTGCGAGGAAGTCTGCCCGGTGCCCGACTGCATCACGATGGTCAACGAGCTGGCGTTCGACAACAACGACAATCTCTATCCGATGTACGCAAGCGACCCCGAGGGCTACCGGCGATTCCTGCAGCAGCACGGCATCGCGCTCCATCCGGAGCTGATCGACAAGGCGAAGAAGACACCCGCGGTGCACCAGCAGCCCGACTACCCCAGTAAGAAGCAGAAGCAGCCGGTGGTGACAGGAGGTGAGGAGTAGCCATGGTTATCGCTGTCCCACCACACACGACATCCAACGCTGCTCGGCCGAAGAAGTTCGAGGAAGAGGAGCTGCTCCTCACCGGTTCTGAAGCGATCGCCCACGCGCTCCGCCTGGCCGACGTGGACATCGTCGGCGCGTACCCGATTCGGCCCTACGACGCCGTGATGCAGGCCGTGGCGGCGATGATCGCCGATGGCAAGATGGACTGCGAGTACATCGTCGCCGAAGGCGAACATTCGCAATTCGAGCTCGTCAAGCACGCGAGCGCGGTAGGCGCACGCTCGTTCGTCGGCTCCTCAGGCGTCGGCTGGTTCTACGCGTTCGAAGCCATTGCCGTGACGGCGGGGCTGCGCCTGCCGGTCGTGGCCAACGTTGGCAACCGCGCGCTGGACGATCCCGGTGCTTTTGGTGTCGAGCACAACGACGCGCTGGCCGTCCGCGATCTGGGCTGGTTGATGACCTGGGTGGAAACGGGTCAGGAGGCGTTCGACGCGGCGGTGATCGCCTACAAGGTGGCCGAGGACCCGCGCGTGATGCTGCCGTGCGCGGTAAGCACCGACGGTGCATTCCTGACCCACTCGCAGCATCTCGTCAAGATTCCGCCCAGAGAGGTGGTCGAGCAGTTCTTACCGAAGTACGACCTGGGCGACCGCCTGTTCCATCCGGATAATCCGATCACGATCGCGCCGCAGGTGGACCAGGACTGGCTGACCGAGATCCGCAAGCAGAACGACGCGGCGATGCGCCGCGCTCCCGACGTCATTCGCGAGGCCTACCGGGAGTACTACGAGCTGACCGGCCGACAGCGAGAGCCATTCGTCGAGGAGTACATGACCGACGATGCCGACTATGTGCTCGTCGGCCAGGGCACGATCGCCATGCCGGGCCGCGTCATCGTGCGACGCCTGCGCGAGCAGGGCCACAAGGTCGGCTTCGCACGGCTCAAGTGGTTCCGGCCTTTCCCGGCCGACGAAATTGTCGAGCGGCTCGGGCGCTTCAAGGGCGTCGGCATCATCGATCGCGACTACAGCTTCGGCTCGCCGCACCATGGTGGTGTCCTGTTCACCGAATTCCGCGCCGCGTTCTACGACAGCCCGAAGCGGCCAGCGATGATCAACATCATTGGTGGACTTGGTGGTCGTGAATTCACCGCTGCCGACGGCCAGGAGATGTTCAACCTGCTGCAGCAGGCCACCGCGGGCGAATTGAAGACCAACGTTCACTGGATCGGGGTTCGGGAGTAACTCACATGACCCTCACAACCACCCCACCGGCCGAGCTGGTCGATCTCAGCTCGATCAAAACCGTCAAGCAGGTCCCGTACACCGAATACTTCGTTTCGGGCCACCGCACGTGCCAGGGCTGCGAGAGTGCGCTGGTCATGCGGTACATCGCCAAGGCGGCCGGACCGCGCACCATCGTGCTCGGCTCGACGGGCTGCATGTACGTAGCCAACACGAGCTACTACACGACGCCGTGGGTCGTGCCGTGGATGCACACCCAGCTTGGCGCTGCTGGCTCGGCAGCGCTGGGGGCCGCGGCAGGCCTGAAGGTGCTCATGCGCAAAGGCAAGCTGGCGAATGAGCAGATCAACGTTATCGCCTTCTGCGGCGATGGTGGTGGCGCGGACATGGGCTTGGGCGCCATCTCGGCGGCACTGACGCACGCCGAGTATCGCTTCCTGATCATCCTGTACGACAACGAGTCGTACGCGAATACCGATATCCAGCTGTCAGGTTCGACGCCGTACGGCGCGGTGACGACCTTCTCGCCGTCTGGCAAGAAGCGGCGCATCATGCACACTCGCTGGAAGAAGAACACGCCCGGGGCGCTGGTGGCAGGTCATCCGGACGCGGCGTACATCGCCACGGCCTGCGCTTCGTACGGCGTTGACTTCATGAACAAGCTGCGCAAGGGCCTGGCGGCCGGCGGGCCGGCGTTCATCCACGTGCTCGATCCGTGTCCGAAGGGCTGGCACTACGACCCGCAGCTGTCGCACGAGCTTGGCAAGCTCGCCATC
>VBGG01000351.1 GCA_005883405.1 Chloroflexota bacterium | reverse complement strand
CGGCTACTGTTCACGATGTCGCGGTGGATTCTCCATTGCCCGGCCTCGCGCTTCCAGATGAGGATGTACTTACCCTCATCGGCGGCGTCGTTGTCGCCCGCGTACAGCGTGTAGCGCCCCATCTCGTAGGCCAAGTCGCCCGCGCTCTCCACTTCGAGCGATTCGACACGGAAGGCGGTCAGCCCCGCGTCAAAGATTCCTTGCCAGACCTCTTGGATCGCTTGCCGTCCCCGTGCGATATCGGCGCTGGGCGGCAGCATGGCGCCCTGCTCGGTGTAGAGGCTGGCACAACCGGCGGCATCCCGCTGCCCAAACGCGTCGATGAGCTGGCGGGTGGCCGCTTCGATGGCCGCCCGCACCTCGGTCTGTTGCTCAATGGTGGACATGCTAGCCTCCTTGTCGAGCGCAGATGCGTCGTGTATCGATGTTTGCATATTCATAAGCGTGACTCTGGCAGCGTCAGAATGATTCACCCACTCGGATGAAACCTGATGCTACTTCTGGACGAAGCAGCTCACGCACGGGTCGCTCGCGAACGGGCTATTTGGTCCGAGGAGCGGAGCTGGTGACGTGAGGTCCCACGCGGTCGTCTCCCAGTTGTCCTGTGCGCCCGGCTCGGGAACCCATGCGGGCACGGTCATTAGAAGGTGGTCGGCTAACGCGTGCAGGTACGGTTCATATGCCGAACGGATTTCGGCCAGTCGCTCGGCTGCAGGCCCGGGCTGCTCCGTCAGCAGCCCGCTGATCGACGCAATCTCCAGCAAACGCCGCGACGAGCAAGAGTCCAGTCGATCGGTTTTGGACCGGGTTGGTCGGAGGCTGAGGACATTGGTCAGATCGCCGACAGCGTGCCGGGCGACGGCGAAGGTGAAGCCGGCCTGGCGCGTGGCTCCGGTCAAGCCATACGCCAGCACAAAGGCAGACACGTCAAGGATGAGCGCCAGCGCTGCGATCCACGACTGGTCTTCGTGTTGAGAGCGGAAATACGCCAGTACTGGATACGATAGGTGGCTTTCCAGCAACTCGCCCACCCAGACTTCCCAGTCGCGCAGTAAGGCAATCAGCTGACTCACGTCGGCGCCACCCATGTTGCGGCGCAGGAGCTCGGCGGTGGTTGGCGGCGACCCGGCGCGTTGATCGAGTAGCGACACGTTGGTCTCTCGGTGAGCGAACATCTGGTAGACGATCGGCAGGTATCCGATCAGCAGGGCGAGAAATGCGAAACCGGTGCCTGCTTCAGCGACTGTGAGCAGCCGCGAAGTGGCTGACGCGGGTACGACGTCACCCAAGCCGAGCGTGAAGAACGTGGTGCCGCTGAAGTACAGCATCGTGCCAAAGCCGGCGTCCTGAGTGTCACCTGAAACAGAACCGACGGCGCAATGCAGCATGGCAAACCCGAGCACCAGGATGGCTGCCCACACGCCGACAAGAAGCAGCAAGAATGATGGTCCGTAGAGACTGAGCAAGCTTTCGCGGCGCGATGTGTTCTTCAGTCGGCGTGCGATCGCTGAGTACGGCCGCCAAGTCAGGATGTAGAAAAAACGCGCCACTCCGAGCCGGCCGGATGCACGGCGAGGAAGAACGATTATTTCGAACGCCTCGAAGAGAGCCGTGCCGATGAGCACGACGCCCGCAAGAACCCCAAGGGCTGGAGCGCCCGCGCGCTGGAGGTCGGGAAGCAGATACTCCATACGTGCGAGCGCCGCGTTGCAGGAGTTTTACCGTTGGCCGGCGAGTTGTTGCTTCCCACCCTGGCTGAACACCACCGACCCGCCGAGCAGAACCGCCAGGATGCCAGCGATCCAGTCACTCCACGCCATGTAAGTGATGCCAGTGAAACCCAGCACGAACGGCGCGACAAACACCAGTACTCCGATGACGATTTCAGCGTATTCGGTGAAGTGCATTGACGGTGCCGAGAGAGACCACAAACCGGCAATCACGAGTAGCAGACCCCCGACGTACGCAGTCCAGGCAACTGCTGCCATACCTGTCGCGCCAAAAATGAAGGGCGTGATGAACAACAGCACGCCAAGCACCACGGTGGTCCAATCCTGCCACCTCTTCCATGTTTCAGTCATGATTTGATCTTTCTTTCAATACACTCGGTTGACTTGGATCTATGCGACCGGGATCTTCTTCGGCTCCGACTGTGCCTCCGCCGGCCGCGTGATGCGCACTTCCAGCACGCCGTCGGTCATGCTGGCCTGAATCTGGTCGGGGTGAGCCTCGAACGGCAACCGCAATCGGCGGTAGAAGCGTCCGACGCTGCGCTCGACGTGGTAAAACGCCTCATCCTTGATCTCTTGTTCAGCGTGACTCTCGCCTCGAATTATCAAACTGTTGTCGTCGTCGATCTCGACCTGGACATCCTCTTTCTTGAGGCCGGGGAGGTCTGCCTTGACGACGATGGCGTTGTCCTTTTCGTAAATGTCCATGCGCGGCATGAAGCTGGCGATGGACTTCGGCGTGCGTCGGAACGGAAACGCGAGTGCCCCAACACGGAACGGATCTCGCCAGAAACGCTCCAGGTCGTCCTGGATCGCGTTGAACATTTCGATAGGGTCTACGCGGCGTAGCGCGCCGTCAGTTTTGGCCACCGGTACTGTTGAGTTTTCAGCCATTGGTGTCTCCTTTCACCAATTCACAATAGCTCTGCCAACGCGCGTGTGCCTCACCCAAAAAGACGGAATTCACTCAGTGCTTTGACTGATGCAACCGAGCTGGGAGGTGTGCAATGATCAATGCTGGCGTGGCCAATATCAGAGAACGTTTAAAGCTGGATTGAGAGAACGTGAACGTGGCGAATCCCTGGTTGCTGATACTGCCACTAGCTGGCATCAGCTGGTGGCTACTCGGTTTTCCGCCCGGCTGGGGCTGGCTCGTCATTATTACCATCGGCATGCTTGTGACGCTGGCCACTGTGGTAATCGGCGCCTACGCCGGTGTGGCCTGGCTCCGCAACAATATCTAGTGGATGGACGACTTGGTCCCATTCACGAGGGTCAACGGCGTGATCACGCCACGCAAGCCAATTCACAGGCTGTCGGCCAGGTCTGGCGATGGAGAAATAGCAATGCAGAGTGACGAAGAGTTGAGTGCGCGTCTGTTATTGCTCGAGAACCAGGTGAGCGAAGTGCGCACAGAGGTGCGCCGCAAACATCGCACGGGCCGCGACGGTGTTCAGCGCAAACGCTATCCTTGAAATCCTTTTACGAGTTCTATAAAAGTGCACATCGCGTACTTCGATCGGAGGCCACTGGCAGTCACTGACGACCTACGGCAAGCGATGGTACGAGGAGCACGCGCCCTTGCAACTTTGCGAGGCCTGGTAATCGCGGTGCGCCTTCGCCACTTCAACTGCACCCAGACCGATTCCGCGCGCAGCGCATTATCCAGGAGGTTCGTAATTACCTGGCTGATCTGGACAAAATCAAGTGGAGTGAGGGGCGAATCGGTTGGAATATCTCTCCGGATAGCCCGTCCCGTGCCGATCGGTTTCATGCGGTCCAGAACGTCCTCAACGACGTCCGAGGATCGATCGACTCCGCCAGTTCGCGGCGGATGTCCGGGTGATCGTGGAAGAGGTCATCCAAAAAAGCCCGGTCACTGACATTTTGATCGCCGTCAAGGGCGTTGTGAGCTCGTGTGACACAGATGAAACCAGCGCTGACTTCAGCCGATCGCTCTCATCGACCGCGCGGGCTCGCGCTTCGCGCTCAGCGCGCCCCTGGCGATCCACGGCAACCGCAAGCTGGTTCGCGATAGCGACAATCAGCTGGCGATCTTCTAGCTCGGCTATTTGGGCAAGCTCGCCGGACGCGGACCTCATGCGTGCCCGTTGCTTCTCTGATGAAGAGACGACTACCCGGTACAGATTTCTGTCCCCGAAGATGTCCGCCACTCGGCCCAACACGGACGGGCTGCGCAGCGACGTTTGCAGCGCGCTGACCATGGTCACCGACACCACCACTCGCTCATGGCTCGCGAAGCGACCGGCTGTCCAACGGATGCCCCATTGTTACTTGCTTGGCACCGCTGACGCGGCGCTCGATATCTGGTTCGAGACGCATGCGCTCGCAAATGCGCAGCTCAGCGCCAGGACGCAAAGGCACGTACTTCATCAGGTCCACGATGCGTCTGGCGCCGCCAAACTGAGCTCACCCGAATGAAGGAAATCTGCTCACATAATGGAGTGAGGCGCAGTGATTAGCCTGTGCGGGAACGGTCAGCATGCGGTGGTCGCGGAGCATTACAGCACGACCACCCCGAGAGCCAAGGCCGAGTTGCCGAGCATCCAACATTCGGGGTCGCGTGGCGACTGACCCGTTAACGCGGGCTCGTACATACCCGCGGACCCGGCGGCGGAACGAATGGAACTAAATGGCTGGTGTCCGGTGCTGCTCGGTCGCTCCCATATCCAGCAGCGCCTGGCGCTGGGCCT
>VBGG01000350.1 GCA_005883405.1 Chloroflexota bacterium | reverse complement strand
TCAGCGGACATCGCAACGCCCCAGGCTGGCCCAGTGTGGCCCTGCAGGGTCGCCAGCAACCGTCCGCTGTCCCTTGCCCACACCCGGACCGCCCCATCCAAGCCCGCGCTGGCCAGTAGCCGCCCATCCGTGGCTAGCGCCAGGCTCCAGACGATGCCAGTATGGCCCTGCACCGCCCACAGCAGGGTTCGGTCTGCCAGGTGCCACAGGCATACCTGGCCGGTCGAAGTCCCGATAGCCAGCAGTTCGCCATTCCCATTCAGTGCGACCGAGCAAGGGTAATCGAACGACTCTGCCAGCACGCTATCGACGAGGTGCGCATCAACAAGCCTTGCGTCCTGCGCATCCACCTCCGCCAGGTAGGCGTGCCGAATCGCCAGGCGCGACAGGTCGAGACCACACAGATCGCCGCGCAGCAGCCGCAGCAGGTTCACCACGTTTCCAGGTCCGCATGCCTGCTCGTCGGCGGCCCGAGCGCGCCAGTCGTCGAGCAGCCGTAACAGGGCCTGCTGTGTGCCAGCTCGGCCACGCTGGGCATTCATGCGCTGCAGGATCGCCACGCCGATCAGCCGCTCCTGGGTTCGGCGCACGTGATCCTTTGCTTGGGCCCGGATAAGCGGAAGCTCAGCCAGCCGCTGCGGGCGGCCGCGAGCAATCTCCTCGGCAACGTGCTCCACCAATCGGTCCGTCACGTACTCCAGCGCGACTGACTGCAGCGTAATCGCGGCCGCCCCAGCCGCATCCCCGCGCTCCACAAGGGAGCGCCTGCGCAGCGCCTCGACTGCCTCCAGGACGGCGCCGCCGCCGTAGTCTGGCCGCAGGATCGCCAACAAATGCGCGACGCTCACCGGCTCGCGCTCCACCGCCAGTATGAGCAGTACCTTCTGCTCGACGGTGGAACTGCGGTTGAACTGCTCGTCCAACAGCCGCCGGATACCTCCGAAAACCGTAGGTGAGTTCGGCTCGTTCAGAAAGACGCTGAGCTCGCCTCCGAACACCTCGCGGATGCTCTCGCTCACCACCTTTAGCGCCAGAGCGTTGCCGGCGAATCGCTGCACCAGACCAGCCCACTCGTCCGCGTTGCCCAAAAGCCGCTTGCCGGTCAACAAGGCACGACCGCCATCCACCTCGAAACCGCCAAGCTGAAACACGCGTGCGGCGTTATCGTCGAGTAGCACGAATTCCGGCGGCGACTCGCGGCTTGTCAGTAGTAAGCAACTCTGATGTCGCCCATCGCCGATGGCTTGTAGATCGAGGATCAACATACTCGGCCGTTCTCGGAGGAGCCGGAGAAGCACCTCGAGACGGCCCGCTTCGCCGTCAGGTGGCACGATCTGCTGGTCTGATAAGAAGCGGACCGCTCCTGCTACCCACTCACTGACAGATGGTGAATCCCGAAGGCTACGCCAGTAAACGCGCTGGAAGTTTGGCGCCACGTCCTGCGCGATCCGAGCAGCCAGCGCCGTCTTGCCGATGCCTCCCATGCCCAGCACTGCAGCAAGACGACAGCGCCCATCCAGTACCCAACCGCGCACGGTCGCCAGCTCTTTCGCACGGTCGACGAATCCGCGCATATCTGGCGCAGGGCCCCAGTCCTCAGCGTGGCCGATTTGGCTTGCCTCAGGCGTGCCCGGGATCATCTTGTGCAGGACTTCGGGGGCTACTCGGTCGCTGTGACCGGCCAACAGGCTCGAAAGCCACTCTTCATCTAGCAGTGTGGTGAAAAACGCCCATTTTGGGGTCCGGCGGCTCTTCCGGTGAAGTGGTGGCTCCGGATACTGTTGAGCCATCTCGAGCTGAGGTGGTTGGAGTGCGCGGAGAGCAGGAGCCACAGGTGACGATGCTGGCGTTCATCGATTTGGAGACGCGGATTCCGCAAGACCATCCACTTCGTACCATCAGACGCTTTGCCGACGAAGCGCTGGCGTCCCTGTCGCCGACATTCGACGCGATGTATGCCCTCGACGGTCGCCCATCCATCCCACCCGAGCGGCTGCTGAAGGCCTCGCTGCTGATCAGTCTGTACTCCGTCCGCAGTGAGCGGGCCTTCTGCGAGCAGCTGGCGTACAACGAGTTGTTCCGCTGGTTTCTGGGGATGAATCTGATCGAGCCCAGCTTCGACCCGAGCACGTTCAGCAAGAATCGTCAGCGGCTCCTCGATCACAACGTGGCGCAGCAGTTCTTTGACGAAATCGTGCTGGCCGCCAGCCGTCTCGACCTGCTGTCGGATGAGCACTTCACGGTGGACGGCACGCTGATCGAAGCCGCCGCCAGTCTCAAGAGCTTCCGGCCCAAGGACCAGCCGCCTTCGGATGAGCCACCCGATGATCCGGGTAATCCCACGGTCAACTTTCATGGTCAGAAGCGCTCGAACGCGACCCACCAGAGCACGACAGATCCAGACGCGCGCCTGTTCCGCAAGGGCAAGGGCAAGGAGGCCAAGTTGGTCTTCATGGGGCAGGTCATGATGGAGAATCGGAACGGGTTGGCGATCGACTTTGAGGTGACCGAGGCCACCGGAACCGCCGAACGGGAGACGGCGGTTGACCAGGTCGATGAGGCCAAGCAGCGGGGCTTTCGACCCCAAACGCTGGGCGGGGACAAGAACTATGACACCAAGAAGTTCGTGGCGGACATGCGTGAGCGCGACGTCACGCC
>VBGG01000349.1 GCA_005883405.1 Chloroflexota bacterium | reverse complement strand
CGTCCGGCACCAGGTCACTCCAGCGTCTCGCGACCGTGGCTTCGCCGCGGATCTCGCCGTCCCACTGGCCGCCTGGCTCCATGCAGTCGCTCGTGATGAGTAGTCCGTCCTCTTGACTGGAAGCTATGGATGCTCGAGAACTTGGCTCGGGGAATCACCATGCGCCGCAATCAACTGCATCAGATGGCGACAGTTGCCCTGCCTGAGTTCATGAAGTTCTTTCCGGATCGACGTGTTATTCATGTGACGATCAGGCTCCCCCGGGCTTTCACGTAGTCGGGTAATCAATGTCTGTTGGGTGTCAGGGCCGAGGTTAATGGTGAGGATGTGCCAGAGGCGGACGTCCCCTCCGCCTGCCTGAAAAACTCGGGCAGGACCTGCGCCACCGGAGTGTTGAGCAGGATCCGGCCGCGCCCGACAATCGCATGACCACTGTTGGACTTGAGGGCGGCCGCGCTACCCGCCCCAAGCCGAAGGCTCTCCACGCCCGACGGTCACATTCATTCCGCTTCGGCGCGCCAGGTTCGCCCAGGTCTCGAAGTGCGCTCGGTTAGCCGTCAGGATCTCACCGCCAACGCGCGCTGCTGAGACGACGATGAGCACGTCGGCCAGGTGATCGCGTGGCCGAAGCGTACCCGACAGGCGGACGCGTCGGGCGAGCAGACGACCGGCGGCCGACCAATCCTCGACGCTCGGCACGAGCAGACGGTCGCGGGCGGCGGCTCCGTGAAGCAGGCGGTCCAGGAGCCGGCCCTCCTCGGCCGACCGCGTGCCCGCGTACAACTCGCACGCGACGACCGCTGAGAGCCACACCTGTCCGCGCAGAACGGCATCAAAAAACGGCTGGTGCGCCTCGCGAATGGCGTGAACAAACGCCGTCGTGTCGGGCACGATTGGCCGGGCCAACGGCGATCTTCAGAGCTTCCTGGTTTTGGGCGGCGGAGATTCGACCCGCGGCGGGAACAGCCGCTCCAAGTCGGCGAATGCTTCCACATCATGCAGGCCCTGCAACGCGGCCACCATCTCCTGGCCAGCGAGCGCCAGGCGCACCGCGTCCCGGACGGCCTCAGACTCACTGGTGCCGCGCTCTCGCGCCCATGCCCGCAGTTCATCTGGGTCCACGACCAGGTTTTTTCGTACCAGCCGGCTCACCGCACTCGTCCTGACTACACACTTTCCAGACAGATTATACACATGGGCCGACCACTGTTCGGACGCAATCGGCCGAGGTGACGATCTGGAACGGCTTTCCGTCCTGCCGGTACTGAGCCGCCGCCAACAACCCGGAAACGCGTCGGTTCACACATGTGCCGTTGCCCAGCGTTTTCTAACGCATTGTGGCCGCCGAACCCGGTCAGGGAGCGTCGGTATAGATTCCATCGACTTGCGCGTCCGAAATCGCTCCACCTCAATGTCAAGCGCCTGGACCGCCTGACCTGGCTGTTTGAGATTCTGGTCATGCCGAGCGCTCGTGAGCAGGTCGTCGACGCGGCCGGTTCTGACGCCGCTGATGCAAGCCTCCTGCACGACCGCGACTAACGCGCGGTCTCAAGGCTGGGCGGCTCAAGCATCGCTGGTAATAGCCACAATCTCGCACACGCCGGACGCGCAACGTGATGCTGCGACGCGGCTGTCCCAATTGCGATCGCGATAACCGTTGTGCTCACCACAGCGGTTCGCCCCGCGCTCGTACTTCTCAGCTCTTGCGTGCTGCGCGACGTCCATCTCCATCAGCTGCTGAGCCATCGCCCGAACTCCCTGGCGCAGAAAGTCCACGTCATCCTCCAACTCGGCCTTGCCCCGCAGCTGGAGAAGCACCATCCTCAGGTCCTCGGCCATCGGTCGGTTCCCTCCTTTGGTGATCTGGACAATCCCGATACGAACCGCCGGTGGCCGTCGGCGTCAACGGCCGATGTCAAAAGCCCACACGTGGGGGGACTCAACTCTTTCTTCTTTCCGGGGGCGTCGGCCTCCGCATAGGGCCGCAGACGCTAGCGACCAGTCCTGTTCGCCCGGGTGTCGGATTTCACGGTCGATTCACGCCTATCTCACGCTCCTGTCCCGCGGAATTCACGCCTGTGATCGCACTCTGTGGCCATGAAGCCTCCCAATCGCGCCACTCGCCCGCACCTCCATGTCGTTCGCTCAGGCGTGCTTCTTCGAATGCCGGCTCGCCGTCGCACGCGGGAACCGCGCCTGTTGAGCCTGACGCTCCGGACTCTGGCACTCTTGTTGAGACTGGCTGCTCCAGGCGCGACCACGCGTCGTCGACTCGCCAGAAAACTAGCGGCATGTCATTGCCAAAGGGTTGATCCCGATTGTGCGAGAGCCGTCGACGTGAGACCCCCACGCCGGTCGTAGACGTCATTTCCCGATACACGGAGCACGTGCGCATGGCTAACCAGAGAATGGTCACTGAAACGACCACCGGGAACCTGGCTCGCTCTACCCGCGAAGCCCCGCGGATGTCTTTGCGCGGCGATGTGATCGTTGGCAATCGCGGACTCGCTCCACTCCGTCGAAATGCGTGTCGTAGATGTACGGGATGACGGTCTTGCCCGAGTGCAGGACGTGCATATACGGGCACGTGGTGGAAGAACAGCAGCAGCTCATCGGGGCAGGTGTCCGGGTTTCGCACGCTTCCGCCCAGGGCGACCCGTACTGACCAGCGAAACCGGTGCCGGTGGCGACGGTCCGGTCCACGCCGGTACCCTCACGGTCGGCGAAGTGATAGATCGCCCTCGGCGTCGCGCTTGTCGTGGTGATCTTCGTACCTCTCCTGTTCATGGGCGGAATGATGGGCGCCATGATGCGGGGTGACATGATGGGCAGCGGAGCCTGGGTCATGGTCGTGTTGATCCTGCTTATCCTCGCGGCCGGTGCGGCGGTGCTCGTCACCGGCCTCCGTCTGTAGGACGCGAGGTGTAGGGCAGCGCTCCGCCTGCCATAGGTGCCGGACTATGCTGTAAGCGTCAACGACGATCGAGGAAGCTCACCGCGCGACTGTGGCCGGCAAAGTTACGGGCCGCGACGTTCGAGCACCTTCGCGATAAGGGCACAGGTGACGTTGATCATCTGCGCAGCCGATGCGTTGGGCGGAGGTGCCACACGCACATGAGCCCGCTCGAGTCCTATGCGGTGCTGGTCGCTCTTGTGCTCGGCACATCTGCACTGGTCCTGGTACTTCACTTGCTGGCCAGAGCGCTCGGACGGACGCGACCCGAGCCCGGCAAGGACGTCCCATTCACGGGTGGCACCCTCGACGATAAGCCCGTTTGGGTTCGCTATCACATCCACTACTACGGACTGGCGCTGCTTTTCCTGGCGTTCGACATGGAGATGGCGTTCATGTATCCCTGGGCCGTCGTCTATCAGCAGCTCGGGTTGGAGGCCCTCGTGGACATGGGCGTGTTTCTGCTCATCCTGTTTCTGGGGCTGCTGTACGGCTGGAGTCAGGGGGCGTTCAGACGTCAGTGATCAGCGGTCCTCGAGCTGGGCGACTATCGGGCGTGCGTCGCTGGTTGGCGGGCATTCTGGCGGGCGACCTGGACGCCTTTGTCGTGCCGGGCGCTGAGATGCTGGATGCGCTAGGCCTGGATCTCGAGGCCGCAGGGCTGCGGGTAGCTGCGACCCCGCGCCATGCGAGCGTGCTGGTACTGGTTGGGGACATTCCGCCTGGGTTAGCCCGGAGCGCGGCAATCGCGTACGCGCAGCAGCCTCGTCCGCGGGCGATCCTGAGCGTCGGCGCGCCGAGCCCAGCGCCCCTGCCCGCTGCTGACGTCTCGGTTGCGGCCACTCAGCCGGGGCTCACTGAGGGCATCGCTCACCTGCGGCGCCGCTTCGCGCTGGGCGCCTGGGATCCGGATTCCCCGGTGTTTGTCGTCGCTGACGCTCAGGCGCCCGAACGGGCCAACGAGGACGACGAACTGCACAGCTACCACGCGATGCCACCCAGCTCCGACATGGCGCATGCGCACATGAGCGAGATGGATCACATGCAGATGGGCAGCGGCGGGTTTATGTCGATGGTCATGATGACCAGCGGCCTGCCGCGAAGCGCGGACGGACTGCCAATGGAATGGCTCGAGGTGCCCTTCGGTCCCCTGTTCCCTGGATTGCCCGGCGGCTTGAATCTCGTTCTAACGCTGGACGGTGACACCGTCGCCCGAGCCGAAGTGCGCAGCGGGACTCTACGACGCGACCTCCGCGCAACCTGGCCAGGACCGGTCAAGACGTTTGCCGACAGGCTTGCCCGACTCGATCCGCAGGGCAGCACCGCATATCGCGTGCTCGCCTGGCGAGCTCTCGAGCAAGCTACCGGTGCTGAGCCAGATGAACGCGAGACGCACCGGCGCATCGCTGCACTGGAGCGGGAGCGCGTGGCAAGCCACCTCACCTGGCTAGCGCGTTTGGGTTTTCTCCTGGGCGCCGCGTGGTTGGCTCGGCGAGCATCCTCCCTCGCCCGCGCCGTCTGCAAGGCTCACACCCCACACGAGATCGGTCAGCTGCACGGCCCGGTAACTGCCTTTGTCAGACAAGTGCGCAGGACACCCCTGCTCGCCTCGCGGCTCGATGGAGTCGGTCGTATTCAGCCGGAGTCAGCGCATGACCTGCGGGGTCCGCTTGCTCGCGCCTGCGGCCGGGTGGACGACGCTCGGCAGGACGATCCCGCCTATCGGGCACTTGGCTTCGCGCCTGTCGTCGAGGATGGCTGCGATGCACGCGCATGCCTGGCTGTGCGCCTCGCCGAAATCGAGCAGAGCCTCGAGCTCATCCGCGCCGCGGGGATCGACGCGTCGCCAGCCAAACCGGAATCCGCGTTGGCGACGGGTACTGGGCGCGCAAGTGTTGAGACGTCACGCGGCAGGGCTTCCCTGGTGGTGACGCTCGCTGACGGGCGGGTCCTCGATCTTGCGCTGGAGGTTCCGTCGGCCGGGCACGCCCACCTGGTGGAGGATGTCGTGGCCGGCCACGAGCTGGCGGACGCCCTGCTGGGCATCACATCGCTCGATCTTTCGCCGTGGGAGCTCGACCAATGAGCGGCCCGCTTCTGCTTTTGACGATGATTTCTGGCGTTTACCTGCTTGCCGTACTCGAGGAATGGAGCGCCACAGGTCGGCTTTCGCTCAGTACCCCCGTCGTGCGGGGACTGGCGCAACTCAGTCGCGAGTCGCTTGTTCCCCGAAAGCCAGATCGGCTGCTGTTCGAGCTCGCGCCCGCTCTACTGCTGCTGGCAGCGCTACTTGCGGCGGCGGTCTTGCCGCTGGCGCCTGGGCTCATGGCAGTCGATCTCGCAACCGGGGCCTTATTTGTGAAC
>VBGG01000348.1:4038-10196 GCA_005883405.1 Chloroflexota bacterium | reverse complement strand
GCTGAAGGCCTGGCTGGCGGAGCGGAGCGTTCGTCTGGAGGACCTGGCCTCAGAGTCCGACGTGCGTCATTCGGAGCTGCGATCGCGGCTGGAGCAGCTGGAAGCCAACGTTGACCACCTGGCGCGGGATGTGGTGTCGCGTCGCCAGGCACAGCGCAGCCAGCGCGTTGCCGTCCTGCGGCAGCAGGTGTCGATGCTGCGCGGAAATGCGCCTTCAGCAGTCAAGCCAGCCGGACAAGCGACTGACCGTTTTGGCTCCGCGCTGATCTACGCCGGCAGCCTGCTGCTGGTGTGGCTGGTCCTCTGGCAGCTGGCGCTGGCGCTCGGGTTTGGCTAGCCCGTCCAGGCGGGGTCGCGGCCGAAGAAGCCGACCAGGCGGTCGTTGATCGGCGCGTCCTCGGGCACGGCGACCTCGGTGCCGAAGGCCTTGCCTGGTCCTCGGAACTGCGGCTTGAGAGCGCCGCGCGCCCAATCCAGCGCGGTCTGTGCGAGCTCTGGATCGAGCTGCGCATACTGGCCGGTGGCGCGCGCGATGTCCCAGGCGTGCACCGCCACGTCCGCCAGGTGCTGGCTGGCCGCCCAGCTCGGCGGCACCTCGCCAATCTGCAGCTGGAGCGTGCCGGCCAGTCCTCGGCTGTGCCAGGCGTCGAGCAGCGAATCCGCCGCCGAGCGATAGGCGGCTGACCAATCGTCGCCGATCAGGTCCACGTCGGGAGACGCGCGCTGCTCGCCGGCCAGCATCGCCTTGAAGGTCCGCAGGTCGTACACGACGTGGTTGACCAGCGCGCGCACGTCGAACTCGGGGCAAGGCGTGCTGAGCCCCGCCTGCTCCGGCCGAATACCCGCGATGAGCACCCCCATCTGCGCGATGGCGCGCTCCAGCATACGGATCGGATCGTCGTCAGCTGCCACAGCCCAACCAGGGTAGCTCCCGAGAGGAGACCCGGTGTCCAGGCATTGGCGCTTCGCGGTTGCGGCAGGGCGAACCCCAGAAGGGACCCCGTGGAGAGGCCTTGGCCCTTCGCCCGCGAGTGGTTGGCGCGAACCCCGGAGGGGACCCTCGTAGGGAGCCATCGGCGCCTCGCGCGGTTGCGGCCGGGCGTAAACCCAGAGGGGACCCCGTAGGGAGGATGGGCTCTTCGCGCGCGCGGAGCGCAAACCAACGGCGGAGGGGACCGGCATGGGGGACGTGGACAGCTCCCCATCGGGTCCCCACTGGGGCGAAAGCTCATCGGCACTTCGCACGGTTGCGGCATGCGCGCAAACCCCCCAAAACGGGACCCCCTCGGGGAGATATTCGCCCTAGTAGCGGTAGTGATCTGACTTGTAGGGCCCCTCTACGGGAACGCTGATGTACTCCGCCTGCTCGGGGCGGAGGGGGGTGAGGTGCGCGCCGAGCGCTTCGACATGGACCCTGGCGATCTTTTCGTCCAGGTGCTTGGGCAGCACGTAGACCTTCTTCTCGTACTGGTCACTGCGCGTGAACAGCTCGATCTGCGCCAGCACCTGGTTCGAGAAGGAATTCGACATCACAAAGGACGGGTGACCCGTGGCGTTGCCCAGGTTGAGCAGCCGGCCCTCAGACAGGACGATGATCGTGTGGCCATCAGGGAAGATCCACTGGTCCACCTGCGGCTTGATGTTCTCCTTGCGAATGCCAGGCACACGGGCCAGCCCAGCCATGTCGATCTCATTGTCGAAGTGGCCGATGTTGCCGACGATGGCCTGATGCTTCATGCGCGCCATGTGGTCGGCGGTAAGGATGTCGCGGTTGCCGGTGGCGGTGATGAAGACATCGGCGGTCTCCACCACGTCGTCGACGGTCCGCACGTCGAAGCCCTCCATCAGGGCCTGCAGCGCGCAGATGGAATCGATCTCGGTGATGGTCACCCTGGCGCCCTGGCCGCGCAGCGCCGCGGCGCAGCCCTTACCGACGTCGCCGTAGCCGCAGACGACCGTGACCTTGCCGGCCAGCATGACGTCAGTCGCGCGATTGATACCGTCCAGCAGCGAGTGGCGGCAACCGTACAGGTTGTCGAACTTGGACTTGGTCACCGCGTCGTTGACGTTGATGGCCGGGAACTTCAGCCTGCCCTTGGCCTGCAGATCGTAGAGACGATGGACGCCGGTGGTGGTCTCCTCGGACACCCCGACAACGGCGTTGGCGCAGCGGGTCCAGCGCTGCGCATCGTCGGCGAGCGACCGCTGGAGCAGGCTCAAGAAGATGCGGAACTCCTCGGATTCCGCCGCGGCCGGATCGGGCACACGGCCAGCGGCCTCGTACTCCGCCCCGCGCAGTACGAGCATGGTGGCGTCACCGCCGTCGTCGAGGATCATGGTCGGGCCGTCGTGGCCGGGCCAGGTGAGCGCTTGCTCCGTGGACCACCAGTACTCCTCGAGCGTCTCGCCCTTCCAGGCAAAGACTGGCACGCCCGCGGCGGCGATGGCGGCCGCGGCGTGGTCCTGCGTCGAGAAAATGTTGCAGGACGCCCAGCGCACCCTGGCGCCAAGGGAGACCAGCGTCTCGATCAGCACCGCGGTCTGGATCGTCATGTGCAGCGAGCCCGAGATGCGCGCCCCGGCGAGCGGCTGCGCCGGGCCGAACTCGTTCAGGACAAGTGCCGCAAGCTGCTCGCGGCGGCCGCCGCGTGACGAGTTACGCGTTGCGGGTTGCGCGTTGCGGGTTGCGCGTTTCGCGTTTCGCGTTTCGCGTTTCGCGTTTCGCGTTGGACTGTGCCGCCAAGAAGCGTTCGCTCGTTCTCGCTACGATCACGGCCACATCTACAAGGCCGAGTCAACGCGCAACGCGCAACGCGTAACGCGCAACGCGCAACGCGTAACTCGTCACGCGGCGGCCGCCGCGAGCAGCTTGCGGCACTTGTCCTGTTCGAAGCGCAGCCAGTCCGACGAGGCGACCGAGTCGGGCCGGTAGGGCTTGGCTTCGAGCCAGGTGGCGACGGCACTGGCGAGATGGTGATCATCGCGCAGCCGTCGAGCGAAGGCGACGTCTGACAATCCGATGTCGAAGTGCGCGAAGAGCTCGCGCAGCGTACGCAGGCGCTGCAGCTCGGCCGCGCCGTACACGCGGTACCCGCCCGCCGAGCGCGGCGGGTCGACCAGACCGACGCGTTCGAGGTAGCGCAGCATGCGTGGCGACCAGCCGGTGGTGCTCGCCGCGGTATGGATGGTGAGCGCCGCCATGCCCGCCAACATTAGCAAAAGTGTGTCAAGGTTTTCAAGTAGGCCACGCGGGGGGTACAACGATTTAGAGCCGAACTCGCATGACGACGACCAATGGACGCTTGGGTCAGCCCTGGGAGCCGAGTGTCACCACGTGGCCAACCGAGGGGGAGGCCGGCTTCGAAGAAAGCCCGGGTGTGCCTGCCGCGGATGGACTCGCCGAGCGTGTTCGGCGCCGTGCTCGATCGCGGCGCTGGCGGGTTCCGGCTGGGTCCCGCCGACATGTCGGTGCCGGCGGCGCGCCGCTATCTACCCGGTACCAACGTGCTGGAGACCAGCTGGGGTACCAACGGCGGCTGGATCATCGTGCGCGATGCGCTGTTGATCGGTCCGTGGCACCACGACGACAAGATTGCGTCCGGGCACCGCCGTGCGCCGACCGACTATGAGGCGGAGCACATCCTGTTGCGCACGGTGCGGTGCGTCAACGGTGAGGTCCAGCTGGTGCTCGACTGTGAGCCGGCATTTGATTACGGTCGGCGGCGGGCCCGCTGGCGCTATTCCGAGCACGGCTATCACCAGGGCGTGGCCAGCGCCGATGGACTCGATGTCGAGATTCGGCTCACCTCCGACATGCGCCTGGGATTCGAGGGTCCGCGAGCCTCAGCCAGAACGCTGATCAAGCAAGGCGAGTTTCGCTTCTGCGCGTTGTCGTGGGGCGACTACGACCCGCCCCTGAGCTACGACGACGCGTACGGGCGTCTGGTGTGGACGGCGCACCACTGGCAACACTGGCTGGCCCGGGGTCGGTTCCCCGACCACCGCTGGCGCAGCTACCTGGAGCGCAGCGCGCTCACCTTGAAGGGCCTGACGTACGCCAATACGGGTGCAGTCGTCGCGGCAGCGACGACGTCATTGCCAGAGACTCCGCGCGGCGAGCGCAACTGGGACTGCCGCGACAGCTGGATCCGCGACTCATCCCTGACGCTGTGGGGGCTCTACACGCTCGGCTACGACTGGGAGGCCAATGACTACTTCTACTTCATGGCCGATATCGCCGAGCGCGACCCGGTCCTGCAGATCGTGTACGGGATCGAAGGCGAAAAAGACCTGGAGGAGCGAGTCCTGGAGCATCTCAGCGGCTACGACGGCGCTCGCCCGGTGCGGATCGGCAATGGCGCCTATAACCAGCGCCAGCACGACGTCTGGGGCGCGGTCATCGAATCGGTGTACCTGTACGCCAAGACGCGTGACCACCTGCCCGAGCGGTGGTGGCCCATCATCAGACGGCTGGTGGAGCGTGCGTTGGAGCACTGGCGCGAGCCGGACTGCGGCATGTGGGAGGTGCGCGGCGAGCCACAGCACTTCACGTCATCCAAGCTGATGTGCTGGGTGGCGGTGGATCGCGGAGCACGGCTGGCACGCCTGCGCGAAGACTGGGAGACCGCTCGCCGCTGGCAGTCCGACGCGGACGAGATTCACGCCGACATCTGCGCGCATGGTACCGACGAGCGCGGCGTGTTCGTGCAGCATTACGGGAGCAAGACCCTGGACGCGTCAGTCCTGTTGATGGTTCTGCTGCGGTTCCTCCCGCCTGACGATCCGCGGATCAGAGCAACCGTGCTGGCCGTCGACGACGTGCTGACGGTAGACGGCCTGGTGCTGCGTTACAAAACGGACGAGACCGACGACGGACTGCACGGACACGAAGGCGCGTTCGTGATGTGCTCGTTCTGGCTCGTGTCGGCGCTGTCGGAGATCGGTGAGCACCAGCGAGCGCGGCAACTGTGCGAGAAGCTGCTCTCGTTCGCGAGCCCGCTGGGTCTATACGCGGAGGAGATCGAGCCGAGCAGTGGTCGCCACCTGGGCAATTTCCCCCAGGCCTTCACCCACCTGGCCTTGATCAACGCCGTCATGCACGTGATCGAAGCCGAGCAGGCCGTGCAGAAAGCCGTGCGTCCTACGCCTGAGCGGTTAGTGTTCTAGCGCGGCATTCGTGCTCGTGCGCACCCCTCACCCCAGCCGTCTCCCAGAGGGAGAGGGAGAACTTATCACTGTGCGAACGCGCGGACTAGCGCGGCGAAGTTGTCGGCGTTGAGGCTGGCGGTGCCTGCCAGGACACCATCGACATCCGGCAGGGCGGCGATTTCGGCGATGTTGCGGAGGTTGACGGAGCCGCCGTAGATCAGCCGTGTCTCCTGGGCCAGCGAAGAAGAGAAGAGGCTGGACAGCGTATCGCGGATGTGCGAGATGACCTTGCCGACGTAGTCGAGCGGGGGCGGAGCCACCAGTCCCATGGTGGTCCACGCTGGGTCATAGGCAATCACCAGGGACTCCTGGAGGTTGGCGCCTTCGAGGTCCGCTTCGATCTGCTCGCCGACGACCGGCCTGAGACCATGCTGCTGCGCGGAGTGGAGCTTGCGCCGCACGATTGCGTCTCGCTCTGAAAAGAGAATGCGCCGCTCGTATTGCCCGACCAGCACGTAGCGACACAGGCCCTTCAACATGCGCGGTGAGACCTCGCCTGTATAGGCGCCACCAGATTCGGTGTGCATGTTCTGGGCGCCCAGCGCGACGGCGCTGCCCGGGAGCAGGCGCGCGATATCCGTGAGCCACGGGAAAGGCGGCAACAGGACCACCTCAACACTCGCAGCGTACGCCGAGACGGAGTCCACCACCGACCGCGTGAGAATGGTCGCCTCCTGCTGGGTGGTGTTCATCTTCCAGTTACCCACAACGAGTGGTTTACGCACGTGGCCACACCTGGAGCGCGCGCTCTCCGAGTCGCCGTGAGCGATTCTCGAGCTCCGAGGCCGTCCAGCGCTCGATCTCGGCAAAGTCCTTGACCAGCTCCAGTCCGTAGCGCGTCATGCGCAGCAGCTCTTTCTTGCGCTCGGCCACGCCCAGATCGGGCGCTCGACCGCGCGGTACCCAGGTGAAGTTGCCCAGTGTGCCGATGATCTTCCAGTACTGGTCTT
>VBGG01000348.1:0-3972 GCA_005883405.1 Chloroflexota bacterium | reverse complement strand
GATCGGGATGGCTGGCGAAATACAGCGGGTGACGCACGATACCCTCGGCGAAGTCAGTATCGTCGGGCCACCCGATCTCCGGTCGGGACAGCGCCTCCACGAAGGCTTGCGCTCGGTCCGGCTGGTCCGCTGTTGCATCGTACAGCTGGATCAACAGCTGGTTCTCGTCGCGGACCGGAGCCGAAGTGAACAGCCGCCTGACCAACATCGACTCGATGGAGCGGAAGATGCGCGTGACGTGGTCGGCAGTCAGTGAGCCGTGTTTGAAGTCCGCGTGCAGGCGCAGCAGCAGCGGATTGAACTGATACGGCACGGTTTTCGACCAGGCGGTGAGACGCTGCAGGTATCGGCGGACCTCCACGTCTGTCTCACGCTGCGGGTGGAGGATCTGGTCGTATTCCAGCGACCAGTCCGCCAGCTCGCGCAAGACCGCACGAACATCGTCCTCGCCGAGCGGGCCCAGCCGTTTGCGCCACTCCTGATAGACCTCGTCCGGGCGGATCGGATGGCCTTCCTTCAACAGGAAGTCACGCATGTAGTCGTCGAAGCGCTCGCCGAGGCGTGTCTGCATCGGCGACCAGACGGTGGTGTACCACTGCTCGTGCTCAGCCGTCGGTAGACGCATGAAGAAGTAGTTGCGGAGGAGGTCGCCCTGGGTCAGCGGCATCCCTTTGGCGTTCAGGCTTTCAAAGATGCGATACGGGTTGTCTTCGGGATCGAGGGTGATGGCGACAAACGACAGCTGTGAGAGCACGATGTCGACCAGGCGCTCCAGGTCCAGACCTTTCTCCCGCTGCTCAGCCAGCGATGCCTTGAAGGTGCGGTACGCATCGCGGATTGGTGACGGAGATGGCTCGATGCCGGTCTTGACCACCGTGGAGAACGCGGAACGATCCTGGTGGGTGGTGAGGATCTTCACGTCGTCCCGCCGGCCGTCGACCAGGTAGGTCTGGTGGAGGTTCTCGGCGAACTCCGGATGAGTCTCGCGAGCGGCATCGCGAATGGCGGCCAGAAACAGCGACAGGGTCACAATGCGCTGCTGGCCGTCGATCACCAGCGTCGCCGTGCTGTCTTCAGCGAGCAACACCATCGAGCCCAGGAAGTGGGAGTTGGTGGATCCGAGCTCGTACAGCTCCAGAATGTCGTCCCACAACGTGATCCACTGCCGTCGGCGCCAGCTGTAGGTGCGTTGGAAATACGGTACGACGTACTGCCTCGGCCCGCCGAGCAACGGGCCGAGGCGCATCTCATCTGCTTTCACGCGCTCTGGATTTGAGCCGCGCGTCGAGGCGCGGGAAGACCTTACGTGCATTGTCCTCGAAGACTCTGCGGCGTTGGTCCTCTTTCAGCTCGAGCGCGTCGATGTAGCGCCTGGTATCGTCAAAATAGTTCCCGGTGTTCGGGTCCTTGCCGCGAACGGCGCCGATCATCTCCGATGCGAACAGCAGGTTGTTGATATCGATCACCTTGAAGAGCAGGTCGATACCGGGCTGATGATAGACGCACGTGTCGAACCAGACATTGTTCATCACCAGCTCGGTCAGCTCGGGCCGGCCCATATCCAGGTTCATGCCGCGATAGCGGCCCCAGTGGTACGGAACCGCGCCGCCGCCATGCGGAATGATGAACCGCAGCGTTGGGAAATCTTTGAAGAGCCGCGGCTGCTGAAAGAACTGCATAAAAGCGGTGGTGTCGGCGTTCAGATAGTGCGAGCCTGTCTGGTGGAAGGCTGGATTGCACGTGGCACTGACATGCACCATCGCCGGCACGTCGAGCTCCACCATCTTTTCGTACAACGGGTACCAGTAGCGGTCGGTGAGTGGTGGCTCCTGCCAGTAGCCGCCTGACGTATCCGGGCTCAGATTGCAGCCGACGAAGCCGAGCTGATTGACACAGCGCTCCAGCTCGGCGATGCAGTTCCCGGGTGGTACGCCTGGCGATTGGGGCAGCGCGCAGACCCCGACGAAGTTGTCCGGAAACATCTGCTCGACGCGGTAGATCAGGTCATTGGTGTGCTCGATCCAGTAGCGGCTGATGAGCTCGTTGCCGAAGTGATGGCCCATCCCGCTGGCGCGGGGCGAGAACAGGGTGAGGTCGGTACCCCGCTCGCGCTGCACCTTGAGCTGACCGGTCTCGATGCTCTGGCGGATCTCGTCGTCGGTGACGTTCATCTTGCCTTTGGTGGGCGCGCCCATCTGGGCGATCTGCGCACCGCGGTAGGCGTCCACGCCTGGCGGGTAGGTCGTGTAGTGGCCGTGGATGTCGATGATCACGGCTGTTCATGTTAGGTCGACCCGCGCGGCATACACTTCCTAGCGGCCATCATGATGACACCAGAGCGGAAGCCAGTTGAGTTCGGGATCTTCGATTGGATTGACGAGTCGGGTCGCGGCCAGGGCGAGACCTACCAGGAGCGCCTGCGCATGCTCGAGCTGGCCGACCGGGCTGGCTTCTACTGCTTCCACCTGGCCGAGCACCACGCGACCGAGCTCTCTACAGTGCCGTCGCCCAACGTGTTCCTTGCAGCCGTTGCTCAGCGCACGCGTCGGCTACGACTCGGGGCGCTCAGCTACGTATTGCCGCTGTATGACCCTGTGCGATTGCTGGAAGAGATCTGCATGCTCGATCAGCTCAGCGGCGGTCGGCTGGAGGTCGGCATCAGCCGCGGGTCCACCGGCGAGCACATCGACAACGATCCCGAAAAGGCCCGCGCCGTCTTCAAAGAGGCGCTAGAGATCCTCGTACTGGGGCTGACGAGCGGCGAAATCGATTACCACGGCCAGTACTTCAACTACGACCACGTGGTCAGTCGATTGCGGCCGGTCCAACGGCCGTATCCGCCGCTGTGGTACCCGACCTCAAATATGGGCTCGATCGACTGGGTCGCCGCCCAGGGCTTGAACACGGCGTTTTCGGTCCACCTGTCCGCCAACTTCGAACAGACCGCGGCGATGGTTCAGCAGTATCGGGCCGAGTACCCCAGGCGGCGTGGCGAGCAGGGCCGCCTGAATGGCCACGTTGCCGAGCCGAAGTGTGGCTTCTCAGTGCATGTGCACGTGGCCGAGACCGACGCCCGGGCACGCGAGCAGGCGCGGCCAGCTTTCGAGCAGTTCATGTACAACTTCACCTACAGGTTCGTTCGGCGGGGACAACCCGAGCGGTTTGCCGATCGGCGGAATTTCGATGATGAGCTCCAGCGCGGACGCATCGTGGTGGGCTCGCCCGGTAGCGTGCGCGAGCAGCTGGGGACGTATCTCGAGCAGTCGGGCGCCAACTACGTCATTGGCTGCTTCGCCTTCGGCAGCCTGCCGGAGGAGCAGGTTCTCACCTCAGTCGACCTCTTTGCCAAGGAGGTCATGCCAGCGCTCGCGCTCGCGCGCTCGCCAGAGCGGTCTGGAGTGTAGGGAATTGGAGGTTACGAACGTATGACTCAGACAGTCGTCGATGTGCGGCCCAAGTTCGAGGTCTCCTGGCAGGACATCGAATATCGCGAGGGCCTCCTCGCGCGGGTGTACCGACCACGCGGGAGCGGGCCCTTTCCCGCGCTGATTGAGATCCACGGCGGGGCGTGGACCTCCAGTGACCGCACGCAGAACGCCGAGCTGGCGCAAGCCCTGGCGGCAAGCGGATCGGTGGTCGCGTCCGTCGATTTCCGACTTGGCCGGCAAGCGCCATATCCCGCCAACATGGCGGACATCAACTACGCCACGCGCTGGTTGAAGAGCCGCGCCCAGGACTTCGGCGCATCGGCCGACGCGCTGGGTGGTCTCGGACTTTCAAGCGGCGGACACATGGTGATGCTCAGCGCGATGCGCCCGCGGGACCCACGCTACACGGCCTTCAGGCTGGATTCAGCACCTGGTGTAGACGCGAGCCTGGCGTACGTGATGATGGGCTGGCCGGTGCTCGACCCGCACGCCCGCTACCTGCACGCCAGACAACAGGGCCGCACCGATCTGCTCGACGCACACC
>VBGG01000347.1 GCA_005883405.1 Chloroflexota bacterium | reverse complement strand
GACGTCGTGGCTCAGATGTCGCACGCTGTCGGCGAGGGCATCACCACACGCGTCGCGATGAGTGGCGAGCCCATCGCCGTCGAGGACGCGCTCAACGATCCGCGCGTTGCACACCGCATCACGGACGGCGAGGGCATCCGCTCGCTACTCCACGTCCCGATCAAGGTCAACGGCGAAGTGTTCGGGGTCTTTGGCGTCAACTATCGCGAGCCGCGCCGGCTCGCGGGCGAAGAAGAGCGGGTGCTGCTGGCGCTGGCGCACCGCGCGGCGGTGGCCATCGAGAACGCGCGCCTTTACGCGGAATCGGAGCGCCGACTGCACGAGCTGGAGGCGCTGTACCGCGCCGACGAAACGCTACACTCCTCGCTGCGGCTGAATGACGTCTTGCGGTCGCTGGTGGAGGTAGCCAGGGACGTGCTGAGCGCCGACCGGACCTCCGTTCACGTCTGGGATCCGCAGAGCCACCAACTAGTGGTCGCCGCTGCAAACGGCTACAGCCCGGAATCAATCTTCTTCCCGCTGAGCGCGCGAGAGGAGCTCGTGATCGAGGACCTGATCGGTGCAAATGTCGTGGTGATCGAAGATGCCCCCAACGATCCGCACCTCGCGTCGTTGCGCTTGAGCGAGATCGTCAAGCGTGAGGGCATCCAGAGCGCCATGGCCGCTCCGATCATCGTTTCGGGTCAGGCGTTCGGCGTATTCGGGGTAGCCTTCTGCACCCAGCACTCTCCGACACTGGATGAGCAGCGCGTCGTCCAGGCGCTGGCGCAACGCGCTGGTCTGGCGATTCACAACGCGCGTTTGTTCGAGCAAGCGCAACAGGTGGCCACGGCCGAGGAACGCCAGCGGCTGGCTCGCGAGCTGCACGACGCGGTCACCCAGACCCTGTTTTCGGCCAGCTTGATCGCCGAGGTGGTGCCGCGGCTGTGGGAGCGAAATCCGCAAGAGGCTCGCCAGCGGCTGGAGGAGCTGCGGCGATTGACGCGCGGCGCGCTGGCTGAGATGCGCACGCTGCTGCTGGAGTTACGCCCGGCGGCGCTCGTCGAAACACCCTTCCCGCAGCTGCTTCGACAGCTGGCGGAGGCGACCTCCAGCCGCACCAGTCTACGCATCGAGGTGCGCGCCGACTCCGACGAGCGCCGACTTCCCGCGGAGGTCCAAATCGGCCTCTATCGCATCGCGCAGGAGGCACTCAACAATACCGTCAAACACGCCGCCGCGAGCCGGGCGGAGCTCCAGTTCCGCCGGCGCGGAGGGCGTGCCAATCTGCAAATCGAAGATGACGGACGTGGCTTCGACGAGACGCGCACGCCGCCCGGCCACCTGGGACTCAGCATCATGCGTGAGCGAGCTCGAGCGATCGGCGCGCAGCTGCGTGTCGAGAGTCACGAGGGATCGGGGACCCGCATTCACGTCCGCTGGCGGGGAGCGCTGCTGTGATGGAGCCGACGCGGGTGATGATCGTCGACGATCACGCCATGGTGCGGAGCGGACTGGCCGCATTCCTGTCGGTGGCGGACGATTGCGTGCTGGTGGGCGAAGCTGATAGCGGCACGCAGGCGCTGCGGCTGTGCGCGGACGTCCAGCCGGATGTGGTGCTCATGGACCTGATCATGCCCGGCATGAACGGCGTGGCGACGACGCGCGCCATCCGTGAGCGGTTTCCAGCCGTGCAGGTGATCGCCTTGACCAGCTTCCCTGAAGACCGGCTTATTCAGGAGGTGCTCGAGGCGGGCGCGCTGAGCTATCTATTGAAGAACGTCAGCGCCGACGAGCTGGCGCGGGCGATCCGCGCCGCGCGCCTGGGGCAGTCGACGCTCGCGCCCGAAGCCGCGCAGGCGTTGATCGCGCGTGTCACACAACCCAAAACGCCGGGGCACGACCTGAGTGCCCGCGAACGCGAGGTTCTCGCCCTGATGGTCCAGGGGCTCAACAATCCCGAGATCGCCGAGCGGCTGGTGGTCGGCCGCTCGACAGTCAAGTTCCACGTCAGCAGCATCCTGGGCAAACTCGGCGTGCAGAGCCGCACCGAGGCCGTCGCTATCGCGGTGCAGCAGCGCATCCTTCAGTAGATATTCCCCAGAGGGGACCCTGGGCAGGATAGGCATCTTGCCGAGAGGCTCCGCCCGCCCGCAACGTGCGAGACGCAAGGGCGAGACGGCGAAGCTCCGCGGGTGCCTCTGGCGTGTCGACTCCACACTGGCCACGTGGCCAGGCGAAAGACCAACCCAGTGTCGGGTGTGCGCGCGCTGGGCGGGGTGCATGCTGAGGCCATCCCGATTGGAGGGCTTCCCATGAACCCCTTACAGATCGAAATCATCGCGGACCACCATCGCGACAGACTGATGCGCGAGGCTGAGATGGAGCGCTTGGCCTCGTCGGTCCGCTCGACGAACGATCACGACAAGAAATCCGACCCCCGACCACAGCGGCGCGGTCTGGCGATGCTGTGGCCACGGCTGGCAACCCAGG
>VBGG01000346.1:5187-8272 GCA_005883405.1 Chloroflexota bacterium | reverse complement strand
GCGCGCCGCGCGATCCATCGTGGCCAGATGGTCGGCTGTATCGGTTGGCACGAATGCGCGCCAGTCCACCTCGGCGTCCGTGCTGTCGCTGTCCGACTCCTGGCCATTGTTCGCGTCGTCCGGCGTGGGTGTAGGGGTTGCCGTGAGCGTTGGCTGAGGCGTGCCTTGGCTCCCTCTCCCTCTGGGAGAGGCTTTATCCAGGGGTGAGGGGTGCGTATCGCTGCAAACGATTGAAGGTCGTATGCACCCCTCACCCGCGCTGCGCGCGGCCTCTCCCAGAGGGAGAGGCGGAGTCGCGGGCGCCGCGACGGGTGCGGGCGACGCCGCGACGGCTGCTGGCGACGCCGCCGGACTCGGCGACAGGCTCACGGCCGGCGCGCGCTGCGGCCCCACCGTCGGCGTGGGCGTGGGTGCGGCAAACGCGGCGCTGGGCGCGGCCAGGCTCACCAGCAGCGCCCCGACCGCCGCCAGGAGCGACAGGCGGATAGCCCCAGCCTAGCATCGGTGCCGCCGATACCCCGCCGCCGGCTTTATTCGAACTCGACACAAAACGGTTCGCATGATCAGTTCGTTTATCTTTGAAGAAGCGCCCTCTGGAGAAACTGTCCATGAGCTTCCACACCGCGCGTCATTTCGCGTTTGCGATGCTTGTTGCAGGGCTGCTACTCGCGCCGGCGGCGGCGATTGCGGCTCCTGGGACCGATCAGCCGGGGCCTGCCACGTGGGCCGTCACGCTCAATCGTGTCACGGCCTACAGCGGTCCAAGCGCGGAGGCCGTGGCCTTCGGCGACATGCCGGCGCTGGTCACGTTGCAAGTGCTTGGATACGAGGGCGACTTTGCGCATGTGCTCGATCCGCGTTCGCGGACGGAGTCCTACGTTGCGAGCGACCAGCTCGGACCGGGTGAACCGCCGACGCGGTACCTGTTCATTCCACCGCCGGCGTTGACGGATGAATTCGACGCGCGCGGCGTCGTAACCGATGCGGCACCGCTAGCGGTCTACCCGACGCCGGCCGACGAGGCGGCCGAACGCGAGCTCAACCCGAATACGTGGCTGACGCTCACCGGCACCGTCAACGGCGAGGACGGCTCACGCTGGTACCGCACCGAGTCGGGCGACTTCGTACCCGCGGACGCGGTCTTCGTTCCTGCGCGCACGGAGGACTTCAGCGGACGCTGGCTGGACGTGAACCTGAGCACGCCGGCACGCGTCTACGCCTACGAGAGTGACGGCCTGGTGAACTCGTTCCTTACGATCAAAGGCGCTGGGCCGCGACCGACGCCGGTCGGCGTCTTCACCATCCTCCGCCGCGTGGCGAACGAAACGATGAACAGCGACACCATCGGCATCCCGCGGTTTGGGCCGGGCGGGTATTACCTGACCAATGTGCTGTTCACCCAGTACTTCACCGGCGATGGCGCCAGTCTCCACTACAACTACTGGAGCAGCGCCTGGGGCTACCCCGGCAGTCACGGCTGTCTCGGCCTGACCTACAAAGACAGCGCCTGGCTGTGGGCCTGGGCCCATGTCGGCACCCCCGTGGTGATCCACTACTAGGTTCCGGGTTCCGGGTTCCGCGTTCCGCGTTCCGCGTTGATGGGCGTCGGGTTAACCCGGAACCCGGAACCCGGAACCAGCTCCAGGACGCGCGAGATGGCGTCAGTGGTGAGCGGGCCGCGTTCGGCGTAACGAATCGCGTCCTCGAGGTGGGTGAGGCTCGAATAGCCAACTAGCACGGTCGAGACACCGGGCTTCGAGAGGCCGAAGCGGAGGGCCAGCTCGACTGGTCCTTCGAGGCCGAGCTCAACCGCCAGGTCGCGCAAGCGTGAGGCACGTTCGAGATCGGCCGCGTATGAGCCACCGCTTACCAGGCCCCTTCCAGGGTCGCCCGCGTTGGGAGCCCGAACTGGCTCCGCCGCCGCCGCGCCGGCGGCCAGCACGCGGATGACGATCACCCCGCGTCCAGCCAGCGCGGCCGTGTCGATCAGCCCTTCGAAATCCTGCTGCCCACCTGAATGCCCGGTGAAGCCGGCACTCGGATTGAGCACGTTGAAGTAGGCTTGCACGGTTTCGTACGGCTCGGCACGGACGACCTCGCGCAGCGCCGCGCTGTCGCCCAGGCCGGTGAAGCCGATGTGCCGCGCGAGTCCCGCCTGGCGAGCGGCCTCCAGACCACGCGCTACCGAGCCCAGCGCCGTAGCCATGTCCAGTGAGTCGGCATCCGACCGCGTCAGTCCAATCGGATTGTGCAGGTGGAACACCTCCACGTCGCGTCGCCCGAGCCGTCGAAGGCTCGCTTCAAGAGACGCCCGAATCGCCGTCTCGGGCGAGCTCAGGTCCTGCGGGCCCAAGCGGACCTTGGTTCCCACCACCACGCGCGACCACGCGCCCAGCTCGCGCATGACTCGCCCCAGGTGCTCTTCGGAGCGCCCGTCGCCGTACTGAGCGGCGGTATCGAAGTACGTGATGCCCGCGTCAAGTGCCCGTGAGACCGCCCGGCGCTGCTCGTCGGCATCGCCACGCACGAGCAGCCCGCCAACCGCGCCACAGCCGAATCCAAGCGCCGAGACCGAGATTCCGGTCGAACCAAAAGGTCGCTGCTCCATCGCCGCGCATCCTACATGGGAGCCACGCCGACTCCCGCGCCTGGCCACGGTCCAGGTGGAACGGACGGCAGCTCGACCCACTCGCTCCGCGTGTCGTAGATGCGAAAGCCCCGCGCCTGGTAATTGGCAAGCGCGTGTGGCCCGTCGAGGCTGCAGGTGTGCACCCATACCCGGCGCCCGCCCTGAGCCCAGGCCTGCTCCACGCCGGCGCTGAGCAGGTAGCCCCCCAGTCGCTGGCCGATGAAGCGCGGAAGCAGCCCAAAGTACGCCACCTGGACGTTGTCATCCGGCTGCACCTCCAGCTCGACGTAGCCGGCCGGCGTCCCAGACACATACAGGACCAGCGTCTCGACCGCCGGTCGATCCAGGTAAGCCAGCCAGCGCGCGTAGTCCCAATGCAAGCGATTGATCCAGTACCAGGCGCCGCCAACCGCGGTGTAAAGAAATCGGCTCAGCTCGGGCGAGGGGATATCCGCG
>VBGG01000346.1:0-5181 GCA_005883405.1 Chloroflexota bacterium | reverse complement strand
CGCTCGGGCGGTCCGCCTGCCGCAGCTCAGCCGCGTTGAGCATCTCGAGGTACCAGGTGGTCAATGCGACGCGCATGCGCGGGTGATCTTCTCGAAGTTCGGCCGAAAAGGCCAGTCCCGTACTATCAAAACTCCTGTGTTGACGTTTGCCGTGCTCGCACAGTGCTTCGAGCAGCTGGAGCAGACCTCGAGTCGCAAGCAGCTCACGACCGTGCTCGCCGACTTGCTTGGCCAGGTCGACGCCGACGAGATCGCCGAGGTCAGCTACCTGCTGCAGGGCCGCGCCGCGCCGCTCTATGAGCCGGTCGAGTTCGGACTTGGCGAGAGGTCGATCGAAAAAGCCGTCGGTCAGGCGTACGGCGTCGAACCAACCGAGGTGCGCGAGAGATACGGCAGACTGGGCGACCTGGGCCTGGTGGTAGCCGAGTTGGCCGCGCAAGCCGGCGACGGGACCGCCGCCGACCGACCCGTGCGCCAGGTGTTCGCTGAGCTGCGCGCCGTCGCCGACCTCAGCGGCCCGGGCAGCGCCGAGCGCAAGCTCAGCGGCCTGACGCGGCTGTTGAGTGGACTCGATCCGATCTCAGGCAAGCACCTGGTGCGCATCCCGCTCGGCACCAGCCGGCTTGGTGTGGGTGACGCCACGATCCTGGCGGCCTTTACGCAGTCTCGCCTCGGCGGCACCAAGGCCGAGCAGCAAGCGCTCGAAGACGCGTACAACCGCACCTCTGATCTCGGGCTGCTCGGCGAAACGCTGTGGACTCAGGGTCTGGACGGCGTCAAGACGCTTCAGGTGATGGTCGGCCGCCCGATCCGCCCGCAACTGGCCGAGCGGCTACCGGATGTCCCCAGCCTGCTCGACAAGCTCGGCGGCCGAGCCCACGTCCAGCTCAAGTTCGACGGCGTGCGTGTCCAGCTGCACCTCGATCGAAGCCAACCGCGGGGTGAGCAGGTGCGGCTGTTCTCGCGCAGCCTGGAGTCGATGACGAGCATGTTCCCCGAGCTCGTCAACGGTGTGCTCGAGCAGGTGCAAGCCGAGACGGCCATCCTGGATGCCGAGGCGCTGGCGTACAACCCCCTCTCAGACGAATTCCTTCCTTTTCAAGAGACAACCCGCCGCCGCCGAAAGCACGGCATCGGCGAGATGCAGGCCGAGCTACCGATCAAAGCGATGGTCTTCGACATGATGTATCGCGATGGCCAGGCGCTCCTCGATCGGCCGCTCGTCGATCGGATCGCCACACTCACGTCGACGGTCAAGGGCAACGAGGTGCTGCAGGCCGAGCCCGGTGAAGTGATCCACGACGCGGAGCGGCTGGAGCTGGTCTTCGAAGAGGCGCTCGGTCGTGGACTGGAAGGTCTCGTCGTCAAGCGCGTCGACTCGCCGTACCAGGCGGGTGCACGAAACTTCAATTGGGTCAAACTCAAAAAGCACTCTCGCGGAGCACTCGAAGACACGATCGATTGCGTGATGCTCGGCTATTTCCTGGGCCGCGGGAAGCGCGTCGAGCTTGGTGTGGGCGCGCTGCTGGTGGGCGTCTACGACCAGGACAACGACGAGTTCGTCACGGTGACCAGGATCGGGACGGGGCTGGGCGACGAACAGTGGCGCGAGGTCGCCAGCCGAGCCGCGCCGTTCAGGTCCGAAGGCAAACCCGCGCGGGTGCGCTCGACCATCGCGCCCAGCGTCTGGGTGGAGCCGAAGATCGTGCTCGAGGTCCTGGCGGACGAGATCACCATCTCACCCAATCACACCGCCGGCTACGCCTTGCGCTTTCCACGAGTGATCCGCTTCCGTGACGCGGACAAGCGGCCCGAAGACGCGACGACACTGCGCGAGCTGGTCGAGCTCTACAAACAGCAGCCGGGCCGAACGCTCGAATAAGAGTTGCTGTCATACTGAGGAGGAACCCGTGGGCTCCGCTCGCAGGCTCGCTTCGCGCAGGGCAGGCGACGAAGGAACTATCAAGCTTCCTGTTGCGAGCGTCGGAGTAGCGGATCCTTCGCAGGCTCAGGATGACACTCGGTTAAAGCTTTGGCATTTGCGCCACGGCGAAGTAGGCGGGGCGCGGTGACCAGTCGTCGCGGACCACGCCGAAGCCCCACTTCTCATCCGTCTGGGGCACCACCAGCTGGAAGTTCAGATTCCATAAGAACATGCCGCCGACGTAGTCCAGGTAGCGCGCCTTGGTAAACGCCTGCACCACGAAATCGGCCTGGTTCTGCGCGGTGAGATAGGTGCAGTACTCGTAGCCCGGCGGCGGCGTGGAGCCAGCGCAATAGCCAAACTCGGTGAACCAGATCTTCTTGTTCGATTCGCCGTTGCTCACCATCAGGTCGCGGTACTGCCCGACGCGGGTGAAGGCGAAGAAGCTCGGGTCGGTGTTCCACGCCCCCGAGAGGCTGCACTGCGGAGTGGCAGGGGTGCAGTCGGGCGGATTGGAGAAGCCACTGGGGTGGGACGAGATCGCGTCGTAGTAGGCCTTGGCTTCACCCCCGTTCAACGCGTACAGCTGGGTCAGGTACGTCAGGTCGTCGATCGATTGACCGGCGAGGTTGACGCCGGTCGGGCTGGGCGCGCCCAGCAGGACCATCGCCGTGGCATCGCTGGCGCGGACGCCAGTCGAACCGGCCTTCAGAATCGGCAGGTAGTGTGACGGATCGACGTTGCCGGGCCCGGCTTCGCGCGCCAGGTTCTCTTCATTCCAGATCTCGTACGCCTGGACACGGCCCTTGTAGCGACTCGCCAGCGTCTGCATGAAGCTCTGGTAGGTGCTGGGGTCCCCCGGGAACAGGCCGCTCGTCGCGGTGCGATAGAACACCGGCGCGTGCTGGACACTGAGCAGCAACTTCGTGTTTGACGCGCTGGCGGCGTTGACGATGTCGTCCAACTCGGACCAGTCGTACGTCTTCGGCGCGGTTTCGACGTGCATCCATTCGACCTGGTGCTTGATCCATGAGAAGCCTGCCTGACGAACCAGCCCGATGGTCTGCCGCTTCGCATCCGGGTTCAGGCTCCACAACTGGACCTGGAAGCCGTAGCCCCAGGCAGGGTTGGGGGGCAGTGGTCCGAGGGGAACGCTGGGCTGCGTGGCGGTGAGCAGCGGCGACCCCGGCCCGGAGAAGGCGTCGGTCAGGTCGCTGCCGACCAGCTCCGTCGGGCGGGCGATGCTGAGCGGCATGCCCGGCGCGTACTGCCGGTAGTACTTCGACGTGCGCGCCTGCGCCTCGAGGTCGGGCGGCAGGTTCTGGCCCGTCAGGATTCCCTTCAGGTAATCGGCGAGCAGCAGGCCCTGCGTGCAGCCGCACGTCTTGTCGTAGTGCATGATGCCGCGCTGAAAGCGCTGGTAAATGAAGTTGGAATTGGCCGGGTCAGCCGCTGGCCGGCTCGTCGGCGCGCCCCAGATCTGCAGGTTGAGCAGTGGCACCAACGACTGCGGACCGTCACCGTTTGGAAACGCGTCGTCGTAGGAGACAGTTGAGGTAAACGTCTGGAAGTAGTTGACGCTGTTGCCGCCGAACGCGTCGGGAGAGTTGTCCTGGGTGAACTGAATGATCCTGGTGGCGTAGTCCGGGTCGCTGACCGGCGGCGTCTGGCTGACGACCGCCGCATCCGGCGCTGGGAAGGTGCTGCCATTGATGCGGGTGTATGGCATCAGGCCCGGATCGAGCAGGTTCAACGTCGCAACCGACCCGTCCGGCTGGAGTTGAACCACGATGCGCTGGAAGATCTGCACAGGGAAGCCGTCGAGTTTGAACGTCTTCGAGACGGGGTAGCCGAAGGTCCGCACTCCACCGCGGGCCTGGAAGAAGGTCCAGAACGCGTCCGTGTCGACGCGGTAGCCGGTCTGGGTGAAGAACCGCGAATCGGTCTGCTGGGCCACCGCGCGTGACCCGGTCGCGACAATTGTGCTGGCCAGCAAGACGGCGCTGGCGATGACCCGAATCAAAGGCCATGATCCCGAGGAACGGCGCATCAACCTCTAGTAACGGCCTGCGGGCGACAGTGTGTCGCCTCGTCCCTCATCACGCCAGGCTTGTTCAGGTTTGCCGCCGTAGTACGACGCGGGTTGGCCAAAACGGCGCGAGCCGCACTCCGCGGGCGGCATGTCAACCCGTAGGGGTTGTGCACTCTCGCAAGCGAACGGGCGTGGCAACGCTCGTGAGGCGCAAGGCTCATGCGGACGCCCGACAATAGCTGCATGGTTACACTGGCCGATGTCCAGGCCGCGGCTGAACGAATTCGACCTTTTGTGGTGCGCACGCCGCTGGAGCGCTCCCTGGCCCTGTCCGAGCGCCGTGGGGTGGACGTGTGGTTCAAGCTCGAGTGCTTTCAGGCGACCGGTTCATTCAAGCTGCGCGGGGCATTGAACGCGCTACAGCTGCTGCCGCCGCCCAGGCAGGTGGTGACCGCCTCAGCAGGCAACCATGGCCTCGGCGTCGCGCGGGCCGCGACGCTCCTGGGCGGCACCGCAACCGTCGTCGTCGCCCGGACTGCCTCACCAGCGAAGGTCGACGCGCTGCGCCGTTCGGGCGCCGAACTGGTCCAGCACGGCGAAACCTACGACGATGCTGAGACCGAGGGCCTGCGCCTCTCGCGCGAGCGCCGCATCCCCTTCATCTCGGCATACAACGATCCAGACGTGGTCGCTGGAGGCGGCACGGTCGCCCTCGAGATTCTCGAGGACCAGCCGGATGTGCGAACGCTGGTCGTCCCGATTGGTGGTGGTGGCCTGATCGGCGGGATCGGCGTCGCCGCCCACGGCCTCGACACGCAGGTCAGCGTCTACGGCGTTCAGTCCGTGGCTTCGCCCTCGCTGCACGCGGCCCTGAAGGCAGGCGCGGTCGTGCCCGTGGATGTGAAGCCATCGCTCGCCGACGGCCTGGCTGGCAACGTGGAGACCGGCACCATCACGCTCGATCTGGTCAAACAGCACGTGCGCGATGTGGTGCTGGTCGAAGAGGCGGAGATTGCCGACGCCATCGGCTGGCTGCTCTTCAACGAACGGGTCGTAGTGGAGGGCGCCGCGGCCGTCGGCGTTGCCGCCCTGCTGAGCGGCCGCCTCGAGGTCGATGCTCCAGTGTGCGTGGTGCTGACGGGCCGCAACGTGTCCGCGTCCGTTTTGCAACGAATCGTCGCCGCGGTTTAGCAGGACGCTAACAAGACGTGTAGGGGCGCCTTAA
>VBGG01000011.1 GCA_005883405.1 Chloroflexota bacterium | reverse complement strand
ATCGGTTGCTATCGCCAGCTGAGGGGCGTCACCACCAGCTGTGCTCCAGGGAGCGGTCGGTGCCACCGGTCCGATCGAGCGCGTCGAGTGCTGCCATGTCCTGCTCTGAGAGCGTGAAGTCGAAGATCTGGGCATTTTCCTGGATGCGCTCGCGGTGGGTTGATTTGGAGAGCACGACGAGCCCGCGCTGCAGGCACCAGCGCAGCAGCACCTGCGCCGGTGTACGTCCGGCACTGGATGCGACGTGGCGCACCGTCGCGTTTGACAGGTGGCGGCCGGTGCCCAGGGGACTGTAGGCCTCGAGCGCGAAGCCGTGCCCGTGTGCCGCGTCGAGCAGGGCGCGGCGGTACTCGAACGGACTGAACTGCACCTGATCCACCACTGGCCGAATCGTGGCTGCTGCCATCACCTGATCCAATTCACGAACGCCAAAGTTGGAGACGCCGATCGAGCGGGCATGGCCGAGCTCACGGGCCCGCTCCATCCCGGGCCAGGCCCGGGTCGCACCACCTTGCGGCCAGTGAACCAGGTACAGGTCGACGTAGTCGAGGCCGAGGCGTTTGAGGCTGCGCTCGAGCTCCGCAGCCGGATCGGTGCGGGACGGATTCAACTTTGTGGTGATGAACACCTGGTCACGCGGGACGCCGCTCTCCCTGAGCGCTACGCCGACGCTTTCCTCGTTGCCATACACCTGAGCAGTGTCAATGTGTCGGTAGCCGAGCTCCAGTGCCCAGCGTACGGCGTTCACGCACGTGGGCCCGTTCGGGACCTGCCACACCCCGAGGCCGAGTAGCGGAATCTGGTTGCCGTCCGCGAGCAGGCGCAGGTGCGCATCCGCGGTCTTTGGAGTCGTTGACATGTATGTCTCCCTGGAGGACGTTCTACCCGTTGTCGGGCGGTCACACGCCGATTATTTCAGAGCACTGGCATTTCGGTGAAGCAGTGAGGACCGCCGAATGACTGGTTCCACGATTGGCGCGCTTTGCCGGGCAGCACTCCCTGTCAACCGGCGCCAGGCCACGATCCGTACATCGCCGATACGTCGAACGGGCGCGTCCAGCGGCTCATCCAGACGGTGGTGCCACGGCCGGAGATTGCGCCGCCACCCGACACGGAAGACCCGGGCTGAGCCGCCGATCCGCAGGCTGTCGGAGAGTTGCTGGCCGTAGCGGCCGAGTTCGAGGCGCTCTATCATCCTCGGCGCGGCGCTTGTCAGGCCGCGTACATCGAAGCCGCCGAGTCTCTGGCAGCCAAAGGAGAGACCATGTTTGCACGCCTCGGAAGATGGTCAAATCTGTTCACTCGGGCACTTGGCGCCGCGCTGTTACTCGGCGCGTGTGGGGTCTCCGCGCTGACCCCCGCGGCCGCCCAGACGCCAGCCGTGTTGAGGATGGCGCGCAACGCAGAGCCTGGCATTTTCATTCCCTGGCTCATTGACGACAATACCGCGCTGTTTACGATGGGCAACGTCTACGACGGCTTGCTCCGCGTGACCAAGGACGGCGCCAGCGTCGAGCCGGCCCTGGCCACCTCGTGGGACACCTCAGCGGACGGGTTGACCTGGACCTTCCAGTTGCGCCCTGGCGTGAAGTTCTCCGACGGCACGCTTCTGACGTCCAACGACGTCTAAGTGTCGCTCGATCTCGCCCGCGGTGGCCAGCGAACGGTCTGGAAAGACAACTACAAGGCCATCAAAGAGATCCAGACGCCGGATCCGATGACGGTCAACATCATCCTGAACGCACCGCACGCGCCGCTGCTGTCCGAGCTGGCCATGTTCCCCGCGTGGATCATGCAGGCGGACATGGCGACGGCCACCGAAGCACCGGGTTACGATGACGCGAAGAACTGGGCGTCCAAAGGCACAGGTGGGTACTACACCGAAAGCTTTCAGAAGGGTGAACCGGTCATACTGAAGCGCAACCCGTACTACTGGAAGAACACGCCCGCGGTGGACGAGGTCGACATCGAGTACGTGCCCGATGACAACACGCGTGTGCTGAAGCTGCAGGGCGGCGAGGACGACATCGTCGACTTCGTGCCGTTCAGCCAGATCGACCAGCTCAACGCGCTGCCTGGCATCAAGGCGCAGGACTTTCCAATCCAGCAGACGACGTTCGTCATCCTGAACGTCACGAAGCCGCCGCTGGACGATCTCAATGTCCGCCAGGCGCTGAACTACGCGACAGACAAGGACGCCATCATCAAGTCGGTGTTCTTTGGCCAGGCGCAGGTCATGAACGCGCCGATCCCCCTGGGCACGTACGTTGACAAGGAGTCACCCGGCTACCCTTACGATCTCGCCAGGGCCCAGGCGTTGATGGCCGCCTCGTCCGTACCCAACGGGTTCACGCTGCCGATGATCGTGCCAAACAACAACCAGGACAGGATCAATACGGCAATCATCCTGAAGGACGAGTGGGCGAAGATCGGCATCAACGTCGATATCCAGCCGCTCGAGTCCTCGGCGTGGCGCGCTGCGTTTCATGGTGAAGGCAACTTCATGTCGACCCCGGCCGCCTGGTCCGGGTCGTTCGCCTACTGGACGCGCTACAACAACCCCGATCTCAGCGCGAAGATTACGGCGGCTGACCTCGAGCAGGATGCGGCCAAGCGTGAAGCCGAGTACGTGGACATTCAAAGGACTTACCTGAAGGACGCGCCCCTGGTGTTCATCGCCAATCTCGGGGCGACCGCCGCCTGGCGGAGCAACGTCAGTGGTTTCCTCATCGATGGACTGTCGTACTACCGATTCGAGGACGTAACGCTCAACAGGTGAAGCGGGGAGTTCAAAGGGGGCTGCATCAAGCCCCCTTTGTCCGGCCAGAGGGTTATTGATGGGGCGCGCGAGCTATATTCGCAAGCGCCTCATCCTGTCGGTCTTCGTGCTCTTCGGCGTGACGATCGTCATCTTCGGCATGGTGCATTTTCTGCCAGGCGATCCGGCCACCATCCTGCTTGGAGATCGAGCCACCACCCAGAATATCGCCGCGCTGCGCGATCAGCTCGGCCTCAACCGGTCCTTGCCGGAACAGTACTGGCTCTTCGTGTCGGGACTGGCACAGGGCCAGATGGGCACGTCCCTGACATTCCACCAACCGGTGAGAGACATGGTCTTGAGCCGGGTGCCGATTTCCATCGGATTGGCGGTCTACGCGATGGCGCTCGCGGCGGCAATCACGCTCGCTTTCGGGCTGCTTGCCGCGGTCAATAAAGGCCGCTGGATCGACCAGGTGATCCGAGTCGGGTTCCTGTTCATTCTGACCACGCCGAGCTTCTGGTTCGGCATTCTGCTCATTCTGGTGCTCTCACTGGGCCTCAAGTGGTTCCCGGTGGCTGGTTTCGGCGCGACACTGCAGGAACACGTCTGGTGCCTGTTCCTGCCGGCGCTCACGCTGTCGTTGCAGCTTTCGGCGGTGCTGATCCGCAATCTGCGCAGTCAGGTCATCCTCACCTCGCGTTCCGATTTCGTGCGTACCGCGCGCGCCAAGGGACTTCACGAGCGTCTGGTGCTCCTGCGGCATGTGCTGCGTAACGCATTGCTCTCGACTGTCACCATATTTGGGCTCCAGTTCGGCTTCCTGGTCGGGGGCACGCTGGTGATCGAAACGGTGTTCGCGGTGCCGGGAATGGGGCAATTACTCTTTACGTCCATTACCGGCCGCGATTATCCGGTCGTACAGGCGATCACGGTCGTCAGCGCCATCCTGGTGATCATCGTCAATCTGCTGGTCGACCTGTCGTATTCGTTTCTCGATCCAAGGGTGACGTATGAGTGAGAGCGTGCTCGATGCCGGGCTGCGGCCGCGGGTCGGAGAGCCCGTGCTGCAGCTCAGCTTCACCATGCGGCTGCAGAAGATCGGCCTCAACCCCACGCTGTTGGCCGGCCTGCTACTGCTCGCGCTGGTGGTGCTCGTGGCCATCTGTGCGCCGCTGCTCACGCCATACGACCCGATCGTGCAGAAGCTCGACGAGGCATTCCAGCCGCCTTTGAGCGTCAACCACATTCTCGGTACGGACAATTTCGGGCGCGATGTGTGGAGCCGAATCCTGTACGGCACACGTCTCGACCTTCAGATCGGCGTGATTTCTGTCCTGTTTCCATTCGTATTCGGCAGCCTCATCGGCATAGCCACCGGTTACCTGGGCGGCCGGCTGGACACGTTCTTCATGCGTATCGTGGATGTGCTAATGGCGTTCCCATTTCTGATCCTGGTGGTCGCCATCATGAGCATCCTGGGGCCCGGCCTCGGCAACCTGTATATCGCCTTCGGGCTGGTCGGTTGGATCCCCTATGCGCGCATCACGCGCGGCGAAACGCTTGCCACGCGCAATCTGGAATACGTGCATGCCGCGCGCACGATCGGGTGCACGACGCCGCGCATCATGCTCCGCCACATCCTGCCGAACGTGATCGCGCCTGGACTGGTGTACGTGTTCACGGGCATGGTACTGGCAATTCTGATCGGTGCGACGCTGAGCTATCTTGGACTGGGAACGCAACCGCCAACACCGGAATGGGGTGCGATGATCGCCGCCGGGCGCCAGTTCCTGCTGCAAGCATGGTGGCTGACGGCGCTGCCCGGTTTCGCATTGCTGGTCCTCGGCGTGGCACTCAGCCTCATCGGTGACGGGCTGGCGGATCGTCAGTAGCTTCTTGAGTGGGCACGCCTGCTCGCCTTGCGACAGTGATGATCTCCGTACTCGCCTCGGTGAGCGGCTGACGGTCCCAGTCGCCGAACCGCTCGTCGATCACCAGGCCAGCACCCAGCACCATCGACGACAGCGAACGGAGGCCAAGGAATCTCAGCGTGCTTCGGCTGATCCGCGGACCGTCCCATGACGGGCTGGTATAGGTGGTGGTGAAAGAAATCAGATCCCCGGCGTTGGGCGTGTCTACCTGACTCGCCATCCGCACGCGGGTGCCATCGCGCACGATTTCCACCGCGTTCTCCAGAGTCCAGCGCTCCCACTCACGAACAAGCGGATTGCGTGTTTCGAAGACGAAGCGGCCGTCTTCGGCCAGAGCGGCGCGGATGGCGGTCAATGAGCTTCGCACCTCGGCGTCTTCGATCAACACCTGGAACGCGTGACCTGTCATGACGGCCAGGTCGAACTCTCGGTTCCAGCCGACCTGCGAAATGTCGTTCAGGACCCATTCGATGTCAGTCCGCTGGCGCGCGACTTCCAACATCGCCGCGGCAGGGTCGAGCCGTTCCGCAGCCGACGTCGAGCACACGCTCGGCCGACATCACGAGTGGCAGGTAGAAGCTGAAGTCCGGCCGCCCTTCGCAGAATGTGTCATACAGCTCGGCGAGACCGGGTTCCGCGTAGTGAAGGTCAACCATCGCCGCCGCTGTTGAGTGCTTACTCGGGCGGTGGGATGCGACGATAGACCAGACGCCAGGCCACGTCCCGCTTCTCCCAAGCTGGTGGACCCGACGAGAGCGTCCCGCGGGCAGCGCGTCGTGCCTCTCGGGCTTCCGTGGCGGCGGCGTCGGCCTCGTAGATGGCGCAGAATCGCGGACACCCTGGCGCCGGATGCGCAAACTCACGGTACAGCTCCAAGCGCGTGCCGCGGGAGTAGCCACCATAGGCCATCACCTCGGGCAGGTGTGTGTCGGTATAAAAGGTGTTGAACGCGGCCAGGCTCTCGGCGTCGGTCTCGGCAGGCACATTCATGCCAACCATGAAAATCGACTCGGGCGCTTCGTTGGTGGATCCCGTGGTGGAGATCTGACGCCAGATCATGCGCCAGACCGTCTTCGCGCGCTTGCGGGCCGGTGGCCACTGCGAATAGCGCCTGCGATGAAGCCATGGACGTTCATTGTCCTTGATATGCTGCAGCGCCGCCGCCTCGTCCGCCATCTCGTACACCGCGAGCCAACGCGGAGCAGAGTGCACGCCACCGCGTGGGTCAGGGTCGAGTAACTCATATCTGCTGCCACTCACGAAGCCGGAGTGCGCGGCAATCACCTCGCCCATGTGGGTCGTGCTGTAAAAGCGATTGAACTCCGCCAGCGCCTCAGGCGTGGTTCGAGGATCGGTATCCATACCGACCCAGTACATGAACGGCCGCGTGAAGGCTCCGGGTTGGGTCATTTCGCTCCTCTGCATCGGGACAGGCCATTGTGGTCCGCCCTCACGCTACGGCCCAGGGCATCATGGTGTCCAGGCGGCTAAGGGGAAGCTGTAGTACATCCGTACGGAGGCAGCCGGTCCCGAACGTACGCCGCGGCCACGCCTTTCGGCACGACCATCGCCCAGGCGTCGAGGACGAGATCGCGCATCTCGTCGATGTCGATCGCGTCCAGTCGAACGCGAACCCAGTTGTAGCGCAGCTCCGATTCGATCGGCAGCATGAACTTCTCGGGCTCCGACGACACGAGCACCGGCCGCCACTCGCGCGGGAACGCAAAACCCATGATCGACTGGTCGCGTGAGAAATCGAGGTAGACGATCTGGCCAACGCGGAACTTGATCCGGCCGCGCACGAACGCCTCATAGCTCCGCGGCAGGTCCGCGACCACTGCTCGCACGTCGTCGACGGTGACCACCTGCCGGACGCTAGCTCCTGCCTGGAAGTATGCCCGGCCGGCGGCCCGTGGCGTCCGCGGAGTCCGACTGGCGCCCGACGACGTAGTTCAGGCTTCGCGCTTCAAGCTGCGCCAGCCGCCGGCGCGGTTGTTGGCGATGATCTGCTTGAACATGGTGCTGAGGGCGGGCGCGTTGATCGTTTCGTCTCGACGAACGGCAACGGTGCGGGCCGTCTTGTTGTTGTGACCGGCGGTGATGATGCCATCGGGATCGGGCACGATGGCGCCGTCGTAGAGAAAGATGTTGACGTGGTCCTTCGCCGCCAGCAGGGCGCAAATGTTGCCCTGCAGCACGAAGTACGGCTGCCTGGTACGTTTGATCGTTTCAGCAACGTCCGAATCGGCAGCGTGGACCAACTCGCGGACCTCGCGGCAGATGGCTTGCTGCCAGTCGGGTAGCGCACCGATGTAGGCATCAACACGTGGGTCAGCGACGTACGTCACCCTGCATCTTCTTCCGATGGTTAGCTGACGTTGCGCCCCCGCGTCACATGGAACCAGGCGCGGGCTGAAGCATGGTGAAGATGTTCCCTTCGGTATCTTTGCACCTGGCAAAGATGCCAATGGTTGGGATGTCCTGCTTGTCGCCCAGGACCTGCCCACCTGCCGACCTGACCTTCGCCATGGCCTGGTCAATGTTCTCGACGCCAACAACGCACGAGTAGGCATTCAGCTCTTTGGCTGCACCAGGCGGGCTGACGAAGATCCCGCCGTTGATTCCGCCTGGCTCCTTGGGATCACCAGTGATGACGACCACATAGTTCCCCATCTCTTCGCCCATCTGCTGCATCTGCCAGCCAAACGCCTGAGAATAGAAGTTCTTTGCTCGCTCTCGATCGGCGGCCTCTATCTCGAAGTGAACGATTCGATTTGGCATGGCCCGTTTTATATCCCACCGCCGCGACGGTACGCACGATGCCGGCGCTGTAGCCGATCGCGGATGAGGCGCTGGCGCTCTTCCAGCACTGGTTATGCGGCGCGGTCCTCGCGCGGTCGGAGTGCCTCCAGCAGCTGGCGGCAGCGTCTGTCGTTCGCGAATGTCACGCCGCGATGAAGGGCGCGGCCTCGCAGCGTCAGTCCAACGAGCATGGTGCGTCGGTTCAGCGGATCCCGGCGACGTGTCACCAGTCCGTGCTCGTGCAGGATATCGATGATGCGCGTCAAGCTTGATGGTCGCAGCCCAACCTCCGCGGCAATCTGTCCACTGCGCTGCTCGGCAGAGCCGATCGCAAACAGAACCCGCAACTGCTGAAAGGTCAGCCTGTTCGCGGATGATCCGCCGACGACGAACCGCATGAGCCACGGCATCATCTGGATCAACGCATGATCAGTGGTATCGGTCACGTCGACCATTTCAGTCCTCCGCTGTTTTCGCGAGAGCGCATTGGTTCGATGATGCCTTCGGCGACTGGATCGGAGGCGGCCGGCCGTCGTCTATTCCTGTATCCCAACCGGACGGAGCTGCCGCCTGAGGGAGTAGCCTGGATGGCGAGGACTCCGGGCAACTCATGTCGCTCCTCCTGGTTCTGGAAGGCATCGCTGGCGCCGTGTTGATCCTGGCCATCCTGCAGGACGTGTTTCTGTCCGTGGTCGTGCCGCGCAGGGCGCCGAACGTTGGCCGCATGTTCAGGCCGAGCGCCTTCATCATCCCTGCCCTGTGGCGGATGTGGCGCGAGCTCGGGCTGCGGATGACGTCCCCCGAGCGGCGCGAAGCCGTGCTCGGCAGCTTCGGCTCGCTGGCGGTCATGCTGCTGCTGGTCGCGTGGGTGGCCGGCCTGATCCTGGGCTACGGGCTGATCCTCAACGCTCTCGGGTCCCAGCTACGACCCGCACCCGACAACCTCTCGACCGCCCTGTACTTTGCAGGCGTGGCGCTGCTGACACTCGGGTTCGGCGACATTGTGGCGACCGAAGCGCCGACTCGCTTGATCACCCTGGTCGCAGCCGCTAACGGGTTGGGACTGTTCGCCCTGGTGATCTCGTTGATGTTTACCCTGTACGGCTCGTTCCAGCGCCGTGAAGTGGCGGTGGTGGTGCTCGAGGCAGGGGCTGGCGCGCCACCCTCGGGCGTCACCTTGCTGGAGACCTACGCGCTGGGCGGGATCCTGAACGATCTGCCGGGTGTCTTCGCGAATTGGCAAGCCTGGGCGGCAGAGGTCCTCGACAGCCACCTGGCGTACCCCGTACTGGCGTACTTCCGCTCAAGCCACGACAACGACTCGTGGATCAGCTCGCTGGGAGCAGTGATGGACGCGGCGACGCTGGTGCTCACGACCATAGAGGGCGGTCCGAAGGGCTGGGCCAAGCTATTTCGCGCGGTCGGAGGCCACTGTCTGGAAGACCTCGTGTTGAATTTCCAGCTCCAGGCCGAGCCCGAGGTGGGCGTCGAGCGCGCCGAGTTCGACGAGGCGCGCTGGCGGCTCGAGAGGGCCGGCTTCGTGTTGCGCGATCCCGACGAGTCCTGGGCCAGCTTCGCGCGCCAACGCGCTGAGTACGCGGGGCGCGTCAACGCACTGGCGCGCCACTGGGCCACGCCGCCGGCGCAGTGGATCGGTGACCGCTCCCCGCTGAAGCACGCGCGCGCGCATGCTCCGCAGCCTACCGCGGCGCCCTCTCCAACCGTCGCGTCGAACGGCCGCTGAAGCCGACGAAACCAGCCAGGCGCTTAGCTTCCCACCGCCGCCAGGCAGCACGCCAAGTCAGGGCAGCCGCTTCAGCTTCACGGTGCCAACAGTCGCCTGCAGCTCAGCAGATGTATCAGCCGCCGAGGGCTCGCGCGCCGGCTCGCACGTTCGACTTGATGGTCACCTCGCTACCCGTCCGCGATGACTCCTCGGCGGCTAGCAGAACTTCGACGATGTGGCGGCCCCAGGCTGCGGAGACCCGCAGCGTCTCGGTGCCATTGATGGCGCCAACCAGGTTCTTCAGCTCCTCTGTGAAGGGGTCAACGCGCTGGACCTCAATCGGCGAATAGGCGCCGTCGCGCTCGATCGCGAGACGATTCGAATACGAATCGAAGATCAGCATGCCGTCGGTGCAGGTGATCTCGACCTCGCATTTTTCGACACCCCGCGACCGGTAGCCGGCGTGGACAATCGAGGCGTGCAGCCCATTGCGCAGCTGGACAAACGCCAGGTTGGCATCGTCTGCTGAAAGCTGGTGGAACGGCGAGCCAATCCACGCCCGTATGGAGGCAACTTCGGAGTCCAATACCCAACATGTCCGGTCGAGCATGTGGGCGCCATTCATCAGCCACATGCCGCCGCCGGTGGCGCGGTCCAGGAACCACGGAAGGCGACCTTCCAGGCCGAAGTTCTTGTACCAGGTGTCGGTGGCGAACACCGGCTGGCCCAGCTCGCCGCCCTGCACGATCTCTCTGGCGCGGATTGTCGAGCCAAAGTAACGCTGGCTGTGTGCCACCAGCAGCTGGACACCGGCCCGCCCAACCGCGTCGAGCATGCGGTCGCACTCCTCGACGGTGTCGGCCATCGGTTTTTCGAGGAAGATGTGCTTCCCTGCCGAAGCGGCGTCGACCGTCGCGCGCTCGTGCAGGAAGTTCGGCAGCGCGACCATCACCAGCGCTACGTCGTCGCGTCTGAGCACTTCGTCGGAGCTGGTAAAGGCCTGGCAGCCGTGATCCTCGGCGAACGCCGCGGCGCGCTCGGCATCGGCGTCGAACACGGCGATCAGGCGTGCACCGGCTGTCTGTGAGATCGCTCGGGCGTGTGCGTTGCCGGCCCGGCCGGCGCCAAATATCGCCACACCGAGATCGTTCATGGGCAATCAGAGTGTATCCGTCGCCCTCTTCTGTCAAGCGGGCGAGGCGTCCAGAGCGGCGAAGTCCAAAACTGACCTATCATGGCGCAGTCGAGGAGGGAAAACCTATGGGTGAGAGATCGCGCGGTAAGGACAAAGGCAAGGCCAAGAAGGCTCCCAAAGCGGTGAAGGTGGGCCGCCGCCCCCACGAGCTCCAGCAGCAGCTGCGCGATGCACTGAAGCGGCCGTCGGGCGGCTCCGCCTGATCTCGGCGTCGAAGCAGACCAGCTCGCGCCGAGGTAGGTCTCCCCATTCGGGTGGGGATTTACCCCGGAATGGATTGTCACGCACGCGGGCGAATGGCGCTCTTCGTGCCGCAGAGGTTCGGGACCATGCCGCGGCGCGTTGCATCGCTGTGTGCGGCCTGTCTGGCCTGCGCCCTCATCACGAGTTGTTCGGCTCCGCCGGCGGCACCTTCTTCACCCGATCCGTTCTCGACGGTCGCCGCGCAGGCTGACCAGGCGTACCAGCAAGGCCTGACGCTCTACAAGGAAGGCCATCTTCCAGAGGCGCTCAACGCGTTCCAGCGCGCTCGGCTGCTCAGTCCCATTGACGATCCGCGCATCGATGAGATGACCCAACGCGTGGCGGCCGAGCTCACGCCAACGGCCACGCCCGCGCCTCCAACTTCCACTCCAGCACCGGCGCCGACGCCGATCGTCCAGAACCCCGCGACACCTTCGGCGGAACTGGGCCAGGAATACTTTGGCCAGGTCTTCCTGACGATCGTGCCTGGCCGCGACAGTGTTCCGCCTGCGCTGACACAGTTCTCCGCTCAGGATCAGATCGGGCTGTATATCGAGAAGCTCGATCAACGGCTGCGTCTGGCGTTCGAGCTGCGTGTGTTCGAGGTCAGTTCCGGGCGCCTGGTCGCGGAAAGCACGTCGGACAGCCTGCAAACGGTTGGTGCGATGAGCACGCCTGCGACCGTCGCCTCAGCGGTGCCTGTGGGAACGCCTCGGCCAGATGTCGTACAGCACGGCCTCGTGCGGTTTCTGGACCGATTTGTCTGGTACCACCAGGGTGGCGACTCCGCGGGCACCTATCGCGCCGAGCTGTACGCCGGCGATGTACTCACGCAGACCTTTGATTACGTGGTAGGCAGCGCGCCCGTCGCGATTCCAACCGATACGCCGGCTCCTGCGCCGGTTCCGCAACCCGCAGCGGTGGTCGTCGAAGGGCCCGCTGCGACGCCGGCACCGGTGACCGCGCCCGCGAGCTCCGCTCCGCGGCCAACGCAGGCACCCGCTCTCGTGACGGCGCCGACGGCCACGGAACCCCCGCCGACACCGCTTTCGGCAACCGCGCTGGCCATACCTGGCGGACCCGCGGCAGTCGAGGGGCCCGATTCGTCAGATCAGATGTACGTCGCCGACCGCTCAGGTCTGGTGTGGAGCCTGGATCACGCGCAGCCGACGCTGAAACGACCGTTCACTGTCTCGGGCGTACCCGCTGGGCTGGCTTCGGACGCGGCGACCGGGCGTGTGTATGTCGCGGTGGGCCTGCCCCGCGGAGCGCAGCGGAGCGCGGGTAGACAGCCGGCGCTTCTGATGCTCGACGCGGCGACGGGACAACAGGTCGCGAGTGTCCCGCTGCCCGGCGACCCGGGCGATATACGGCTGGATTCGACGCTCGGGCTGCTGTTCGTGGTCGTGCCTGATCGCCAGACGGTCGAGACGATTGATGTACGCGACCCGAAGATTCTGCGCTCCACCGACGGCCTGGCGCAGGTGACAGGCATTGCGCTGGACCAGGACACGCACACGCTGTATCTGAGCCAGCTGGACGGTCAGCTGGCGGTGGTCGATGGCCAGACAGGCGTGATCTCTGATCATTTGACCTTGAGCGGCGTCGGGCTCGCTGGCGTGGCGGTAGGCGGCGGACGGGTCTACGCCATCAACACGCCGGGCCAGGCGTTGCTCGCCGTCGACCCTGCAACGGGAGACGTACTCGATCTTCCACTCGGGACCGAGCCGGCGGCGCTCGTTATCGGCCCGCAAAGCGGAGCCGCCTGCATTCTGGAGCCGGCCGTCGGCGCGGTGGTGCGGCTTGATCCTGGCAGCGGCATCGAGCTGGGTCGTGTTTCGCTGGGCCAGGATCCGGTCGAGTCCCCGTCGTTGGCCCCCGACGACCTGTGGGCACGCCCGCGCCTGGCGATCAGCCCGATGGACGAGACGGTGTACGTGATCGAGCCACAGTCGGGCACGCTGGCGCTGGTTCCGGCACCGCCATAGCTCGCCTACTGGGTCAAGTGGACCACGGTAATCCCGCCTCTGGCGCCAAAGGTCCAGGTGTTCACGGCGGGACCCGTGGCCACTGGCCAGTTCGCCAGCAGCTGACCTGAGAACTCCTGGCAGCCCGAGCCGGTGCTCCGCGTGCACCACACGTAGAACGCGGCCCAAGCCTGAACGTTGAAGTTCAAGCCGGTGCTGCCGTCGACCAGCGGCAAGATCATCACACACCCCGGCTGGCCCTGGCTCCACTGGTTGGCCGGGTCTGTCCCGGCGACACACGCTCCGGAGGTTGCTACTCGCTGGCTGATCTGCGGCACCGCGTTGCCAGTCTGACCGGCGATGACGGCCGGGGTGGCCGATGCCACATCTTCGATGTACGGCGTCGGCTGGACCGTAGCCGCGGCCCCATGGAAGCCGCTCGCACCGCAATTGCTGCCGTTGCTGGTACTGATCTTCTGGCCCTTGATGTAGTAGATCGTGCCGTCCCTGGAGGGGTTGACGATGTACGCCGGCGGCGTCGGGACTCCGACGGGGGTGATCAGGAGTTGATCGGTGGCGAGTTGAGGATTGGTGATCACCGGCAGCGCGGTGGGCGTAGGCGCCAGCACACCCGGCGTCGTCGTCACGACCACGGGTGTTTGCGTCGTCAGCTTCAATGCATCGTAGCCTGTCCCTCCGCCGCCACCGCACGCGATGAGTGGTGCAGCGCGCGTATCGCCGGCGCTCAGCACGCCGACCTGAGCCGTTGCGTGACTCTCCGCGGTCTCGCTCATCAAGTTGAACATGCCCATCATGTAGGTGGGAAACGCGATGCGGGTGTCGACGTGCACGCCGCTGGCGGTACCCGGAATGCTGGAGCTCACAGGCGGACACGATGGTATCGAGCCGTCATTGATGATGCCCGCGCCGGTGATCGCGCCGGCGGTGGAGTCCACAAAGTACGCGCACGGAACGCTCGGTTGTACGCCAAACGCGTTAGCAGTGGCGTATTGCGCGATCGATGCGGAGATGCTGCCAACCTGTCCTGGCGCTGTCGTATACAGCAGCGTGCGAGCGCCGGCCAGGGCCGCGGCATCGGCCGCGTTCTGGCCAGTACGCCGCTGAATGTAGATGTTGCCAGCATCGACTGCCAGTCCCACCAGCGCCACCAGGCCGACGATGGCCACCGCGAAGAGAACGAGGATCTGTGCCGGCGCCGATCTCATTCCAGGTTGGCCCGCGCGCTGGTGGTGAGCGTCACGACCGGCCGCATGAAGGAGACGTCGGTGACATTCGCCAACTGGTTCTGAAACAATGGATTGAAGGCGAAGCTGTACGTCACATCCACCTGGATGTAGCCGCCCCCTGCTGACAATCGCGCCGGGAACACGCACGAAGGCTGCAGCGGAAGCGAGCAGGTTGTAGAGGACAGCGAGCCGGCCGCGCAGCCGAGCCCCTGGCGCTGATTGACCACGCATGACTGGTCGGCGACGGTCACCACCACCTGATCGGTGGCAGGATTGACGCTACCGGCTATGAGCGTGTAGTCGTTGAAGGCGGCCACCGCGCTGGCGCTCGAATTTCGAGCCAGCGCTCCAACACGAGCCATCTCGCGCGCACCGTCGGCGAGCGACACGTACGTAAAGAGCAGTCGAGAAAAGTCGATCAAGGCCAGCAGCACCAGCAGGAGCAGCGGCACCGCCAGTGCGAACTCCACCAGCGCCTGGGCTGGACGCGCTCGGCGGCGCATCACAACACAACCATGACGGCATCACCCTGCACGCTGATCTGACCGAGGGTGAGACCCGCCGCGCCGGTCTGAAATCCTCCGAGCAGTGAGACGGAGCCGCGCGAGGTGACCTCGAGACGCCAACCGGCGATCCCTTGCGATGCGTTCGCTCGTGCGGCCGCGATGCTCGAGTAGCTCGGGCTGCCGGCCGGCGGAGTCAGCTTGATGCTGAACGTCCATGTGCCTCCACCACATTGCTGCGCGGAATCGAGCGTGGGACCACAGCCGACCAGGGCCGGAGCCGAAGCGGCGATGAACCGCTGCAGCACCACGGCGTCGGTGACCGTCGTGTCAAGCGCCGCCGCGGCGCCAATCCGAGCCGCCTCGCGGGCACCTTGCTGGACGGACACGCCAAAGACGAGTCCCCGTCCCAGATCGATCATGCCCAGCAGCATGATGAGCAGGACGGGTAAGAGCAGCGCGAGCTCCACCAGCGCCTGGGCCGGCCGCTTCCGGCTCGCCACCGCCGCCGCCGCCGCTTTCTTCCGCGCACGCGCTTCAGATACCCGGGGCATTGGCCGAAGCCATAGTTGGCCAGATCGGTCCGAGGATGACCACGCACAGCGCTGGGAAGATGAACATCGCCAGTGGAAAGATCATCTTGAGCTGGAGCTGCGCGGCCTTCTCTTCGGCGCGCTGGCGGCGGAGCACCCGCATCTGTTCGGCCTGGATGCTCAACACTCTCGTGACGCTCACACCCAATTGCTCTGCTTGCAGGATGGCGGCGACGAAGTTATTGAGGTCCTGGACCTGGGTTCGCAACACCATATCCCTCAGCGCGTCTCGCCGCGAGCGGCCGACGCGCATCTCCGCCAGGACGCGAGCGAACTCGAGCGCCAGCGCGTCGGAGCGCTTGTCCACCAGCCGCTGGATCGCGGCGTCGAAGCCGAGGCCTGCCTCGACGCTGATGACCAGCAGGTCGAGCGCGTCGGGCAACGAGCGCTGGATCTGCCGCTGACGCGCCCGCGTCCGGCTGCGCAGCAGGAGGTCGGGGGCCAGCCAGCCGAAGGCGGCGCCGACGGCGCCGAGCAGCAACGCGTACCCGGGATGGTCGCTGATGCTCAGCAGGAAGAAGAGCAGACCGCCCAGCACCAGCGCGGCGAAGACTTTGGTTCCGATGTAATCGGCCGGCGTCCAGCGATACGGATTGCCGGCCAGCGCAAGTTTCCGACGAGTCGCTTCAAGCCCCCGCTCCTGAGCCGCCTCGGGTTGCCCTCGACGCCGAAGGAGTCGACTTGCGCCGTCGGCGAAGCGGCGGATGAATGGGCGGACCACGCGCTCCGTAAATGGCTGCTGGAGCTCGATCTCTTCGAGGCTGCGGCGCTTTTCGGAGCTGAGCTGCTCCAGTCGTTGCGCGACCGGAT
>VBGG01000345.1 GCA_005883405.1 Chloroflexota bacterium | reverse complement strand
CGCACCCGTATCCTGTCAGCGTGACGGCAGACTGGTCGTCCCTGAAGGGTGTACTCATCGATCTCGACGGAGTCGTCTACACGGGCCGCGAGCCGATCCCGGGCGCGGCCGGGTTTCTCGCCGAAGCGCGTCGCCGGGGGCTGAAATTCCTGCTGGTCACCAACAACTCGACCACCAGCCCCGAGCTTGTGGCCGAGCGCCTGCGGACCATGCACGTCGACGTCCAGCCCCAGGAGATCCTGACCAGCGCCCAGGCCGCGGCCGCCTACGTGCGCGCGCACGCCCAGCGCGGCTCGCGCGTGCGCATCATCGGTGAGGCGGGTCTGCGCCAGGCCGCCGAGGAGGAAGGACTATCCATCGTCGATGACGGCGGGGCGGTCTCATCGGACTGGGTGATCGCCGGCCTGGACCGCGGCTTCACCTATGAAAAGCTCACCGGCGCCACCCGCGCGATCATGGCCGGCGCGCGCTTCGTGGCGACCAACGCCGACGCGCTGCTGCCGGTCGAGGGCGGCCAGGTGTTGCCGGGCGCCGGCACCATGATCGCCGCCATTCAGACCGCCACGGGCGTCGAGCCGGTCGTCTGCGGCAAACCCGAGCCAGGTCTGTTCGAGCACGGCTTGCGACGGCTGGGTGGTCTCTCTCCCAACCAGGTGGCGATGGTCGGCGATCGCCTGGACACCGACGTTGTCGGCGGAAGTCGGTCGGGGCTGCGCACCATCCTGGTGCTGACCGGGGTTACCGACCGTGCCGAAGCCGACGCGGCTATCCCGTCTCCAGACGCCATCGTCGCCGACCTGGCGAGCGTGGCGGACCTGCTCGGCTGGAGGTGATGCGCTGGCAGGAGCAAACCGGCCCCGGCCGGGGCGTGCGATTGCATGTGCGGCGGGTCGTCGATCCGCCGGCGCCGCCGGTGCTGCTGCTGCACGGCCTGGGCGTCGGCGGGGTCGTGTTCCAGGCGTTCGCGCGGCGGTTGCTGCCGTTCCTGGCGGCGGTCGCGCCCGACCTGCGCGGCCACGGCCAGAGCGACGCGCCGTCGTCCGGCTACACCCCGCCGGACTACGCGCTCGACCTGGCCGAGCTCATCGGGGATGCCGAAGGTCTCACGCCGCCACTGCCGGTGGTTGGGCACTCGCTCGGCGCGCTCGTCGCGCTCGAGCTGGCCAGCCTTCGACCCGAGCTGGTGTCGTGGCTCGTCCTGCTCGATCCGCCGCTCGATCCCGAGCTACCCAATCCTGAGATCGAGTCGGTGTATCGCCTGCGCCACTCGCCGCCAGGCGAGCTGGAGGCGTACCTGCTGGAGCGCAACCCGGGTGGCGGCAAGCTCCTGGCCGACATGCTCGCCCAGCTGTTCCGCGCGGCGAGCGACGCCGCCTTTGAAGCAATGCTGGCCGGGCGGCCTTTCGAGGCACCTGCCGTTGGGCAGCCAACCCTGGTCATTCAAGCCGACCCGCGCAAGGGTGGCATTCTGGGTGATGCGGCTGCTCGTGCCTTCGTCGAGCGCCTGCCAAATGGACGCCTGCTCAAGATTCCAGGCGCCCCGCACGCGGTGCACGCCAGCCATCCCGTCGAGGTGGCGGACGCCATTCTCGAATTTGGGGGCTACTCCTCGGGCGCGGCGTCCTCGCGATGAGCTGCGCGAAGCTCCTCGCGCAGATCCTCGAGTCCGGCTGAGCGGCTCTTGGGTAGCGGCGGCGGTGGCACCGGCGCCGCTTCGGCCGCGGCCTTCAGCTCGTTGAGCTGGCGTTGCGTCTCGTTGAGCTGCCGCTGCGTCTCGTCGAGCTCGCTGCGCACCTGCTTGATCTGATTGAGCGCTGAGATCGCCAGCGCAACCGCGATTGCCAGCGCGAGAATCCCGACGACCACGCCGAGACCGACCGCCATGACGCCCATACTACCGAACGCTACAGGCGGCCTCGTCTGGCGCCCGGCAGGTAGCGGTAGAACGCGCGACCCACGACCAGTCGTCGCGCGACGCTTCCGAAGTGGCGGCTGTCGCGGCTGACGTTCGGGTTGTCGCCGCGCACGACCAGGTCGCCGTTCGGCTCGACGCTGGCCACTCGCTTGACGATGAAGACGGATGGCTGTTCGGGATCGCGTAAGACCACCAGGTCACCCGCTCGTGGCCGCAGCCAACGCCCGACGAGCAGCCGGTCGCCAGGCTGAACCACCGGCCGCATGCTGGTGTCCTGGACGCTGAAGCGTTGGAGCGGGAGCACCCGGGTGTAGACTACGAGCTTGATGCACACACCTTCGACTTCGCCTTCGTTGGTGGATCGGGTTTTCGAGGCCCTCGATCGCGCTGCCCCGCCGAGCGTGGCGCACGCTCACTGTGACATCCCCTGCGGGATTTACGATCCGCACTTCGCGCAGATCGCCGCGCTCACCGTCTGCCGCATGGTGCAGCTCATTCAGGGTCTGGAAAAGCCCGCTGCCAGCGCCTCCAAACAGGAGTGGGACACGTACACGATGCAGATCTCGCGCTACACGGCGGTCAAGGAGGAGCACGCCAAAATCGCCGAGCACGAGATCGTCATCCTGTGGACGGACTACTTCAAACCCGAGCACCTGGAGAAGCACCGCGACCTGCACGAGGTGGTCTGGAAGGCGACGAAGCTAACCTCGACTGTCAAACAGCAGATCAACATGGAAGCCGCCCAGCAGTTGCTGGCGTCGTGCCAGCAGATCGCCGAGATCTTCTGGGACACCAAGGGCGTCAAGACCCGCCGCCAGCCCAGTAATCAAGGCCAGGTCGGCGGGGAGCTCGTCTACCCCACGGTGTAGCCGGACCGCCTCTCCCTGTGGGAGTGGATTAAACCGCGCGCAGCGCGGGTGAGGGGTGCGTATCTTCGCGAACGTTGAAATCTCGTAAGCACCCCTCACCCCATCCCTCTCCCAGAGGGAGAGGGGGTTTGAGTTTCTCTTAGACTCTTTCGGCATGTCGGAGGTCGGCGGCGGCGCGTTCGCGGTCCAAACGCTCGAGTTCGATGCGGTGCGCGTGCTGCTGGCACGGCATACGAGTTTCTCGGCGGGTCGCGAGCTGGCGCTGGCATTGCTGCCAACCGCGGAGCTGGAAGAGGCCAAACGGCGTCAGGCGGCCACGGCCGAGGCGCTCAAGCTGCCCGGGCTCAGGCCCGGGTTGCATCTCGGCGGAGTCCACGACATCCGTCCACTGGCCGAGCGCGCCCAGGTCGGCGGCTCCCTCAGCCCCGAAGAGCTGCTCGACGTCGCGTCGACAGTGCGCGCCGCGCGCGCCTGGCGGCGTGGCCTGAGCGCGCTGATCGACGAGACCCCGACCCTGCTCGAGCTCGCCGAAGCTTATCTGAGCGACCACCCTGGCCTGGTAGAAGACATCCAGGACGCCATCGCCGAAAGCGGCGAGGTCCTGGATTCCGCCAGCCCCGCGTTGAGTCGCATTCGGACCGAGCTGCGCGGCGCCCACGATCGCCTGGTCACGCGCCTGCGCGAGATCATGGCCGCGCCACCGTTCCGCGATGTGGTCCAGGACCCGGTGGTCACCCAGCGGAACGGTCGCTACGTTATTCCGATCCGCGCCGAGTCGCGCGGGCAGGTGCCCGGCATCGTCCACGATCAGTCGGCCAGCGGCGCCACGCTGTTCGTCGAGCCGATCGCCGTGGTCGAGATGGCCAATCGCTGGCGCACGCTGATCCTGGACGAGGAGCACGAAATCGAGCGCATCCTGCGCGCGCTGAGCCAGGAGGTGGGCGAACAGGCCGAGGCGCTCTTCAGCAGCGTCGAGGGCCTGGCGCAGATCGACCTTGCACGTGCCTCGGCTGGCCTGGCCGAGCAGCAGCGCGCTACTGCGCCGCAGCTTGTCGGCTTGCCTCGCCCGGCCGGCCAGCCCGTGCTCAAGCTGGTCAAGGCTCGCCATCCGCTGCTGACCGGCGCCGTGGTGCCGATCAGCCTCGACCTGGGCGGCGAGTTCGACATCCTGCTGATCACCGGCCCGAACACAGGCGGCAAAACGGTCGCCCTCAAGACCGCCGGCCTCCTGTCGTTGATGGCGCAAGCCGGTCTGTTCGTGCCCGCCGACGAGGGCTCGCTGGTGGCGGTCTTCGAGCGGGTGCAGGCCGACATCGGGGACGAGCATAGCCTGCAGCAGAGCCTCTCCACGTTTTCGAGCCACATCTCGCGCATTGTGCGAATGCTGCGCGAAGCCGACAGCTGCTCGCTGATCTTGCTCGACGAGCTCGGCGCGGGCACCGACCCACAGGAGGGCGCGGCGATCGCTCGGGCGCTGCTCGATTTCCTGCGCGAACGCAGCGCGTACGTTGTCGCCACGACGCACTATCCCGAGCTGAAGAGCTACGCCGAGACCATGCCGCGCGTCCAGAACGCGAGCGTCGAGTTCGACATCCAGACGCTCTCGCCGACCTATCGGCTGATGATCGGCACTCCCGGACGGTCCAACGCCCTGGCGATCGCCGAGCGCCTGGGCATGCCAGCGGAAGTCCTCGACACTGCCCGCACCTACGTCTCGCCGCAGGCGCGTGAGACCGAGGCCCTGCTGAACGAGATCGCCCGCGAACGCTCCGTCGCCGAGGATGCGCGCGCCCGCGCTCTCAAGGAAGCCGCCGAGGCCGCCACCTTGAAGGTACGCGCCCGCGGCTTGCTGCGCGATGCCGAACAGAAGCACCGCGAGGTCTGGGAGCATGCGCAAGCCGCCGCGGAGGAGGAGCTGGCTGAGCTGCGGCGCGAGGCGCACCGCGTGCGGCTGCAGTTGCAGGCCGCGCGCGAGCGGGGTCCGACAGAGCCCGTGCGCGAGGCTGTCGAGGCCGCGCTGAGCCTGCCGACGTTTACGGCGCCGCCCGCGCCGTTGGTGCCCGAGCCTGAACCCGAAATACCCGAAGCCGCAACGGTTCAGCCCGGCGCCGAGGTGCTCGTGCCGCGGCTCGGGCTGCCAGGCCGCGTGCTGGCCGTTCGGGACGACACCGTCGAAGTCGAGGTGCTCGGTCGCCGCGTTCACATGTCGATCCGCGAGCTGGAGGGCGCCACGCGGCCCACTTCGGCGGAGCGACGCGCGGCGCAGCCCGAGCGGCTTCCCTCGATCGCCGTGGCCTCGCCACGCGGCGAGGTGCCATATCAGCTCGATCTACGCGGAATGCGCCGCGACGATGCCGTCGAGCGCCTCGAGCAATACCTCGAGGACGCGTCGCTGGTCGGCTTGCCCGAAGCACGCATCGTCCACGGTAAGGGCACCGGCGCCGTCCGCCAGGCCGTCCGCGACGCGCTGCGGCGCAGCCAGTACGTCGCCCGCTTCGCGCCCGAGCCCGACGCAAGCGGCGGTGATGGCGCGACCCAGGTCTGGCTGAAGTAAATCCGTAAGCCGGCGCCGTTCGTATTTCAGTAATCGCGCGTTAACCACGTCTTAAGAGGGACGGAGGTACGTGGGCGCTGCTCAGCCGATCTTCATCGGGGGCCATCACCGCTCGGGCACCAGCCTGATGCGGGTAATGCTCAACCGACATCCGCGGATCGCCTGCGGTCCTGAGGGCAAGCTGCTCAAGCGAACCAGCTTCCGCGAGCTTCATGGCGACCTCGAATCAAGATGGCTGCCCAGGATGGCCACGAAGTACGGCATCGGTGCCGCCGAGCTGGATCACGCCATGGCCGCCTTCATCGACAACTTCTTCACCCGATATCAGCTGCGTCAGGGCAAGCAGCGCTGGGCCGAAAAGACCCCGGGCAACATCTTCCACATCGATTACCTGTTCCGCCTCTTCCCGCGCGCCCAGTTCCTGCACATGCTCCGCGACCCACGCGACGTCTACTGCTCCGTCGTCGAAAAGATGCGTGCCGATCCCGAGTTCGAGTCGCTGACGGCCGAGCAGACCGCGGACCGCTGGGTGGCGGCTATCGACTGCGGCCGACTATGGCGCGGTCACTCCGATCGCTACCTCGAGGTTCGATACGAGGACCTGGTCCGCGAGCCCGCGTCCAGCATGGCGACAGTTCTCCAGTTCCTGGGCGAGCCGTGGGACGCTGGGGTGCTCGACCCGACGAACGACGCGCAGCGTGCTTCTGCGTCCTCGAACACCCACCGTCCGATCTTCGCCACATCTATTGGCCGCTGGCGGCGTGAGCTCGCGAGTACGGACCTTCAACAGATCGTTGCCATCGCGGGCGCTGACATGGCTGACCTGGGGTACACGCCAGCTGCCGCTTCCTCGCTCGAACCGGCACATGCTGTGCTCTGAGCCCATCCGCGCCGAAGACCACAACCGGGCCGCGGTGCGCCGACCTGCGCCCTTCATTGTCGGTGTGGCCCGTTCCGGGAAGACGCTGCTGCGGCTGATGCTCGATGCCCATCCGCTGCTGGCCATCCCGCCCGAGACCAACTTCATCCCGCGCCTGGTGCGCGCCTGCGGATCGGCCGCGACGCCGTCGGCGTGCTTCGTCCAGACGTTGCGCTCGCTCCACCGCTGGGACGACTTTCACCTGGACGCGGACGAGCTGCAGCGCCGCGTCGACTCCACTCAGCCGTTTGAGCTGGGCGAGGCGCTGCGCGCCTTCTACAGCCTCTACGCGGCGCGCTTCGGTAAGCCGCGCTGGGGGGACAAGACACCTGCCTATGCCGAACACATGCTGGCCATCGAGCGTCTGCTTCCCGAGGCGCGCTTCATCCACGTCCTTCGTGATGGCCGAGACGTCGCCCTGTCGCTGCGCGACGTCTGGTTCGGTCCGGCTTCGATCGAGGAAGCGGCTACCCAGTGGTGTGAGCGGATCCAGGCTGCGCGCCGCCAGGCAACCGGCGTCGGCGCGTATCTGGAGATCCGCTACGAGGACCTGGTCCGCGACACAGAAAGCGTCCTGCGACGCGTGTGCGAGTTCATCGAGCTGCCCTGGAGCGAAGGCATGCTCGAGTACCACACGACGGCTTCTGAGCGACTGGCGGAGCTGGTCGCCGACGTCGAAGTCCGCGGCGGTCTTCGCACTGTGCGCGCGGAGGAGCGGCGCGCCAAGCACGCCTGGACCAGCCGGCCTCCGGACGGCAGCCGGATCGGCCTCTGGCGGACCGAGATGAACACCGAGGCACGTCAGCGGTTCCAACATGTTGCTGGCGATCTGCTCGTGGAGCTGGGCTATGCCTGAAACATCGGCTCCCTTCATCGTCGGAGCGAGTCGCTCCGGTACGACGCTGCTGCGGCTGATGCTGGATGCGCACCCCGACCTGGCCATCCCACCCGAAACCGAGTTCATCCTGCAGGTCGCGGATCTGGCCAACGGCGACAATGCCCATGCGGCATGCGCCTTCGTCAGCACGCTCACGTCACACCGACGCTGGCCGGACTTCCACCTCGATCGCGACGTCCTGGAATCGCGGGTGGCGGCACTCCAACCGTGGAACGCGGGCGATGCGCTGCGCAGCTTTTACCGTCTGTACGCTCTGCGCTTCGCCAAACCGCGCTGGGGCGACAAGACGCCTGGCTACGTCAAGCACACCCGCGCGGTGCAGGACCTGCTGCCCGAAGCGCGCTTCATCCACATCATTCGGGACGGTCGAGACGTGGCGGTCTCGCTCATCGAGGAATGGCGTGCATCCGGGCGGGTCATGTCCGTCACGCGGGCTGCCGAACGGTGGGTGAGCAAGATCAGCGTGGGACGCGAGCAGGCGCGCGAGCTTCGCTTTTACCTGGAGGTCCGCTACGAGGACCTCGTGCTCGACAGCGAGTCCGTGCTGCGACGGATCTGCGACTTCATCGACCTGCCGTGGCACCAAGGCATGCTCGAGTACCACACGACGGCTTCTGAGCGACTGGCGGAGCTGGTCGCCGACGTCGAAGTCCGCGGCGGTCTTCGCACTGTGCGCGCGGAGGAGCGGCGCGCCAAGCACGCCTGGACCAGCCGGCCTCCGGACGGCAGCCGGATCGGCCTCTGGCGGACCGAGATGAACACCGAGGCACGTCAGCGGTTCCAACATGTTGCTGGCGATCTGCTCGTGGAGCTGGGCTATGCCTGAAACATCGGCTCCCTTCATCGTCGGAGCGAGTCGCTCCGGTACGACGCTGCTGCGGCTGATGCTGGATGCGCACCCCGACCTGGCCATCCCACCCGAAACCGAGTTCATCCTGCAGGTCGCGGATCTGGCCAACGGCGACAATGCCCATGCGGCATGCGCCTTCGTCAGCACGCTCACGTCACACCGACGCTGGCCGGACTTCCACCTCGATCGCGACGTCCTGGAATCGCGGGTGGCGGCACTCCAACCGTGGAACGCGGGCGATGCGCTGCGCAGCTTTTACCGTCTGTACGCTCTGCGCTTCGCCAAACCGCGCTGGGGCGACAAGACGCCTGGCTACGTCAAGCACACCCGCGCGGTGCAGGACCTGCTGCCCGAAGCGCGCTTCATCCACATCATTCGGGACGGTCGAGACGTGGCGGTCTCGCTCATCGAGGAATGGCGTGCATCCGGGCGGGTCATGTCCGTCACGCGGGCTGCCGAACGGTGGGTGAGCAAGATCAGCGTGGGACGCGAGCAGGCGCGCGAGCTTCGCTTTTACCTGGAGGTCCGCTACGAGGACCTCGTGCTCGACAGCGAGTCCGTGCTGCGACGGATCTGCGACTTCATCGACCTGCCGTGGCACCCGGACATGCTCGAGTACCACCGCTCGGCGCCCGAGCGCGTGGCGGAGCTGGTCGCACCCGACGCCACGGGAACTCTCAGCGCGGCGAAGCGGCAGGCCAAACACGCCTGGACGAGCAGCCCACCCGAGGCTAGCCGTATCGGGCGGTGGCGGACAGAGATGAGTGCCGACGAGCTGTCCGAGCACGAACGCGTTGCAGGCGGATTGCTGGCGGAGCTGGGTTATGCAGGTTGAGCCGGACGCTTCAGCCATCGCTGGCGACGTATTGCTGCCATCGGATACGCGCTCGCCAGTGTTCATCGGCGGTCAGCGCCGCTCGGGCACCACGCTGCTGCGCATCATGCTCAATCGTCACCCACATATCGCGTGTGGCCGCGAGAGCCACTTCGCGAAGCGGCTTCTCAATTGGCACGACCGGCTGGCGGACGAGTGGTCCGACACGGTCCGGCGCTATGGCTCCGGTACGGAGGCGGTCGACCGCGCGTTCGCGGCGCTGGTCGACGACGTCTTCACAGGCATCCAGTTGGCCCAGGGGAAACAGCGCTGGGCGGAAAAGACGCCGGCGAACATCATCAACATCGACTACCTGTTCCGCCTGTTCCCCAAGGCTCAGTTCGTGCACATGATCCGTGATCCACGCGACACCTACCGTTCCATCCGCGACCGTGCGCAGAAGGACCGCCCGAATTGGGCTCAATTCACCGCCGCCGAGGCGGCACGCGATTGGCGCGCGGCGGTCGAGGCGGGCATGCGTTGGCGCCAGGCCCCGGCCCGATATCTCGAAGTGCGTTACGAGGACCTGGCGCGGGAGCCCGCGCGGACCATGCGGCGCGTCCTGGAGTTCCTGAACGAGCCGTGGGATGCGCGGGTGTTTGCGATCGACGCGAATGGTCCGGCCGCCACGCCGCAGCATGGTCCGGTGTTCACCACATCGATAGGTCGTTGGCGGACGGGCCTCAGCGAGATGGAGGTGGCCACCATTCAGTCCGTCGTGGGGGAGCTGATGGTCGAGCTTGGTTACGAGCTCGCCGCCATCGCGCCCGTTCCAGTCGAACAGGCAGGCTAAGCGGGTGAGCGCGCGCATCGCCGCACCGCTGCGGATCGCGGTCTACTCACAGGACGGCTTCGGACTCGGCCACCTGCGGCGGACCACGCTCATCGGCCAGAGCTTGCTCGAAGAGGCGCCCGATAGTGCCGTGCTGCTTCTGGCGGACTCTCCCGTGGCGCCGTTCTTCCAGCTACCACAGGGAATGGACTGCATAAAGCTGCCGTCCATCCTCAAGGTCGACGCGGGTAAGTGGCGACCGGTCTCGCTGCACGTTGGAGTGGCCGACCTGCGCCGTCTGCGCGCGGACGTGTTGCATTGCGCGCTGCGGAGTTTCGCGCCGGACCTCCTGCTGGTCGACCACATGCCAGGTGGCGTCCAGGGAGAGCTGGTCCCGTCGCTTGCCGCCTTGCGGCGGGAGTATCCGCGGTGCCGGATCGTGCTCGGTCTGCGCGACATCCTGGATGCCCCGCCGGTCATCGCGCGTGTGTGGCAGGACGAGGGAGCCTACGAGGCGCTGCGGACGTTCTACGATGCCGTCCTGATCTATGGCAGCCAGGACGTGTTCGACGCCGCGGCAATCTATGAGCTTCCCGCTCTGCGTGAAGGCATTCACTACTGCGGATACGTGGCAAATCCCAGCAAGGTCCAGCCGGCGTGGGCGGTCCGCCACCGCCTGCAGGTGGGGGACGGCCGTCTGGTGTTCGTGTCGGCTGGCGGCGGCGGGGACGCGCATCAGCTCATGCGGACGTACCTCCATGCTCTACGGTGGCTCGGACCCCGGGTCGATTTCGCGAGCGTCCTGGCGGTGGGGGCAAACGCGCCGAGTGAGCTGCAAGCGGAGCTATGCAACGAGGCAGATGGACTGCCAGTGCGCATCGTGCCGTTCGTCGAGGACAGCCTCAGCGTCATCGCGGCAGCCGACCTCATGGTGTGCATGGCCGGCTACAACACGCTCGCCGAAGTGCTGCGTGTTGGCCGGCGTGCGCTCGTCGTCCCACGCGCCGGTCCGAGCGCCGAGCAGCGCATGCGTTCGCAGCTGTTCCTGGAGCGCGGGCTCGTCGACGTGGTGTTTCCGGAGGAGCTGTCTCCCCAACGGCTGGCCGAGCGCATGCTCGACGGCCTGGAGCGAAACGGGTCCACCACCGCTGCCGCACGCGTCGACACTTCTGGGCTCGGCAACGTCGCAGGACACTTGCTACGCCTGGCGGGGGCGCCGGTTCATGCCCAAGCCTGACGCCGACGCCGCCATCGCGTACGTGGTCAGCAGTTGGCCGCGGCTGTCCCAGACGTTCGTGCTCGACGAGATTCTCGCCCTCGAACGACTGGGCGTGCGAGTGCGCATCTTTGCCACCAAGCGACCGAATGACGAGCCGATCCACCGGCGACTGGCCGAAGTGCGCGCTCCCGTTACCTACTTCACGCTGCGACACGGCTGGCACCCGACCGCGCGCGCTAATATCCGCCTGGCTCGCGACCTGCGTGGCCGCTACGTTCGGGCGCTGGGCCTGGCGCTGCGCTTCCGGCGGTGGACTATCGTCGCCCGGTTTCTCCAGGCGGCCTATCTGGCGGACCTGCTGCGCCTCGAGCCGATCGTCCACTTGCACGCCCATTTCTCGACCGCCCCCGCGCTGCTGGCGATGTTCGCTCACGAGCTGATCGGCATCCCATACACCTTCACCGCGCATGCCCGCGACATCTATGTCGACGTGCCCGACGAGCTGCTGCGCGCCGAGGTGGAGCGCGCCGAGGCGGTCGTCACCATCAGCGACTACAACCGGCGCTACCTCGCCGAGCACCTTAACGGAGTGGCGGAC
>VBGG01000341.1 GCA_005883405.1 Chloroflexota bacterium | reverse complement strand
GGCGACAGCTTCACCCAGCGACGAGACACGACAGCGAAAGAACGCGCGAACGCGCGAAGGCGGGAACGCGGGAACGCGCGAACGATTAAGAACGCCCGAACGCTTACCGCGCCAACGTCAGCTCGAGGCCATCGAACGCCACTTCCACATCGGGGCCGACCCGAAGGTTGGTGGTTTCGTGCTCGAGCGTGTGGCCGACGTGGGTGAGATACGCGTGGCGGGGTTGGATATCGGCGATCAGCTCAAGTGCTTCGGGCACGCTCAGGTGGGTCGGATGTGGCTCCCAGCGCAGCGCATCCACCACAACCACGTCCAGATCGTACAGCAGCGCGCGCGACGCGGCCGGCACGCCACTCGTGTCAGTCAAGTAGGCAAAGTTGTCGACGCGATAGCCGGTTGCGCGGATCGCGCCGTGGCGCATCGGGACGGGTTGAATGCACGTCTTGCCCACGTAGAACGGCTTGCTGTCAACCGCCGTGTAGTTGATGTGGGGGATCAACCCGATCCAGGGTGTGCCGGCGAAGGCATAGGCGAAGCGCTCACGCAGCGACACGCCGGTTGGGGCATCGCCGAAGCACGGTAGCACGCCTCCCAGCGCGGCGTTGAAGGCTTTGAGGTCGTCGATACCGGCGGTATGGTCGGCGTGGAAGTGCGTGTACAGCACGGCGTCCAGGCGCGTGACGCCCTCGCGCAGCGCCTGCACACGGAGCTCCGGACCGCTGTCGATGAGCAGGCGCACGCCTTCATCGCTCTCCAAATAGACCGACGCGCGGGTGCGCTTGTTACGCGGGTCGGTGCTGCAGCACGTCGCGCAGCGGCAGCCGATGACGGGCACTCCGTAGGAGGTCGATGTTCCCAGGAAGCGCACGCGCATCACGGAAACAATAGCGTGAACACGTGAGGGTCCAGCAGACCGACCATGACAGCGGCGACTATCTGGCCGCGCAGGCGGCGTATGCGCAGCAGCCATCTGGCAATCGCAAAGCCCGTCAGTCCCGTGAAGAGCATCGCCAGCGGCGCCAGCTCGAGCCGCGCGGCCAGTGATGCCTGCGGCGTGATCGCGAGATCGTAAGCGGCCGCGATCGGCAGGTCAGCCAACGACAACACCAGCGCCGCGACCAGCGTGAGTCTCACGGAGTAGGCCATGATGAGCCGGATGGTCAGCTGCGCCGCCGAAAGCACGGCGAAGTTCCACACCACGAGCGCCACCAGCGCCCCCGGCTGCAAGAGCGCACCGAGCGTCACCTCCGACGCTCAGTAGCCGCTGTCTAGAGTCGCCACGCGCCTACGCGAGAACGACCTCACGCCCACCTTGGGTCCCCTCCGGGGAGTTTTGTTTGGCCCTCGGCCGGGTGGAGGCGCGAAGCGGGCGAATGAGGCTCCGGAGCAACACATTTCCCAGACGGGTCCCCACTGGGGCAAACCGCAACCTCACCCGAGCAACGCGTAGACCTTGTTCAAGAGCTGGACGGGCGAGAAGGGCTTGATGAAGTAGTCATCCGCTCCTGCTTCACGGCCGCGGGCTCGGTCCACTTCCGCGGCGCGGGCGGTGAGCATGACCACTTTGATGCCCGACGTCTCGGGCTCGGACTTCAGGTGCCGACACACCTCGAAGCCGTCCAGTTTGGGCATGTTCACGTCGAGCAGCACCAGCTCCGGATGCTCCTGACGGGCGATCCGCAACGCCTCTTCGCCGTCGACCGCCTGCAACAGGTCGAAATCCTCAGTGCCCAGCGTGGTCCCGATCAGCCGCCGCAGGGCTGGATCGTCGTCCGCCAGCAACACGCGTCGCTTCATCGCCGCCCTCGCCTCCCTCGGGCCTCTCAAACTCCTCAAGCCGACTGACGCTCAGGCGGAGCAGGCACAACCGGATCGCTCCACAGTCGGACCTGGTTCCGACCGTTGCGCTTGGCCTCGTAGAGCGCGTGATCCGCGCAGCTGATCAGGAGTTGTCGATCGACGACGTCCGCGCCGAGCGACGTTCCACCGACGCTCATGGTGAGCGACGTCGGCGTGGCCGTCATACCGCCAAACAGCGGTGGCATCTCTTCGACGGCGTGCCGCAGCTTCTCAGCCACGATGGCTACTTCGGCCAGGCTGTCGCCGGGCAAGATCGCCCCGAACTCCTCGCCGCCGAGCCGACCGATCACGTCAGTCCGCCGCAGCCGCTTGCGCAGCTGCTCGGCCACGCCCTGCAGCGCCAGGTCGCCGACCGGATGCCCGTGGCGGTCATTGACCAGCTTGAAGTGGTCAATGTCCATCACCAGGAGCCCGACCGCGTAGTCCATGCGCCGCGCGCGCTGGACTTCCAGATCGAGCAGGTTGTGGAAATGCCGATAGTTGCTAACCCCGGTCAACGCATCCGTCGTCGCCAGCCGTTGCGTCTCCTGATACAGATGCGCGTTCTGCAGGGCAACCGCCGCCGCCGCCGCGAGAAGCTCGACGATCTTCACATCGTCCTCACCCAGCGGCGCGCCGAGCCTGAGCTCGAGCGCGCCGAGCGAGCGTCCGCCGGCGAGCAACGGCACCGCCAGCTGCAGCTCTCCCGAGGTGAGCATGTGTCCGACCGTGCGGTGATCGCGCATGGCCTCGACGATGGTGCCCTCATCAGGCGCCGCTGATCCTTCAACCTCGGGTAGTGGCGCTTCCTGCATGGCACGGCCAGCGCGCAAGCGGGCGAGCGTGTTCGCCGCGGGCACCACCGTGTGCGGACCTTCGGCTGCTACCGCCACGTCGAGGTCCAGGAGATAGATCGCCGCGGTCTGATACGTCAGCAGCTCGCTCAGGGAGTCGAGCATTCCCGCGACCACCTCGTCCGGGTCCAGCGCCGACGCGATGCGCGTATTGACCTCGTGCAGCGCCGTCAGGTGATGGAGGTGCCGCCGCAGCTCGCTATACGTGCGGCTCAGATCGGCCGCGTACGTTTCGAGCTGGACCAACTCCTCCTTTTCGCGGGTCACTCCGACGCCGCCCCCAGCTCTGTCCTCAACACGCGTCTGACCGACGGTCCGGCACTAGGTCGTTTGATCCAACGTTGCCAGGCCCAGCCGACGATCGGTAGCGCTAGCGGCGGCAGCGCATACGCGAGCACGAGCACCCCGGGCATGTTGGTGCTCCAGTAGTGGTGAACGTAAAAGACCGGTAGCGACGTCAGCGTGTAGCCAACCACGACGCGGGTGAGCATGCGCTGCCAGCCGAGCAGGGTGACCAGTGCGAGGGGCCACATCCAGTACCACTCCAACACCCAGCTCAGCACTAGCAGGATCAGTACCGAGAATGTCCGCGTGGATGCCTCGAGGATGGGTTCGACGATCGGCCGTTGGCGATCACCGGCGATACGCCACAGGCGCACGAGCTCCCAGCCGAGGTACACGGCGAAGATGCCGCGGGTCACCGTCTTGGTCCAGAAGCGGACCAGCTCGCGCGAGGCGTCCGGGTTCAATCCGTTCGGATCGAGCCACTGATCGGAGATGGTGAGCGCCACGAGGTCCGGCGCCCAGTTGGTATACATCCACGTCTTGCCGCTGGCCGCGACGAAGATGGGATCGAGGAACCGAGGGAAATCGATCCAGGGGATGTACAGCACCACCGTCGCGACAACCACCAGCCCCACCGCGCCGCCGATCCACACCACGCGCGCTGTCCAGCTCGACAGACGCCGAGCCCAGGGCACTACATAAAAAAGGCCGACGAGACCGGTGGTGTACTTGATCAGCGCGCTGAGTCCGACGAAGAACGTGCCGAGTGCCCAGCCCGCGTTGGTTGGTGGGCTGCGCCGCCACACGAGCGGCGCGATCCCGAGCAAGAGCAGCGTCACCATCAACGCGTCGTTGTGGGCATTGCCAGCCGCGTCGAACAGCATCAGCGGGTTCCAGGCGAACACCACGAAGGCAGCCAATCGCGCGCGGGGCCTGCCCGCCATCATGCGGCCAAGCAGCCACCAGACCAGGACCAGGTTGACCACCTGGACGACGTTCATCAGCAGCTTGTAGGCGAAGACCTGATCCATCAACCCGATCTGCAGCATGGTGCCGTCGTCGAGCGTCGACGTGACGTCGTTCAACGGCGCGAGCACGCGCGCGAAGACCCAGGCGAGGTCGGTCCACAGCGGTCCATAGACGCTCGGCTGGTCGTGCCAGATGGGGTGGATCCAGCCCAGCATCGGGTTAGCCGGGAAGTAGTTCGGTGGATAGAGGTACGGGTTCAGGTTGTAGACGGCCGAGATGTGGCCGTACATCACGTACGAAAAAATATCGGTGGTGTACAGGCCCGGGGTGAGAAAGAGCGTTGTCTGGAAGACCACCTCGAACAGCACCACCACCAGCACCGCGCCGCGCACCGCGCACACACCCAGGTCGATCAGCACGATGCCGCACAGGTAGCCGACACCCGCGAGGACGAACGCCAGCACGAGCGAGTTCACCACGATGTCCAGGGTCGCCGGACCATCGGCGAGCTCCAGGCCGGGCGCCAGGGTGTTGGCCAGCACAAGCAGCTCGTGCAGCTTCTCCCACACGGCCGACTGGCTGACCAGGTAGGCGTACGTGAAGTCGTTACCGTGGGTCAGCCGGTAGCTGAGCATCCAGACCATGACCCAGCCGACCTGCATCACCACCCCGGCACAGCCGAGGAGCAGCAGCCGCAGCACGACGCTGGTGATCAACCGCACACGCACGCCGGGGCCGAGCGTGGCGACCATTACCAAAACGTTACCTCTTTTGCCTGTTCGTGAAGGTCCAGGATCCGCTGGGCCGCGACTTCCGCGCCGTTCATGGGTTGGTCCGTCCACGCGCCGTCGGAAGCGAGCAGCGCGTCGAGGTACGGGCCGACCTGGCCGGCGAGGAGCATGGCGCGCGGGATGTAGCGCGCACAGGCCAGCCGCGGCAGGCAGTCGGCTAGCACGTCGTACTCGCGGAAGGGACCGCGATCGGTAAAGAGCACGGCCACTCGGTTGGCCAGGCAGTCGGCGACGATGCCGTAGCCCGGTTTGGTGACGACCACGTCGGAGGCTCTGAGTAGAGAGACGTAATCGGCAGGGGTTTGGTTCAGGCCAACCACGTTGGACGGCAACACGTCGCACGAGGTGGACAGCGGCGGGGTCAGCACGAACAGGTAGTCCGACCATTCACCGAGCGCCCCAACGTCGAGTCCGCCAGCCGTGAAACCGCCGAACGACAGCAGCACCACCTGCGCGTCCGCTGGCAGTCCGAGCTCGGCGCGGACCTGGGCCCGAGGCCGACGCGCGCGGCGGGCAATCAGGGGCACGTCTTCGATGCGTTTGAAGGCTGGGAAGGCGTCGTCCGAGTCGCTGTGCAGTGGAAGCCGCAGCAGCAGGTCAGCCTGGCGGTACCCGCTCTGCACCGTTTCGACGATCCGCTCGAAGCCGGGCCAGGCCGCGTAGATCCAATCCCAGCCGAAGTTGGTCAGCGCCGCGCAGGGCACGCCAGCGCGAGTCGCCGCCGCGAAGGCGAGCGGCGGGATATCGCCGACAAGGACGTCGACGCGGTGTGCCTCCAGGAGATCCGCCTCGGCGCGGGCGCGTGCGTCGAGCTCGCACGCGAAGGCCTGCCAGCGGCGCCGAGTCTCGTCGATGTCCAGCTCGAGGCCATCGTATTGCGCCACGCCTACGTCGAGCGGCCAACCAGGCGACGGTAAGAACTCCGCTTGCGCTGGGAACAGCCAGGCTGGGGCATCGGTGCGGATCTTCACACGCACACCGCGCGCCAGAAGCGCGCTTGCCACCTCGGCGCAGCGCACCGCGTGGCCGAAGCCGTGGCCCGAGACGGCCAGCGCTACGGTTCCGGGTTCCGCGTTCCGGGTTCCGCGTTCCGCGTTGGTCTTCACTTGATCCGGCCTTCGCCGCGGAGCCTGTCCTTCAGCGCCTTGAGCTCATCCTCGATGGGGTCGAGGTCGGAACGCGGAACGCGGAACCCGGAACGCGGAACGACCGCCTGTGGTCCGAGCACGCCGAGCACACGCCGCCAGACGGCCGGCTCGTCCAGGAGCGCGCCGTGACCCAGGCTACCGGGCCGGCGGATCTGTGTCGTCACCTGCAGATCCGTCGGTGACTCCCCTGGAGCCGGCAAGAGGGCTTCTTCAGGTCGCACCACCGAGTCGTCGGGGTCGGCGAGCGTCAAGACCCGCGCGCCTGCCGCGCGCAGGAACGCGGCACGCCGGGCGAGGCGCGTTTGCTCCTCCACGTCCTTCCAGCGCGAGTCGAGGTCGCGACCAGCCTCCCCCAGGCCCTCCGTATCGCCGAGCACCAGCCAGGCCCAGTTGAGCAGTGTCCCAACGCTGCAGCCATGCATCGGCGCGGCCAGGGTGATCACCGCGCCGAGGCGGCCACGCCATGCCTGTCGGTCTCGAGCCACGGCAAGCGTCGCCCCGTCGAGGCCCACCACCCCACCCAGCGAGTAACCGACCACATACAGACGCGTGTCGGGCAGCAGCGCCTGGCGGTAAAAGTCCAGACAGCCAGCCACCGCTTCGGCGATGTCGATCAGTGGTCGGCGGGAATCGGACGCGGCGTACACGCTCGGCCGCCATGCGCCGTTGACCATCGCCCCGGCGAAAGTACCTTCGAACACGTCACGCCGCGGGTCGTAGCCGCCACGTTCGGCCAGGAAGTGCACCATGCCGCTGAACGACCGCTCGGCGTCGCCCGTGCGAGTGCCGATACCGCCCAGCAGGACGAGCTTGGTCTGGCCGGTCGGCCAGATGAAGTGACCTGGCCGCCAACTCGGCACAGCTTTCAGTGGCTCTTCGACCGACACGCAGATGAGGGTAGCGTGTTGAACTCCCTCTCCCTCTGGGAGAGGGCTGGGCCTGCCCCGTGGAGCGCAGCGGAGCGCGGGGTGTGGGTGCCATACGAGCGTGACCGTTCGGCTCCCCCGGTCGGGCCATTCTGCCTCCGCCTGGCGGTACCCCTGTATCTATCGGGCTCGGCGCGCCTCTATCTAGATTGGGCCCACGATGTTTCGTTCGAGTTTTCTCAGACCGTTTGCAGGCTTTCTGGCTGCCAGCGCCCTCGTGCTGCTGCCCGCGACGAACGCTTTCGCGATGAACGCTGCTTCGCTCGTACCTGGCGATCCCGCCGTCACCAACCTGCTCTCTGCCGAGCAAGCCATGCTGGACCTGACCAACGTCGACCGCGTGGCGAATGGCCTGGAGCCGCTCGAGCTGGACACTGACGCGCTGCCGGTGGCTCGCGAGCGAGCAGAGGACCAGCTCGGCGCGCCGAGCCTGTCGCACTACGACGCCAACGGTGAGCTGATCTTCGCCCGCCTGCTGCTCGATGCCCAGCTGACGTACCAGACCGCGGGCGAGAACCTCGCCCGGGCGTCGGCGAGCGACGTCTCACTGGCCTCACGCGTCGAGCAGGCGCTGATGGCGTCGCCGACGCATCGCCAGAACATCCTCGACCCCGGCTACAGGCGCATCGCCATCGGCGCCGCCATCGACGGCCAGGGCCAGATCACCTTCGCCGAGCTCTACCGCGACTGAAGACCCCCTCTCCCGCTGGGAGAGGGCTGGGGTGAGGGGTGCGTATGTTCGAAAACGTTTGATCTCGTACGCACCCCTCACCCGCGCTGCGCGCGGCCTCTCCCAAAGGGAGAGGCGGTTTTAGTCGAGTAATAGGCTGGTCGGATCCTCCACCAGGTCCTTGATCCGCACCAGGAACTGGACCGCCTCGCGGCCGTCGACCAGGCGGTGGTCGTAGGTCAGCGCCAGGTACATCATCGGCCGAATGACGACCTGACCATCGAGAGCGACGGGCCGCTGCTGGATGCGGTGCATGCCCAGAATGCCAACTTGAGGCGGACTCAGGATCGGCGTGGATAGCAGCGAGCCGAAAACGCCGCCGTTGGTGATGGTGAACGTGCCGCCGCGCAGATCTTCCAGGGTCAGCGTATTGTTGCGCGCCTTTTCAGCCAGCTCGGCGATCTCACGTTCCAGCCCAGCGAACGACTTGCGGTCTGCATCGCGCACGACTGGCACCACCAGACCGCCTTCGGCGCCCACGGCGATGCCGATGTCGTAATAGTGCTTCTGGATAATCTCGTCGCCGCGGATTTCGGCGTTCAGGTTGGGAAAGTCGTGCAGCGCGCCGATCACGGCTTTCGTGAAGAACGACATGAAGCCCAGGCCGATGCCATGCCGCTTCTGGAAAGCCTCACGGCGGCGAGCGCGAATCTCCATGATCGCCGACATGTCCGCCTCGTTGAAGGTCGTGAGCATGGCGGCGGTGCGCTGGGCTTCCAGCAGTCGGGCGGCGATCGTCTGCCGCCGCCTTGACATGCGGATGCGCGTCTCGCGCCCCGCGGGCTGCCGCCCATCGGGCAAGGGTCCGGCCGGCCGAGGCGCGGCGGTCGGCTCCTGACGCCGCGGTTGGCCCGCCTCGATGTGCCGTTCGACATCCTCGCGCGTAACCCGCCCGCCGGTGCCGGTCCCTTCGACTCGCGCCAGATCGAGACCATGCTCCTCAGCCATGCGGCGGGCGACAGGCGAGGCGTGTGGCCGTTCCATCTCGCTGGCATTGGTGGGAGTCTCGCTGGCGGCCGGCGGAGCTTCGGGCTGAGGCGCACTCGGAGCTGCCGCCGAGGCGGCCGGCGCCGCGGCTCTCGCCGTCTCGTCGATGGTCGCCAGCACGTCGCCGGGGTGGACCGTTTCGCCTTCTCGCGCGGCGATCTTGCCGAGCACGCCGCTCTGGTCCGCGGCGACATCGACGTTGACCTTCTCCGTCTCGAGCTGCACCAGCGCTTCGCCAGCTTCCACCGGCTCACCTTCGTGCTTGAGCCAGGCGCCTACCGTCGCCTCGACGACCGATTCACCCAGCACGGGAACGCGGACGTCAACCGGCATGGGTTCGGACTCCTTCGAGCGTCTCGGTAATGATCCGCTGTTGCTCAGCGGCATGCGCTTCGGACCAGCCCTCGGCTGGGCTGGCACGTTCGGGTCGCCCGATGTAGCGCAGCGCGCGCGTATCCCCCCAGTGGCGTTCGACGAAGGTCCATGCGCCCATGTTTCGCGGCTCTTCCTGGAGCCAGACCACGTCGCGTGCCTGGCTGTAGCGGTCGAGCACCTCGGCCACGTCCTCAGTCGGGAACGGGTACAGCTGCTCGATGCGCACCAGCGCCACGTCTTCTGCCTGCCCGCGCCGCTTGTCCGCTTCCACTTCGGCCCAGATGTGCCCACTGCATAGCACCACGCGTTTGACGCGGTGCGGGTGCTTCGATGCGTTGGGGTCGTCGACCACGGGTGCGAAGCGACCTTCGACGAGATCGCTCGCGCGCGAGGCGGCCAGCGGGTGGCGCAGCAAGCTCTTGGGAGTCATAACGACGAGTGGCCGCGCGTCCGTGCCCAGGCTCCTTGCCTGGCGGCGTAGCAAGAAGTAGTACTGCGCGGCAGTGGTGCAGTTGGCGACGCGGATGTTGTCCTCCGCGGCCAGCTCCAGAAAACGTTCGAGACGACCGCTCGAGTGATCAGGCCCCTGGCCCTCCCAGGCGTGCGGCAACAGGACCACCAGTCCCGAGATCAAGCCCCACTTGGCCTGGCCCGAAACGATGAACTCGTCGACGATCACTTGCGCACCGTCGATGAAGTCCCCGTACTGGGCTTCCCAGAGCACCAGCGTCTCGGGCGCCTGAATGCTGTAGCCGTATTCGAAGCCGAGCGTGGCGCTCTCGGACAGGGGGCTGTTGTAGACGTCGAAGGACGCTCTCTGCTCGGGCAGGGAACTCAGCGGCGTGAAGGGCGCGCCCGTTTTCGCGTCGTAAAACGCCAGGTGACGCTGGCTGAATGTGCCGCGGACAGTGTCCTGGCCCGTCAGGCGGATTGGCACGCCTTCAGTGACCAGGCTGGCGAAGGCGAGCGTCTCGGCGTGGCCCCAGTCGATGGGTGCGTCGGGTCGGTCAAACGCGACGCGCCGCCGCTGCAGCGCGCGGTCGAGCTTGGGGTGAAGATTGAAGTCCGGCGGAAACGCGACCAACGCATTATTGAGCGCTTTCAGCCGTTCCCACGTCGGCGTCACCTCCCTCTCCCTTTGGGAGAGGGCCGGGGTGAGGGGTGCGTTCGAGTGGGAATCCGCCACAGAAGGAGGTGCGGATCGAACCGACTCGCGGATCCGCTGGAACTCGTCCAGCCCCGCCTTCAAAAACGCCTCGGGGTCGCCTTCGCGGACCACCCCGCGCTTGACGAGGTCGGACGCGAAACCCTCACGGACCGTCTGTTTCTTTTCGATCGTGGCGTAGGTTCGCGGCTGGGTGAAGGATGGGTCGTCGCCCTCGTTGTGGCCCCAGCGGCGGTAGCCGATCAGATCAATCAGGAAATCTTCGCTGAACCGCGCGCGGTAGGCGACGGCCAGGCGGATCGCCGCCAGGCAAGCGATCGGATCGTCGGCGTTGACGTGGACGATCGGCATCTCGAAGCCCTTGGCGAGGTCGCTGGCGTACAGGGTCGACCGCCCATCGCGCGGCTCGGTAGTGAAGCCGAGCTGATTGTTGGCAATGAGGTGCAACGTGCCGCCAGTGGAATACCCCCGCAGGCGGGCAAGATTCAGGGTCTCAGCGACGACGCCCTGGCCCGGGAACGAGGCGTCGCCGTGGATGAGCACTGCCAGCGAGGCCTTCTCGTCCTGGAGCGCTGGACCGCGACGATGCCGATCGTCGGTGGTGGCGCGTGCCATGCCCTCGACAACGGGGTTGACGAACTCCAGGTGGCTCGGATTCGGAGCCATGACGACGTTGACCGTCCGACGATCGGTGCCATCCCGCAGGTCGCTGCTCTGATAGGCACGCCGCGCGCCGGCGTGGTACTTGACGTCGCCGGCCCAGCCCTCGTCGGTGCTCTCCGAAGACGCCCGGCGCGGACCAGCCTCGCGACCCTCGAACTCGGCCACGATCCGCGCGTACGGCTTGCCGAGCACATGCGCCAGCACGTTCAGACGGCCGCGATGCGCCATGCCCAACAGCACCGAGCGGGTACCTTGCGCGGCGACATCGGTGATGAGCTCGTCGAGCATGGGAATGAGCATGCCCAGGCCTTCGACCGAGAACCTCGTTTGGCCGGGGTAGGCGCGGTGCAGGAAGCGCTCAAACGCTGAGACCTCAGTCAGGCGGTCGAGCAGCTCTCGCTCGTCGACCGGGTCATGTGGCGGGCGGAAGCGCTCTTGCTCGATCGCGTCGACCAGCCAGGCGCGTTCGTCCGGGTCCTCGACGTGCGCGATTTCGTAGCCGGTACTGCCGCAGTAGAGCTGCTCCAGGCGCCGAATGGCCTCCAGCGCGTTGGGGAAATTCGCCCGAGCCACCGCCCCGCCGACCACCGATGCCGGGAGATGGGCGAGACTGTCCTCGCGCAGTCCGTAGGCGCCGAAGTCCAGATGCGGGTCGCCAGGTGGCTCTGAGCCGAGTGGATCGATACGCGCGGCGAGATGGCCGAACAGGCGAATGCTCTGCGCCAGCGCCGCCGCCGCGGCCGCGGCCGAAACCTCCGCTGACGCGCTCAGCTCAGCCCGCGGAAGCTCCGTCACTGGCGGCGCTGTCGCGGTCGCCTGGCGCTCGATCAGCTCCTGCGCGTAGCCCGCGTTAGGCCCGTAAAACTCCTCGAGCCGGTCTACCGCCGCGGTGGTGGTCATGCCTGGCGCCTACTACTCTAACCGCTCTGCGCGGCCCGGCCTTATTCGGCTAAGGGAAGGCAGAAGGTAAAGGTGCTGCCCGTGCCTGGGCCTTTGGATTGCGCCCAGATCCGCCCGCCGTGGGCGGCGATGATCGCTTGACAGATGTAGAGCCCCAGGCCCGCGCCCTCGACCCGTCGGATCTCGCGACCGCGGAAGAAGCGCTCGAACACGTGCGGCGCATCGTCGCTCGCCAGGCCGATGCCCGAATCTCGGATGGTCACGACCGCGTTCTGGCCCTGTGTGCGCAGCCGAACGTGAATGCCGCCGCCCATCGGCGAGTACTTGACGGCATTGTTGAGCAGATTCTGGATGACCTCTTCGAGCCGCCGAGCATCCCAGTGGCCGATGACGCCCATGGGCGCGTCCACCTCGATCACGTGGCTGTCCGTCGTCGACTGCAGTGCTCGGGCCATGCTGATCAGCATCCCGCGCAGATCGGTCGCCGTCCGATCGAGACTCAATCGTCCGGCTTCGATGCGCGACAGATCGAGCAGCAAATTGAGCAGCTTCGACAGCCGATCCGCCTGATCGGCGATCATTGTCAGCCCCTCTTCGACGTCGTCCTGTTCGGCGCTGCCGGTGTTGAACCGCCGCTTGAGTCGCTGAGCCTGTACCTTGATGACCGTGGCGGGCGTCTTGAGGTCGTGCGACGCCATCGAGAACATGTCATCCTTCAAGCGCTCGACATCACGCTCGCCGGTGACATCGCGGAAGACGATCACGCCGCCCGTGAAGGCGCCATCCACGTCGTGGAGCGGCGTTGCGCGGAAGCTCAGCACACGACGCACGCCGGGGAGCTCCACCTCTACTTCTTGGGGCTCCTGCGTCTGCTGAAGCCGCTCGACGACCGGTCGCAATCCTTCTGCCGCCGCGCGTCCTTCCGGCGGCCAGTTATCCCATTGCTTCTCCTCAAACGGCTGGCCGAGCACGATAGTGGATTCGTCCAGGCACAGCAGGTCGCGCGCTGCGCGGTTCAAACGCACCAGGCAGCCACGGCTGTCGATGATCAGCAGCGCGTCGGCCATGTTGGCCAGAATGGCTTCCAGCTCGGAGACCCGCCGCCCCACCTGGGCGCCGAGCCGTTCCGAGTAGTTGAGCCCGGCCATCACGATCGCGGCCTCGTCTGCCAGCACCTCGAGCGCGTGGAGATTGCTATAGCTGTACGCATTCTGGCGGTACGACTCGACGCACATCAGGCCGATGGTGTTCCCGGCGAGCTTGAGTGGCACCGCCACCGCCGATTCCGGCAGCGACGGTCCAGCCGGTGAGGCGTACTGCACCTGCACCCGGGGGCCTTCTACCGACCAGTTCCCGATCAGACGCGGTTCCCCGCTCGAGATGACCTGGCTGGTCAGCCCAGTGCCGAGCGGGAAGGAGCCGCCCGATAGCTCCTCCCCATTCTCGACCTGCCAGACCACCTGGAAGGTCCGACTGGTCTCGTCGTACGTCGCCAGGAAGAAGATCGTCGCATCCATCTCACGGGCGATCGTCTGATGCACAAGACGGCACAACTCGATCAGGTCATGCGTACCAACCAGGCTCCAACCCGCGGTACTCACTCCGACCGTGCGCGGGCGTGAGCGACGCCCGCGTGACGACGCGGTTGGTTTCCCGGGGGGTGGCGAGCCGGTTTCCGCTGCGCTTGCGGGCCGCTGCATTCGTGTCAGCTCAGTGTCATTACCGCCGGTAACTCGGGCGACGGCACGTTGTCGAGGTTCGAGAGGTTCCGTCCACGCTACCCCGTTACGCCTCCAGTAGCGCGGGCCTCTCGGAGCCAGGTTACCCGTTCCAGCCAGCCATTCTCGGCCGAGCTGCGCCTTCAGCCTACCACTCCGCGTGCCGATAGTCACCCCAGACGTATGGCACTGACTTCCAAGCGCGAGCGAGCCGGCCGCGAGCTCGACCCCCAGCACACCACGGCCAACGACTCCCCCTGGGGAGGGTTGCGCAGCCGCTTCCTCGCGTCGCTCGACCCCGCGGAACAGGTGCGTATCTTCGATCTGAGCGCGCGAACCTCTCAGAAGCTGCATCGCTGGGCGGCACGCTATCCGCTGATCCGCCGCGTGCGCGTGTGGCCGCTGTCGCTGTCCGTCGCCGCCGGCGCCCCGTTCACGTCGGTTGAGGCGCTGATCTCGACCGCTCGGCTGAGCCTGTGGGTCTTTACGCTCGACGATCTGTTCGACGAGGAGCGCGTCCCCCAGAGCGAGCTGATGAAGCGCGCCGAGCGGTACCGCGCGCTTGCGCATCGCGAGATCGCCCCGCCGACCGGCGACAGCCTTGCGACTGCCCTGTGCGAGCTGCGCGACGACCTGGCCACCTATCCGCTCTTCGGACCGCTCGGGTCCGAGTGGGCCAACGCCCTGTGCGGAACGATCGACGGCATGATGCGCGAGTACCAGTGGCGTCTGGCCTACCGCAAGGGCACCGATGCGCGAGCAACGCTGCCCAGCTATGAGGAGTACGTCGCCACCGGTCGCTACAGCATCGGTGGACCGCCGCACATGTGGGCGGCGCTCATCACGTCGGACGATGCATCGACTCCTGCCCATCTCGAGCACCTGCGGGCCATGGAGCAGCTCGCATCGACCTGCATTCGGCTGTCGAACGACCTCCAGAGCTACCAGAAGGAAGTCGATGAGGGCAAGATCAATGCCCTGGTCATCTTGAGCCGCGAGCTACGCGGCAAGGGCGTCTCGCAGGCGGCGGCGTACCAGCAGGCAGAAGCGCGCGTCCACGCTGACATCGTCGCCGGCCTGGAGCAG
>VBGG01000344.1 GCA_005883405.1 Chloroflexota bacterium | reverse complement strand
TCGCCGGCGCCCCACGGATTCCCGTAGTCTTCGCCGTACGCCAACTCGCGACGCACACCCGGTGGCGGCACGCGGCGGCCGCACCGTCTTCTTCGACCTGGGTGGAGTTACCTGCCGCTTCTTTTCGGCCCGCCGACTCGACGCGCTGGCTCAGGCCAGTGGCCTATCCGCGGATGAGGTCCATCGCCGTCTTTTCGCCTCAGGCTTCGACCAGGACTGCGACCGCGGCCGCTATCAGCTCGACGAGGTGTGTGCACAGATCGACGCGCGACTCGGCGTCACTCTGGAGCGGACACGGTTGGCCAGGCTCTGGGCGCAGGGCTTTGAGCCCGATCCCGATGTGCTGGCGTTGATCGACCGCGTCCGCCACGCCGCGCCGACGGTGATGCTGTCCAACAACGGTCCGCTGGTGAACGCCATGGTGGTGGAGCTGCTCCCGGACGTCGCCACGCGTTTCGACCAGCTGTGCTTCTCGTACCAGGTCGGCGCGCTCAAGCCCGATCCTCAGGCGTACGTGCGAACCCTCGAGCGACTGGGGGTCAAACCCGCGCAGAGCGTGTTCGTGGACGATGTCCAGGAGAACGTCGAGGGTGCCCGCGCCGCGGGTATGGACGCAGTGCGCTTCGTCTCGGCCGAGGCGCTGGCCGAGCAGCTTCAGGAGCGCGGCCTGATCTAGAAGGTCGGCCGACAAGCCGCATTTCGGTGCAGGTCGCAGTCGGCCGAACTTCGTGTCACTGACTTGCCTGCGGACGCGGCCGCCAGACGGAATGGCAGACAGGTTTTCGGCCGCGGCCCCAGGCCTCGGTTTAGCGCGGTCTGCGCAGCCTGAGCACCCTGCGGAGACGAGCAAGCAAGGGTCGCTTGCGGTTGCGCTCGAGCCGATAGACCTGGTTACGTCGCATTTCCTGGAGAGCCATGCCGTCGAGATTTCCTCTGACCGTATCTACGTCGAAAGCCGTCAGTCGGATTGCTCGACCGACGCCCGTGTATAGTGCCGACCCGCCGTCAATGCAAGAGCGTTGCCGGCGTCTGCCGCAGGCGAGCCACGGGCGAGAACACCACCCACAGGCTGCCCAGCAGCATGCCCAGCGCGGCCAGCGTCAGCGTAGTGTGCATGCCGATCACTTCCGCCAGGCCTCCGCCGAGCAGCGAGCCGATCGGCATCGTGCCCCACATCACAAACCGCATGGACGCATTGACGCGTCCCCGGAGGTGGTCGGGTGTGATCGCCTGGCGCAGGCTGACCGTGTTCACGCTGTAAGCGGTCGGCGCCAGGCCGAGCACGCGATAATGCCCAATGCCGCGGCAGGCAGCGCCAGCTCGCGCGCGACGTACAGCAGCAGCACCGCAAAAAGCGCGTGGTTGAACACATTCATGGTGGCCGAACACCCCGCCAGCGGCCGCAGCAACGGATGCGTGAGGATCACCTTGAGTCCCTCCACCATGTCGCCACGCAGCGTGCTGCCCTGCCGCCTCGGCGCCCGGCGCGGCTCCGGACCTCGAATCGACAGCAACAAGCACGCTGAGCACAGAAACGAGACGGCGTCCAGTCCACCGCTTGGCGTCACGCGCGCGACGCTCGCAAGGCGAAGAAGCGGCCCAGCTCTAGCCAGGCGATGCCGAGCGCGAGGGGCACCAGCAGCAGCTCGATCGCGATCGGCGAGCCGAAGGCGCTCCCGCCGCTGATGCGCGGCAGGCCACCACCCTCGAGCACGTAGATCGTGGCAGACAGACCCGCCACCACGACCGCCGCGCAGGCGCTGAGCAGGGCCACCGCGGCCTCGTAGCCGTGCTGACTGCCGATGGGGCTGGGGAAGCGGCGTCGTGCCACCTCGATCGCCGAGACCACCAGCACTACCCCGGCGCCCAACTCGGCGGACGTGGCGAGCTGCGCAACGATGCTCGCGTGGGGCAGGACAACGTCCTGCAGCAGTGGCGCCAGGATGCCGCTGTGCGCGGCGGGGGAGCCTGCCACGAACTGCTCGAGCTGGATGGCGAAATCGGGATCGAGCAGCTTGCTGAGGCCAGCGAGGGCGAACTCGATGCCGAGGGCGAGCTGCACCAGCGCACCCGCGGCCAGCGCGGCGTTGCCGCTCAGCGGCAGCCGTGCGCTGGTTCCTACGTTCCTCATGTTTCCGTCCTTTCCGAAAACAGTATAGCTGAGTCCGTGGATGGGCGGAGAGGCCGCAATGATCCACCCGGCACGCGCCGGCGTACAACAAGCAGAGAGCCCGCTCTCTCGTAGATCCGGGCCGCGGAAGCGCGCCCGAAACGAAAGGTGCATACGTCCATGGCGATACCAGCGCTTTCGCCCGATGATCGGGCCATGGTCGATCAGCTCGTCGTGCGTCGTCGCAGCATCTTGCTCGCCGCGGCCGGCGCCAGCGCGGCGCTCGGCGTTTTCGGCTTTGCCAGGACGCGGGAGATCCACGCCCAGCAGCTGACGGGCAATTCGCTGTATGACCAGCTCGGTGGCCTGGCCGGCATCTCCGGGGTGATGAACGACTTCATCACCAACGTCGCCGGCGATGAGCGCATCAACGCGTATTTCGCTGACCTGCCGGCGCTGCGCATCGCGCGCCTCAAGGAGCTGCTCATCCAGCAGGTGGCCAATGCCAGCGGCGGTCCAGTGGAGTACACCGGCGGCGACATGAAGTCGGTCCACGCCGGTATGGGCATCACCATGCAGGATTTCAATGCCCTGGTGGAGGACCTGGTGGCTGCGCTGGATGGCAACGGAGTCTCGCCAGCCGCTAAACGCATGCTGCTGGGGGCGCTCGCGCCGATGGCCAGCGACATCGTCACCGCTTGATCGGCCCGGGAGGGCTCACGACGTGGGGGCGGACGGAGGCAGCCGTAGCCTTACGGGGGTCCGCCCGCTGATCGCTCGAACTCGGTGGCCAGACAGTCCATCATGACGATGTCCTCGGCGACACCGGCGAAGCGATGCGCCTGGCGCCGGCGGCCGATCTCGCGGAAGCCGGCGCGCTTGTAGGCGCGGATGCCCCGCTCGTGGTAGGCGAAGACGGTCAACATGACGTTGTGCAGGCCCAGGCCCGTGAAGGCGTACTCGAGCACAAGGCGCGTGGCTTCCGTGCCGTAGCCTTTGCCCCAACAGTCTTTATCGCCGATCAGAATGCCGAACAGCGCCGTACGGTTGTAGTGATCGACCTGGTGCAAACCAAGACTGCCGATGGGGCGGAGGCTTTCGCGCTCATAGAGTGTGAATGAGACGTCCTTCTCGCTGGTCGTGATGCGGTCATACCAGGCCGCCTCGCTCTCGGCAGTGAGCGGCCGCAAGCCACCGATGCTGAGCGTCCGCAGGACCTCGAAGTCGTTGACCCAGCGTTGGTACAGGCCGAGAAGGTCGCGCCGGATCGGACCCAGCGCGACCTTTTCTCCGACCAGGTTGAGGATAGGCTGATCTTCGATTGGTGCAGCTTACTTGACGATGACGGTGCCGCGGATGAACGGGTGAATCGTGCAGTGATAGGCGTAGGCGCCAGGCTGTGCGAATGTGGTGCTGAAGGAGGCGCTGGGCCCGAGATCTCCGGAGTCCCACGAGGTCCGGTCATCGCTGGTGCTGGTGTGCGCGACCGGATCGGTGTTGGTCCAGGTGATCGACTGTCCGGCGGCGACGGTGATGGTGGACGGGACGAACGCGAAGCCGGCGATGCTGACTGCCGTGCCGGGGCCCTGCCCAGGCGCCGCCACCGACGCCGGCGCCTGGGGAGCCGGTGCCTGGGGAGCCGGCACCATCTGGTGATCGTTCGCCAGCGGAACAGCACCCGGCTGGAGCACGATCTTGCGCGGGGCATTGCCGACTGGAATCGTAGTCGCCACCGTCATCGTGCCGAGGTCGACTACTGAGACGTCGTTGGACTTCTCGTTGGTCACGTACGCGACCTGGTTATCTGAGGAGGCCGCGATCCAGTGCGGCATGTCGCCAACTTTGACACTGCCCGTCCTGGCGTAGGTGACTGGATCGAACAGGTCCAGCTCGCCAGGTCCCTGAGCCACCACCAGCCCGACCTTGCCATCTGGAGTGAACAGCGGATGGTGCGGCGAAGCGCCGGTCGGAATCCGCGCGACGATCTGGTTGCTGCCGCGGTCCAGCACCTGAACGGAGTCGACACCGGCCTGGGTGAAGAAGACCTCCCCTCCGTCAGGGCCGACGTTCAGCGCGCGCGGCGCGTGATCGAGCGGAACCGAGCCGGTGAGCGTGCCGCTGGGGATGTCGATGATCGCCAGGGACGGGGCGTCTTGCTTCTGGCTGGCGGCGTAGACCGTCTGGCCGTCGGCGGTGATGGCAAGGTTGTGCGGCTGAGGAACCGGCGCCTGCCAGACGAGTTGATTGCTGCCGGTGTCGATCGCTTCGACCTGGTTCGTGCCGAAGCCGGCAACCAGGACGAGGCTGCCGTCAGGGGTGATGGCAAGTCCGTGAGGCGTGGTGCCAACCTCGATGCTGGCGGCCACCTCGTCGCTGGTGGTGTCGATGACGGAGACCTTAGAGTCGCCATCGCTACTGGCGTACAGCCATTTGCCGTCGGGAGTGAGCACCATCCCGTGTGGGCCGGTGGGAATCGGAATCGTCTTCGTCAATCGGTTTGCTGACGTGTCAATCACGCCCACCGCGTTGTCGCCGAACAGCCCGATGTAGGCCTTGGGCGTCGCAGGCTGCGCGCCGGCCAGCGACGCGCTGCCAACCAGCCCGCCGACCGCCACGAGCGCCGCTAAGACCGTGACGAGCCTGAATCCAGTACGAAACATCCAGGAGTCCTCCAGGAGGAGAGTCACCCCACAGATACACGCCCCCGGGGGATCTGGATGTTTCTTGCGAAGCTTCTAGCCGTTCACCACCGCCGCGGGCACGACATCCGCGCCCACCTCGGTCATCGTCTCGAGCGAGCCACTGGTCAGGTCGACGTGTCTGACGCTGGTCTCGACGGTGTAGTACGCGAATGGCCACAGCGCGATGACGCCGCCCCGCGGCACGCCCGCCAGCCGAAGCGACTTCCGATGGGCCACATCGCTGGTCGCGAACACGCGCAGCCACGCCCCGTCGTCCGTTGCCTGGGCGATCGCCGCGGATTCCTGGGGTGGTCCGCCCGGGGCGATGGTTAGCCCGTCGGCCACAACTGAGCCCGACCACTCGCTCGGCCAGGGGAGGCTCACCAGGGTCGTCGTCCCGGCCGCGACGGTAGCAAGCCGCCGATCGTTACTGGCGACGTACAGTGCGCCGTCTTCGGCCATGGCCGTGGCGGCGAGGTTCGCCAGCGTGCCGTCGATCTCAGCGTGGGTCCCGCGCAGGTCGTCCACGGCGATCTGACCCGTCGCGAGGCAGACGATCGCCACCCGCCGGGTACTCGTGAGCAGCCGATCGCCGCAGCCGGATCCCTCCATCACTGGCCCCAGCGGTTGGAGGGTGAGCGCTTCGTAGGCATCGACCCAGACATGCTCCGTGTCGGACTTCAGCACGAGCACGCGGCCGACTCCCGCGACGGACAGCGCGTGCGCGTCCGGGGCTACGTCGCCAACTCCGCTGAGCACCGCGCGTTCGCTGCCGGTGGGGACATCGAACACGCGCAGCCGACGTAACCCTGGCGTATCTTCGTCGAGCAGGTACAGCCAGCGTCCGCCGCGGTCGGCGCTGACCTGCGCCGTGCCGTTGGTCGCGATCCGGTAGCGCGTGAAGTGGTTGAGGAGGGTGATCGCGCTCACTTTGTCGGGGGTCGCGACGACCACCGTCTGCTGCGGGTACATGCCCATCATGTCGTCGACATTGATGACCGGCATCGCCGTCGGGGATGGTTGCGACGCGACCGGGGCGCTGGTCGGGACTGGCGTCGGCGGCGGCGCCGGCGTCAGAGTTGCGGCCGATGTCGGCGGCGGCGGCGGGGCAGCGACACCCGGCTGGCCGGCGGTGGCGCCGTTGCAGCCGACGAGCAACAGCACCACCACACTGAGGACCACCGAGCGCATCAGATCACAGCCGGTTGGCGCAGACGGCGCTGCCTCGCTAAGCCGACCAGCGCTGCGAGCGAGAACGCCAGAGCCACTGCGCCGACCGCCGGCAGTTGCGCCGCGGAGACCAGCGGTGGCACCGGCGCGGAAGTGTCGATCGGTTCCGCGGCTGGCAGCTCCCCCGCGGGTGCGGCGCCAGCGACCATCTGGTTGACGTCGAAGGTGATGTCCTGGACGTCGGTTCCGACCACAATCTTGCCGTCATAGCGGGCGGGTCGGAACGGGAAGAACAGACCGGCGTAGAGACCGCCGGACGCGTCGGACTGAACCAGCCTGAGCGGCACGCCGAGGCACTTCGTCCGATCGCCATCCGTCTGCATGACCACCACCTGGGCGGTCGACGGCAGCGGCATCGCCGCGTTTTCGGCCACGCGAACGACGAGGGTCACCGGCTGGCCGGCGGTCCACGCTTGGCCGTCACGCGTCTGCAGGCCGACCGAGTCGAGGCAGAACCGGCAGTCGGCGGCCGCGGCCGATCCAGCAACACTCATGAATGAAAGAACCAGCACGAGGATTCCAACGAGTCGTAGCACCGGGCACCTCCAGGCTTGAAAGTTGCCGTGTCAGTGCCTATACAACTCGGCTGGCCAATCGGTTCCCACGCAAGTAGGGTCGGCCTCCGAGATCAGCCGCGCCTGGTGCGCGTTAGCTCTCGGAAGCCGTCCCGTGCTTGAGGTTCTGGCGCCTTCCTACGGGTGGCCCCAGCCGCCGCCCCAGCCACCTGGCCCGGGCCCACCGAATCCATCCTTGTCAGCACGGATGACGGTGCGCGCGGTGGTGTCATCGTTGACCGTCAGCACCACCACACGATCGCCCACGCCGATCGGAGCCTGACCGTGCACCACGGTTCGGTCGTTCAGGCCGAAGGTGCGTGCCGATCCATCGTTGGCGGCGACGCTCAGGCTGGTTGGACTCGAAGCGGTCGCCGTACCTGGTGTGATGTGCAGCGTGACTGGCCGATTGTCCTTGTCCTTCAGGCTGACCTGGACACCGACGAAGTGGCTGAAGCGCTCGGCCGCAGGCACCTCGCTCAGACCCTGCACCTCCGACGGCAGACCCAAGCCGGCCCCGCCCTCCCACGCGCCGCCATGCGGCCCTCCACCTCCGAATGCCCAGGCCGCGGCCGCGGGACCAGCCGTTGCCGCCAGCACGGTGGGAAGCGCAAGCGCGCCAACGCCGACGATGATCAGTACCAGCGCGACGGATGTGACTGCCACTGCCGCTGGGAATTTGAACCGTTCCATAACTTCGGTTCCTCCTTCCCAGACAGCATCAAGGGCACCCGTCAAAGCCGAATGGCGCAAGTGTGTCCAAACGGTCAACACAACGTCGACCAATCGTCACCCCTGTACGGGTCAGTCTGATAGAAACACAGCGGCGTGATCAGCCATCCAGACAAGGTCCTGTTCCCCGAGGACGGCATTACCAAAGGCGAGCTGGCGGACTATTACGACGCCATCGCGCCCGTGATGCTGCCCCACTTGCGCGGTCGACCGGTGACGATGGAGCGCTTCCCCTCCGGCATCGGGCACCAGGGGTTCCTGCAGAAGGACGTCTCGAAGGGTTTTCCTGACTGGCTCAAACGCGTGGAGGTGCCGAAGAAGGGCGGATCGGTGCACCACCCGTTGATCGACGACCGCCGCTCGCTGCTGTGGCTCGCCAACCAGAACTGCATCACGCCTCACGTGTGGACGTCACGCGCGCCGAACGTCTACCGGCCCGACATCTGCGTCTTCGATCTGGACCCATCCGAAGAAGAACCCGAGCGGCTGCGCGCGGCAGCGCTCGCGGTTCGAGACCTGCTCGACGAGCTCGGCCTGGGCAGCTGGTTGAAGACCTCCGGTTCGAAGGGCTTCCACATCGTCGTGCCGCTGGAGGCCAGAGACGGCTTCGACAAGGTTGCCGCCTTTGCGCTTGCTGTCGCCACAGCCCTCGTCAAGCGCCATCCGCGCGACCTCACACTCGAGTTCAGCAAGGCCGATCGCGGCGATCGCATCTTCATGGACACGGGACGGAACGGCTACAGCGCCACGTGTGCGGCGGCCTACGCCGTCCGGGCCAGGCCAGGCGCACCGGTCTCGGCGCCGTGCACGTGGGACGAGCTCGAACGCGGCGAAGTGGGGCCCCGCACGTTCAGCGTGCGCGGCATGTCGCGCCGAATCGAAAAGGTCGGCGACCTGTGGTCGGAGATGTACGGGCAGACGCCCTCGCTTGGCCGGTCGCTCGAGAGACTTCGCACTCTTTAGAGATGCAGGGAGGGGGGATTGCGGTGGCGACGGAGCGCGCGTGCCTGATGGTGTGGGACGGCTTGCGGCCAGATCAGGTCTCACCCGAGAGCACGCCGAACCTGTGGCAGCTCGCCCAACAGGGCGTCTGGTTCGAGCGCAGCTACGCCGTCTACCCGACACTCACCCGCGCCAACTCGCCGGCGATCTCGACCGGCTGCCGGCCGGGCCGCGCCGGTGTGCCGGGTAACACCTTCCTGCTCCCATCCGATAGCGGCCTGGTGCGCTACTCAACCGGCGATGCCGCCAGCCTGCAGCGTCTGGCAGAAGCTGACGGACGTCCGATCCTGTTGGTCGACACTCTGGCCGACCGTGTGCATCGCGCGGGAGGCAGCACCGTCGTCATTGGGTCCGGCTCGCCAGGTAGCGCGTGGTTGCAGCACCCGCGTGCCGTCGAGGCCGGTGATCCAGTCATCGCCGACGGTCTGCCAGCGGTGGCCGGGTTCATGGACGCGGTGCGTAAGCGCTTCGGCCCCCTGCCACGGAAACACGCGCTGCCGGCTACTGGATGGACTACGTACTTCACGCGCATCATCACCGAATTCGTGCTGCCCGAACTTGCTCCGACGCTGCTCGTCTTCTGGCACACCGATCCGGATCACACCAGCCACTTTCGCGGTCACGCCGCACCCGAAACTCGACGGGCGCTACGTGATGCAGATGACCATCTCGGCGCGATCCTCGACGCGTACGATCAACTCGGCCTGCGCGAGACCACCGCGGTGATCGTGACTTCGGATCATGGTGGATCGACCATCAGCAGACGCGCACGACCGGCGCGCGACCTCCAGGCGCTGCTCACCGACGGCGCCGCGGCCGAAAACGGCGGATCCGTGTTCGTGTACTCGTCAGACCCGGCGGTCGTCGATGCGATTCGGCGCCTGGACTACGTCGGACCGGTGTTCACCCGCGATGGACGTGACCAGACGTTCCCGCTGTCGTTGGTCGGCCTTGATGGTCCGCGCGCGCCGGACGTGGTGTTTTCGTTCGCATGGTCCGATCAGGCCGTCGATGGCATTGCGGGCACGACGGTGGGCACGCCAAGCAAACTGGTGGTCGACCACGGCTCCATCAGTCCTTACGATCTACGCAATACGCTGGTTGCCTGCGGGCCCGACTTCCGCACCGGCTGGCGGGATCCGGTACCTGTCGGCAACATCGATATCTGTCCCACGCTCGCGCACCTGCTGAGAGTGGACTCCGGCACACAAGTGCATGGCCGGTTGCTTTCTGAAGCGCTCCGCGGTTGGACTGACGAACCGCCGCCATGGCAGACAATAGAAGAAGTGCGGACCTTCACCGCCCGCCGCCGCGATTGGCTCCAGCGCGTGTGGTTTGAGCAGGTCGGCGCCACCGCCTACCTGGCCGGCGGCATGGTCGAGCCGACATGATCACCAACTCTTCTTCGAGCCTGGCGCTGTAGCCCGGCGTCAAACCAACCGATGTGCGGGTCACGCACAAACGGTCGAGCACGCACTGCTGCACAACCGGCGGAATCACGACTGCTACGACGTGCGCGACCACGATTTCGAGGCAGCCGTGCGGATGTTTGTACACGTCCTCGGCCGGCGCGAGCGGGTCGGGCCACTCCACCAGCCGGGCAGCGTCCGCGTCTCGGAACGGCCTGACCTTCAGGCGCACGGCACATAGCGTAGTCGAGCCGGCCAGCGCTGCGCGAGCCGGTGCGCACGCACGCGGCGGTTCTTGGTTACCAGTCGCCAACCGTGCTCGAGGTCGTCACGGTACTGGACAGTCGCTGGGCGGGGCGCCGGCCAGGGTCCTGCTCACGGCCACGGGGCGCAACTTCTCCCTCGGCTTTACGTCGCCGGAAGAAACCTGCGCGACCACGGCCGGAAGAGGCATAGCCGTCATCGGTTTGTGGTCGACCGCGGCCGTTCAGGGTACCGCCGGTCGTGCGGAGCATCAGGTCGATGCGGTCCGCGATCAAAGCCGCCGCTCCGGGAATCGTGCGATAGCTGGGGAAGTAGTTGACATCGACCACGACCGGGCCGTCCGGACCTTCGACCAGATCAACTCCGTACAGGCTCAGGTTAAAGAGTTCGCCGCAACGGAGGGCACTCTTCCGCACGCTTTCGTTCACCGCACAGCGCTCGCCCGGACCCCGTTCGCGGAGCAGCGGCGAGGGTTTGCGGACCCCGAACACCTCCGATCCGACGACGTACAGCTTCAAGTCCATGCCATCGTTGGGAACGAACTGCTGGACGAGCACTGGCCGCTCGGGTTCTGGCACACCGGCCAGCTCGAGCGGGTTCCGCACGACCCGGATCCCTTCCGCGCGCCTGCCGTCGAACGGTTTGATGATCAGCGGGTGCTCGGCGGCGATCGCTTGCAGTCGCTGCAGGTCACCAGTGACCCACGAGACTGGTGCCGGGATGCCACCTTCGCGCAGCGCCCGCGCCGTCAATAGCTTGTCCTGGAGGGCGCGACACCCCAGAAACGGGTTCAGCAGGCGCGCTCCTTGGGCGTGCAGGATGCCCGCAAGGCTCAGCCACAGTGGGGCGTGCGACTTCAGCAGGTAGAGGTCGTGCTTCGGTTGCAGCAGCTGCGGAGACATGATCAGTTCTTCCGCGATACCGATCTCCAGCGTGTGGCCACGGCGCGCCAGTGTTTCGAAGAGCTCTACCAGCACCTCGTTGGGAGCCGGAGCGACACGTCGGAATGCCAGCATCACGTACAGCTTCATGAGCCTACCTCGTTCGCCAGTGTGCCGCGCGGTGTGGCTGGCTCACCCCGCCTGAGCCGATAGACGGCGGCCGCGAAATAGTCGGCCAGCAATCGAGGTCCGTCCGGCACCCCCATATAACTGCCGAACTTGTTGATGTCCACGACATACGGCTGCCCGCGGCTGAAAATCACATCCATGCTGAACAGGTCGATACCGAAGGCGCCACCGCAGCGCTCGCCCAGCTCGCGCAGCGCCGCGTCCGGCCGGAACGGCTCGCCGAGCTTGTCTTCGTAGGTGCGGAGCGGCCAGGGGCGCCGGACTCCGAACAACGCTCCGCCGATGCAGAAGAGTTTATGGTCCGGCCCGTCCCGTCTAACTCGCGGCGCTGCCGGATGACGCGCACCCCTTCACCCCGCACCCCGAGGTACGGCTTGACCATGAGCGGGCCGCCGTCAAGGAGGGGGGCAAGCTCGGGCGGGTTGAAGGTGAGATACGTGGCGGGGGTTGGAATGCCCGCCTGCTGCAGAACTCGCGTGACGATGAACTTGTTGCGCAGTTGCGCCACCGCTGGATACGGGTTGAGTGTGGTTGCACCCAGCGCGTGCAGGGCGCCGGCCACACTCAGCGCGAGCTCGGTTCCGGACTTGAGCAGGTACAGATCATGCTCCACGCGCAGCGTGGCGAGCTCTGTCACCCCCTGCTCGGGAACGATCAGGTCGACGATGACGTCGCGAGATCGGAGCAGGCGTATCGCCTCTCCGACGACCGGGTTGGTCCAGTCGCTGATGACACCGATGCGCGGCCGGGGCGAACGAAACACGTGCCAAAGCTGCGTCGCGCCCACTCCGCTCTCCGTGTCCAAACTTTCAGTATTCGGGGCGCGGGTCAAAGAGCGCATCACGAAATGTCACGCTAGGTCAATGACGGAGTAGGTGCGCGGTCAGACCCAGGTCTAATGCAACGCCCGGTCGGTACAGTGGGAGCAATCCTTCTATGGTGGCGCAGCCGCCCCCGATCGAGCACAAAGATCTCGTCAGCCTGCTGAATTGCCCCAAGCCGGTGCGTCACCGCGATCACGGTGCGGTCCCGGGCCAGGCGCCGCAGGGTCAGGTTGATGGCTGCTTCGGTCACGGGGTCCAGATCGGAGGTTGGCTCGTCGAGCAGCAGGATCGCCGGATCGCGCAGGATGGCCCGTGCGATGGCCAGGCGCTGCCGCTGGCCGCCCGAGAGCAGACTCCCCATCTCGCCTACCCGCGTGTCATAACCGTCGGGGAGATGGGCGATGAAGTCGTCGATCTCCGCCAATTGGGCTGCTGC
>VBGG01000343.1 GCA_005883405.1 Chloroflexota bacterium | reverse complement strand
CTGCGCGCTGGTCTCAGCCAGGTAGTAGCGGTTATCGGTGGGGTTGAACCACACCTCGTCTGAACCGCCCAACTGGTTGAGGTCGGCCAGCACCTTGCCATTCGTGTCGTCGAGGATGAGCGTGTGCTTGGTCAGGCTGCAGCCGACCAACAGCTGATGGTTTGGTCCTACGGCCATGCCGTGCGGCACGCAGTCGGTGAGCGGATAGGTAGTCGCTACGGCCATCTTGGCGTCGTCGAGCACGGCGACCATGCCACCTTCCTGATCCTTGGTCGCCGGGACGGCCTGGTACATCATCCCGGTCGAGGGGTCAAAGACCGGCTGCTCGAGGCCGTCGGTGGCGTCGGGGAAGTCGAGTTTCTTCACCACTGAGCGGGAACCCACGCTGATGAAGCTCAGGAACGGCGGATCGTCGGCGTCATTGGCGATCACGATCATGTCGTGCTGGGGGTCGTAGGCCAGCTCGTCGGCGCGCTTCTTGCCGCCGGTGGAGATCGTCGCCGCGATCGAGCCATTGGTCAGATCGACCACTTTGACTGTGCTATCGCCGTCGCCGGCCCACAGCTCCTTGCGCGAGAACGTCACGACCACCCCATTCGGGCCGGACGTAGTGTTGGTGCCGGTGAACCCCTTGAAGCCGCCGATCTGCGTGGCGATCGAGTTCTCGGTCGTGTCGACGACGTCAATGGTGCCGTTCGAGCGGTCGGCCAGGTAGTAGTGCGCGCTGGCCGGGTCGACCCAGCTGATGTCAAAAGCCTTGAGCGGCTTTCCAGGTATGGCGATCTTGGCCAGGCGAATCGTCGAGTTGGCGACAGAATCGGCACAGGCCACAGGGCCACCAAGGAGCATGCCCGTCAGAGCGAACGCCGCGCAGCGCAGGAGCGTACGACTCAACTTGTGCCACCACCTCCCAGGTTCTCGGAGCGGCTACCCGCTCCGAGAACCCAGTGTATGGCCCTTTGCGCGCGCTACGACAACTGGTCGGCGGGGATGACGCCCAGGCGGCCACCACGGTAGTCGTCGAAGGGCCTGGCCAGCTCCTCGTGGGTATTCATCACGAACGGGCCGTACCATGCGACGGGCTCACCAATCGGCAGTCCGCCCATGATGTACAGGTCCACCGCCGGCGTGTGGCCGTCCTGGGCTGTATCCGCGCTCACGCGAATGGCGTCGCCCGCGCCCAGTACGGCCAGCTGACCGGTGCGGATCGGGCGCCGCTCACCAGCAACGAAGCCCTTACCGCTCAGGACGTAAACCAGTGCGTTGAAGTCGCGCCGCCAGGGAATGTCTACTTCAGCGCCGGGTTGCAGCGTGGCGTGCAGGACGGTGATCGGCGAGTAGGTCACGCCAGGGCCGGGGTGACCATCGACTTCGCCGGCGATGACGCGCAGCAGCGCACCGCCGTCAGGCGAAGTCAGCAGTGACACCGCGTTGCCGCGGATGTCCTGGTAGCGCGACGGCACCATCTTGTCTCGCGAAGGCAGATTGACCCACAGCTGCAGGCCGTGGAACAGCCCGCCACTGGTGACGAGCCACTCTGGCGGCCGCTCGATGTGCAGGATGCCGGCGCCAGCCGTCATCCACTGGGTATCGCCATTGGTGATGACACCGCCGCCACCGTTCGAATCGCGGTGCTCGAACGTGCCGTCAATCATGTACGTCACCGTCTCGAACCCGCGATGCGGGTGCCAGGACGTGCCCTTCGGCTCGCCAGGCGCGTACTCCACCTCGCCCATCTGGTCGAGGTGAATGAACGGGTCGAGATCCTCGAGCGCGACGCCGGCGAACGCGCGCCGAACAGGAAAGCCTTCGCCTTCGAAACCGCGAGGGGCAGTGGTCACCGAGCGCACGGCGCGGAGCACCGTTCGGTGGGGATCGACAGAGGTTATTCGGGGGAGAGCGAGTGTGCTCGCGGTGATCGCTGGCATTTCAGTGTTGTTCAACGGCTCGGTACACGAGGCTATTCCTTACAAGATCCGTAGCCGAGCTCGGCCGAGATCGCCCGAGCAGCGTGTAGCAGGGCGGGCAGGAAGTCGCGCTCCATGGCTCGCATGGTCACGCCTGGGCGAACGACCACCACGCACACCGCCGCGACCACGTGGCCGTCCCGCCGGTATAAGGGCGCGGCCAGCGAGCGCAAGCCGGGTTCCCATTCGGCGTCGCTGACGGCATAGCCCTGGCGCGCCACCTGCCGCAGCTGATCGAGCAGCCGCGCCACGTCGGTAAGGGTAGTCGACGTGAAGCGCTCCAGCGGTCGACGCGCGGCCATCTGGCGCACCTCATCGGGGTCGAGCTGCGCGAGCAGCATCTTGCCCATCGCCGTGGCGTGCGCCGGATACAGGCTGCCTGGTCGAACGTTGGCCGAGATTATCCGACTTGCTGAGACGCGGATCGCGTGGCGAACCTCGTGGTCTTCGAGGACGGCCATCCCCGTGTCTTCACCGAGGGTCGTGGCGAGATCCTCGAGGTGCGGGCGGGCCAGATCCGCGTAGTCGATGATCGATGCCGTGACGTCCTGCAGTTGGAGCATCTTCCATGACAGGCGGTAGCGCTTGGTATCGGCATCCTGTCGAACGTAGCCGGCCTCTTCGAGCGTGCGGATCAGGCGAAGCGTGGTGGGCATGCCGAGCCCCACCTGCCGGCTCAGCTCGATCAGCGAGCGCGGACGCGCGTCGTCGATGAAACAGTCCAGCAGGGCCAGCCCACGGCCCAGAGCCTCGACAAAGTAGCGCCCGCGCGGCTGTGCGCCTTCGATGGCCAAGCAGCTAGCTCTGCGGCTCGAGGTACGCACTCGGAGACCTGCTGGATGACGTTCGGCTGCAACTCCTCCACGCTGATCAGCTTCGAGCGCGCGCGAATACGTTTGCCGACGTGGACGGGGCTGAGGAAGCGCACGCGGTTCAGGCCGTAGTTGACCCCCAACCGGGTGGGCAGACGGACCTGGACTCCCTCCCCGCCGCTACCGCTGCGCATGATGAACGGGGCGGCCGAGAGGGTCCAGAAGCCGTGGGCGATGGTGCCGCCGAATGGGCCGCTTTTAGCCCGCTCGGGATCGACGTGGATCCACTGGTGGTCGCCGGTGGCATCCGCGAACTGGTCGATCTCCTCCTGGGTGACGGTGTGCCAATCGCCCACGCGCAGCTGCTTGCCGACGTACTGTCGGAGCTGGTCGAGGCTGGTGATGACTTCGTTGATGACTCCGTCCTGCATGCGCGCCATTTTACGTGGTGAAAGTCGCTTGCGCTACGTGGAACATGAGGCGCATACTGGAACGCCGGGAGGTCCCGATGCCTGGAGCCATCGACCTGGACAGCCTGGTGGCGATCGACGTCCACGTGCACGCGGGACGCTCGAGCACGGCACCGCCCAACGAGGCTGGGCCGACGCGCGACGACACGCTGGCGCGTATGACCCAGCGGATGGGCGCCGGTAGCCAGACGCCGGACGAGACGGCCGACTTTTATCGGCAGCGCAAGATCGCCTGTGCAATCTGGGGCGTCGACGCTGGCGGCACGCGCGCCGTGCGCCCTGGAGCGGTCACCAACGACGAGCTGCTGCAGGCGGCGGCGCGACACCGCGATGTATTCATCCCCTTCGTCATGGTCGATCCGTGGCGCGAGCACGCCGGCGCCGACGAGGCCGAGCGACTGATCAGGGCTGGCGCGCGCGGCTTCAAGTTCCACCCTCCGCTTGGCGGCTACTATGCCAACGACCAGCGCCTGTACGAGCTGTACGAAGTGATCGCGGCGGCGAAGCTGCCAGCGCTGTTCCATACCGGTCAGACCGCCGTCGGCCAGGGGGCCCCGGGCGGCGGGGGTGGGATCCGCTTGAAGTACGGCAATCCAATCTATCTGGATGACGTGGCGGTCGACTTTCCGGACATGCCGATCATCATGGCCCACCCGTCATTCCCGTGGCAGGACGAGGCGCTGGCGATCGCGCAGCACAAGCGGCAGGTCTTTATCGACCTGTCGGGTTGGTCGCCGAAGTACTTCCCGCCGCAGCTGGTGCACTACGCCAACACACTGCTGAAAAACAAGGTGCTCTTCGGCTCGGATCATCCAATGATCACCGCCGATCGCTCGCTGGCCGACTTTCAGACCGCTGGTTTCCGCGAGGAGGTCCAGCCGCTGATTCTCAAACACAACGCGGCCCTGCTCTTGGGGTTGGTTACTCCCTCTCCCTCTGTGAGAGGCTTTATCCAGGGGTGAGGGCGGCGTAAGAGCAGTGCCCTTCGAGAACTTCTGGACCCGCGCCGCGAAACACCCAGCGCACGTCGCCGTGGTGGACGCCGACGAGCGCCAGATCACCGCCGGCGGGCTGCTGGCAAACGGCAACCAGCTCAGCCATGGCTTGCTATCGCTGGGCCTGCGACGCGGCGACTCGATCGCGGCGATGCTGCCCAACTCGTCCGAGGCGATCGAGATGTACCTGGGCATGCAGCAGATCGGCCTGTACCTGACGCCGACCAACTACCACCTGGTCGGACCCGAGATTGCCTACATCCTGCACGACTGCGAAGCGCAGGTGTTCTTCGTTCACGCGCGCTACGCCGAGGTGTGCCGCCTCGCCGTCGAGGAGACGGGCTTCCCGGCCGATCGCGTCTTCAGCGTGGGCAGTATCGACGGCTTCAAGCGCTACGCCGAGCTGAAGGACGGCCGGCCCACCACGCCGCCTGAGCCGCGCGCGCTGGGAGCAGTCATGAACTACACCTCGGGCACCACCGGCCGACCGAAGGGTGTACGCCGGGCATTGTCGGATTCGCCCATCGAGGAGAACGACCTGGGCGCTCCCCTGACTGGCTACAACGTCGCCCCGACGAGCCCGACAACGTCCACCTGCTCGCCTGTCCCTGGTATCACACCGCGCCGCTGATCATGGCCGGTCCATCGGTGCACCTGGGCCACCCCCTGGTCATCATGGACCGCTTTCAAGCCGAACGTGCGCTGGAGCTGATCGAGCGCTACCGCGTGACCATCACCCACCTGGTGCCCACCCAGTTCGTTCGCCTGCTGGCCGTACCAGAAGCCGACCGCCGGCGGTACGACACGTCGTCGCTGCGGCACCTGATCCATGGCGCGGCGCCGTGCGCGCCCGACGTGAAGCGGCGGATGATCGACTGGCTCGGACCGGTGCTCGACGAGTACTACAACTCGACCGAGGGTGTCGGCGGCACGATCATCTTCTCGGACGAGTGGCTCCGCAAGCCCGGCTCCGTCGGCAAGGCGCGCGACGACAACGAGATCGTCATCCTGGACGACGACGGCAGTCTGCTGCCCGCGGGCGAGATCGGCACGGTGTATTCCGTCAGCCGTGGGCGGGCATTGTTCGAGTACTTCAGGGACCCCGAGAAGACGGAGCAGTCCCGACGTGGCGAGTATCGGACCGTCGGCGACGTGGGCTACCTGGACGAGGATGGTTATCTGTTCCTGAGCGATCGCAAGTCCGACATGATCATCTCGGGCGGCGTGAACATCTACCCCGCCGAGATCGAGAGCGTGCTGATCACCCATCCGCGGGTGGCGGACGTGGCGGTATTTGGCATTCCCAATCCCGAGTGGGGCGAGGAGGTCAAGGCGGTCGTCGAATTGCTGCCTGGCCAGCGCACCAGTGACGAGGCGGCGCGCGCCGACCTCCTGGAGTTCCTGCAAGGACGGGTCGCCCGCTACAAACTGCCGCGGAGCATTGACTTCCTGGACGCATTGCCGCGTGATCCAAACGGCAAGCTCTACAAGCGTCGCCTGCGCGACCCGTACTGGGTTGGCCAAGAGCGCGCTATCTGAACGCGATGGTCTGCACACTGCTGAACGAAGGGGGAACTCGAGATGGCTGATCGCGACAATACACCACGCCTCGACCGCCGCACGTTCGTCGTGCGCAGTGGCTTGCTGGCGCTGGGCACGCTTGGCGCGTCGCTGCTCGAGGCCTGCGCTCCTGCCGCGCCAGCAACTCCCGCCGCCGGCAGTGGCGGAACCTCATCCGCCGGTGGCGGCGCGGTCAAGCTGCCCACCTACGTGCCTTTCGAAGGCCCGAAACCAGATCTGCCAGGCAATGAAAAGGGGCTGGACCCGGCGTTCTTCAAGTTCCCCACGGACCTGGTCAAGAGCGTGCCGACACCACCGGGCGACGGCAGCACCGTCACCGCGATCACCTACCTGACGCTCGCGCCGCCGCCTCCGGCGGAGCAGAACGCGGCCTGGCAGGCCGTCAACAAAGCGTTGAACGCCAATCTGCAGATGGAGCAGGTCACGGGTCCCGACTATCCCGCCAAAGTCAACGTGGTCATCTCGGGCAACGACCTGCCCGACTTCATCTACAACCCCACCATCACCGTGCCCTGGGGCGTCATCTCGGGCCTGCCGGCGTTCGTCAAGGCCAAGTGCACCGACCTGACGCCGCACCTTGGTGGCGACGCCATCAAGGACTATCCGAACCTGGCGCACTACACCAACTACACCTGGCGCTCGGGGGTCATCGACAACAGGATCTACGCCATCCCGATCGCCCGCCCGCCCATCGGCCCGGTGATGATGTACCGCGCCGATCTGCTCGAGAAGGCCGGCGTTCAGATCGACAAGGCGCCCACGAATGCGGACGACTTCAAGCGGATCCTTCAGGCGGTCACGCGGCCGCAGGACAATCAGTGGGGCATCGCCGCCGGCCAGGCGTCCTACTTCTCGCTCACGCCCAATAACGCGTTTTCAGCGATCTTCCGCGTGCCGAACAACTGGAAGCTCGACGCCTCGGGGAAGCTGATCAAAGACGTCGAAACCGATGAATACAAGGCGGCCGTCGGGTTTGCGCGCGACCTGTGGGCCGCCGGCATGTGGCACCCGAACACGCCCACGTATGGAGGCGTCATCAACGACGACTTCATCGCTGGCCGCTTTGCGTTTGCGCCGGGCGTGTGGGGCCAGTACGTCCAGCTATGGGACATCGCGGCGGTTCGCAATCCGAGCGCCAGGCTGTACCCGATGCACCCGTTCGCCGCCGACGGCGGTAAGCCGTACTACCAGGCTGGCTCGGGCCAGTTCGGCGTCGCGTACATGAAGCAGCAGAGCTCACCCGATCGAGTAAAGATGCTGCTGCGAATCGCGAACTACTTCGCCGCCCCGTTCGGCAGCCAGGAGTGGCTGCAGAACTACTTCGGCGTCAAGGACGTCGACTTCAGCTTTAACGGCGATGGCGCGCCGGTGCTGACCGAGCAGGGCCGCGGCGAGCTCACCGCCGTCTGGCGCTACATCAGCTCGCCAGCCTACGCGCTGTTCAGTGCCAATCGCTCACAGGAGTTCGCGCAGGTCTCGTATGCGGCCGAGCAGGCGATGATCGCGGCGATGGACACGGACCCTACGCTGGGCCTGTATTCAGCGACGGCGGCCAGCCTGGGGCCGCTGGCCCAGGACACGCTGATGTCCGGCGTTTCGGACATCATCCAGGGCCGCCGTCCAATCGCCGACCTGGACAGCCTCGTCGCCGATTGGCGACAGAAAGCAGGTGACAAAATGCGCGGCGAGTTCCAGGACGCGCTCGCGGCCGCGAAGGCTTAGCTTGTCGCGACTGGCGCCGCCCGCCCTGCCACCGACTCACGACTCACGACACACGACGCCAGATTGAGGTATAGGTCTCAACGTGTAAGATCGACGCCTACCGAAGTGGCGGCGGTCGAAGATCAGCGGGCGACAAGCGCTCGCCCCCAACTGGACATCGTGTGGCCTCGGAAGCGTCTCTCGGCGTGGGCCGTGGCGCGGCACCTGCTGACGATCGGACTGGTCCACGCCGGCGTGCTCGGCATCGTGTACTTCCTCTTGCTGGTGGGCGACGCCCTGTTCACCAGCTACGCGATCGTGCTGCAAGACGCCGTCTTCGTGAGCTACGTCGCCCAGCTCGGCTGGCTGCAGCGCATGGCCGCGGACGTCAAGGCGGCCATCGCCTTCGTGGTCGCGCTGAGTGCGCTGCTGCAGATGCTGCTGTTCGTGTGGCGCGTCCCGATCGGTCGGGAGGCGTCGTGACGCTCTGGGTCGAAGACCTGAAGTACCACCTCGCCATGGCGCTGCGGACGGTGGGTATCGGGCTGGCCGCCGTCGCTTGGGCCTCGGTGCTTGGATCCGAAGCGCAGCAGAGCGCCGACGTACGCGCCTACGTGCAGGTCGGCGCCGCGGTGCTGAGCGTGTGCGTCGCGCAGTGGCTCACGGCGCTTCCGCCGTCGACGAGCGTTGCCCAGCTACTGCGACCATTCGCGCGCGACATCCTGACCGTGGCGCGCGAACGCGCTGGCGGAGATGCCGAGCGCGCGCAGCTCGTGGCGGGGCAGGTTACCGCGCTCGCCGCGGCGCGCATCCGACGCGGCGCCAAGCCGCCGCGCGACCGTCGGGCGTGGCTGCGCGCGCTGGCTGATCTGGTCGAGCTTTCTGGTCGAACGCGCTAGTCGACGAACGCCGACGCGCGGCTCAGTCGCACCAGACCCAGCACCAGCCGGCCACACACAGGCCGCCCAGAAACACGACCGACGCAGGCAGAAACGGAAGCCAGTGCAGCGCGACCGCGACGATCACCAGGATAGCGATGACGCGGTGTGCCCAGAGACGCAGAAACGTGTTGTAGGAAGTGATCAGGCCGAGTAGCCCGACCACGATCAGCAGCGCTGTCGCGGCGATGCCCGTCCACTGCACGAAGGTTGCGCCGGGGAACAGCAGGAAGTAGACGCTGTGCGCGCCGGCGAAGGCCAGCGCGACCCAACCGAGCAGCCGATGGTGGCGGCGGAACAACAAGAACAGCGACTGCACCGAGCCCATCGGCTCGAACCGCGTGCGAGAGGCCTGGTTCGAGAACCAGCGGGTGAAGAACAGGACGCTGCTCGCGAGCAGCGCCACCATCGACGGCAGCAGCAGAAAGTTCGAGAACTCGAGGTCGTTCAGGACGTCGGGGATGCGGTCGTTCCAGGGCAGCTCGCTCCACATCACCGCGGCAGCGTCGAGCGTGGCGCCCACGGCCGCCACCTGGGCGACGGGGCGCAGGATCTCCGCCAGCCCCGGGAAGCAGGCCAGCGTCAGCATCAGGCCGCTGGCCGAGGCGCAGAACGCGCCGGTCGCCGCCAGCGCGATCGGTGGCGTTGGATGCTGGCCGACCTTGCCGACCACAAACGCCACGAACAGTCCCGCCGCCCACCCCAGCGTCAGCAAAAAAGACAAACCGCCAATCTGCGTCCGACGACTCATCTCGCCATCTACGGTCGGCGGAATTTAGCCTTTCGTGGCGCCGAGGGTGAGGCCGCGGACGAAGTGGCGCTGCAGGAGCAGATAGGTGATGATCGTCGGCAACGCGACCAGCACCGCACCCGCCGCGATCAGGTTATTGTCCGTGAAGAAGAGCCCCTGAAGGTTGGACAGCGCCGAGGTGATGGGCCGTTTCGCGCCCGTCTGCACCAGCACGATCGCCCAGAAGTAATCGTTGTAGATGAACGTGAACTCGAGCGTCGCCAGCGCCGCCAGGGCTGGCCGCGTGAGCGGCACGATCACGCTCCAGAACGTGCGCCACACACTGGCACCATCCACCAGCGCCGCCTCGGTCAACTCCTTCGGAATCGTCTTCATGTAGTTGCTGAGCACAAACGTACAGAAGCCCATCTGAAACGCAACGTGGATGGCAATAACCCCAACGTAGCTATCGAAGAAGAGGCCGGTGTCGCTGAGCCACTCGGGCAACGGCAGCGCCAGATACATGCGGTAGAGCGGAGTGATGATCGTCTGCTGTGGTAGCAAGTTACCCGCGGTAAAAACCATCAACAACGTCAGGTTGTAGCGGAACGGGAAGCGCGCCACGACGAACGCGACAAAAGACGACAGGAGCAGCGTCAAAACCAGCGCCGGTCCGACGATGATGAGCGTGTTGGCGTAGTAGTGGGGCAGGTCGGCCTGGGTCCAGGCGTTGATGTAGTTCTGCAGGTTGAGCACGCCAGGCAAGGACACGTAGCCCCGCTCGGCCGTGTCGGAATATGGCCGAAGTGACGTATACACGGCCCACACGATGGGCAGCAGCCATAGCGCGGCGGTGAAGACCAGGAACGCCTGCAGCGCAATGCGCGGCGCCGTCTGGCGGCGCGCAGAACCGACGGTGGCGAATACCCGCGGTCCGGAGACAGCTTCGACCGTCATGCGGTCGCCGACTCGGCGTGGAACGTACGCCAGAGATAGGGCACGATGGCGCCCAGCGAGATCGCCAGCAGGATCACCGCCAGGGCCGAGCCGAAACCGATGCGGCTCGCCTCGCCGATGATGTTGTTGGTGACCAGGACCGAGATCAGCTCGAGCCCGTTGCGGCCCTTATTGACCACATAGACGAGGTCGAAGGCACGCAAGCCCTCGATGATGGTGATCACCAGCACCACCACGTTGATCGGCTGCATGGCCGGGAAGACGACGCGGAAGAAGGTCTGGCTTGGATTTGCGCCGTCGATGGCTGCCGCCTCGCGCAGCGATGGGTCGACGGATTTGAGACCCGCCAGGTACAGGACCATGATGTAGCCGGCGTGCCGCCAGCTGGCGAACAGCATGACGGCGAACAGGTTGAGGTTGGGCGTGCCCAGCCAGTCGATCAGGTTGCCCGGGCGGGTCGTGCCGAGCACGTTGTTGACCAGTCCCTGCTCGGGGGCAAAGAACAGGTCGACGATGAAGCCGATGATCGCCAGCGACAGCACCACGGGCAGGAAGAACACGCTCTGGTAGAAGCGCAGCCCGCGAATCTCACGGTCCAACAGGACCGCCAGGAACATGCCGAACGGCGTGGCCAGGGCGATCAGCACGCCGAGCCAGATGACGTTGTGGGCGAGCGCTGGCCAGAAGGGTGGGTAGATGCTGACGATGTCGGAGTAGTTCTTGAGTCCGATCGGCTCGATCGTGCCAAGGCCGCCCACGCCATTCCAGCGTGTGAAGGACAGCACGATCGAGCTCACCGCCGGCACCCAGACCAGGAACAGATGCACCAGGGTCGGCACGCCGAGCATCAGCGCCAGGAGCACTTTGTCCTGGCGCGTCAGCAGACTCAGCCGGCCCCGTGGGACCGCGGGGGCGGAAACACGCGAGACGACGGCCATCAGTGATCAGCTCTCCAGCCGCGAAGCAGCCACGATTGTAGTGCGGGATCACCCCTCGTTCTCGCGCGTTCCGCCCGACTCGGCCGCCACGCACGGGCCGGCGGATGGGGTCGCGCGGCGAGCGAAGTCGCCGCGGCAAGCCAAGGCGTCGCGCGTGGCGCCGGACGAGTGACAGGCCGAAGCGCAGGCCACTGATGGGGCGTTGTCACCAGTACCTCGCCACACCCGGCTTGGTCACACCGGCTTGCCGGGTCGCGG
>VBGG01000342.1:7679-25244 GCA_005883405.1 Chloroflexota bacterium | reverse complement strand
CCGAGCAGGACGAAGAAGGCACCGGCCCCCTGGAAGGCGCGCAAGCCGCTCAGGTCTTGCAAGCTGATATACGCGCCGATGGCCATCAGAATGCCCGCCGGCACGGCGTACCCATAGCGGCCAGTCGTCAGCCGTCCGACCAGGAAGGCCGCGCCCAGGCCCAGCACGAAAAGCCCTGCCCGGCCGCGCTCGGGGACCAGGTTGCCAAGCAGAAAGACCACGCCGAGCGTGATCAGGGCCAACGGCAGAAAACTGCGTGAAAGCGCCGACCCGCGGTCGTACGGATCCGTCTGGTGGTAACCCATCGGCGTCTTGGGGGTTGGACGCGGGCAGCGCGTCTGGAGTTGCAAGCGCCGCCAGCCATTTTCTCGAGGAAACTCGTTCGCGCGTTCGCGCGTTCGCGCGTTCCCCCGATCGCCGTTGCGCTCCTGGCTCGGCCGCGAAAACGCGCGTGGGTTCGACTGCCTTGCGCCACCGCGCGAACGCGCGAACGCGCCAACGCTTGAACACTTGCGCGGACTTGATGCAGATTGCCACACTCGCCCGAACGGCGAACGTGCTGTCATGCCTGATTCCGCCTACCTCGAGCTGCTCGATTGGCGCCGGCGCGTGTCCGAGCTGTTCGCCGCGCTGCGCCAGCGCGAGCCTACGGCCGACACGCTGCAATGGTTCCGTGCCCAGAAGGACGCGCTCTTCCGTGACCACCCGCAGAGCCCGATCCCGCCCGGCGACCGGCCTTCGTTCCCAGGATTGCCGTACTGGTCCTTCGACCCACAGGCGCGGGTAACCGCCCACTTCACAGAGCAAGAGGAAGAGTCTCCGCCAGCCGCCGCCGAGGTGGCCTTCAAACGCATCGGACGTCTGGACTTCAGCTACCAGGGTCAGCAGCTCAGCCTGGGCGCGTTCTGGATCGAGGGCTATGCTGGCGGACTCTTCGTGCCATTCAAGGATGGGACGAGCGGCCACGAATCATACGGCGGAGGCCGCTATCTGCTCGACACGATCAAGAGCGCCGATCTCGGATCGGATGCGCGATCTGACACCGTCGTGCTCGACTTCAACTACGCCTACCACCCCTCTTGCACCTATGATCCACGCTGGGTGTGCCCGCTGGCCCCGCCAGATAGCCGGCTGGCCATACCGATCCGAGCTGGGGAGCGTCTCGGGCCTCCATGAACCAGGCAACCGTCGAATTCCGCCACGTGAGCAAGCAGTACGGGCCGCAGGGCGCTGTCGTCGACCTGTCGCTGACGGTGCCGGCCGGCGACATCTGTGTGCTGGTCGGCCCCAGTGGCTGCGGCAAAACCACCAGCCTCAAGATGGTCAACCGCCTCGTCGAGCCGAGCAGCGGCCAGGTGCTGATCGACGGACAGGACATCATGCGCGTGGAGGTCACCGAGCTCCGGCGGCGGATTGGCTACGTCATTCAACAGATCGGCCTGTTCCCGCACCAGACCATCGCCGACAACGTGGCCACCGTCCCGCGGCTCCTGGGCTGGCCCAGAGCGCGCATCCAGAGCCGTGTCGAGGAGCTCCTGGAGCTGGTTGGCCTGGACCCCGGCAGAGTACGCGATCACTACCCCTCTCAGCTGTCAGGCGGCGAACGCCAGCGCGTAGGCGTCGCGCGCGCCATGGCCGCCGAGCCGCCAGTCATGCTCATGGACGAGCCATTCGGCGCCGTCGACCCGATCGTGCGCGAGCGCCTGCAGAACGAATTCCTGCGACTGCACCGCGCGCTCGGCACGACCGTGCTGTTCGTCACGCATGACATCGACGAGGCGATCAAGATGGGCACGCGCGTGGCGGTGATGCAGCAGGGCGGCCACCTCGCGCAATACGCTCCGCCTACCGAGCTCCTCCTGCACCCGGCCAACGATTTCGTGGGGCGGTTCGTCGGTACGGACCGCGGTCTCAAACGACTGACCCTTTTGACGGTGGCCGAGGCGAAGATCCAGGCGGGCGTCGTGGCGCGCGTCGGCGAGGGCGCTCGAGCGGCCTGGCGACGAGCGCTCGAGGCCGAAAGTCCCTGGGTGTTGTTGCTCGATCGAGATGACAGACCCCAGGGTTGGATGCGCGTCGAGCAGCTTGCCCGCGAAGGACCGCTCACCGCCGACAGCATGGACGCGTCGTCACCGCTGGTGCACTACGAGACGACCCTGCGCGATGCGCTGTCGATGCTGCTGGCTTCCGCGGTCCAGACCGCGGTCGTCGTCGACGAGCGTGGCCGCTACGCCGGCATCCTGACGCTGGATGAGCTGGGGATCGCGTTTCGTTCGGACGCCGAGCCGCGGGCGGTGGAGGTCGCGTGAGGCCTGGCGAGCCGCTGATCCTGTGGGACTGGACCTTCAACCACCTGCCGGATATCGCCCGTCGCGTGCAGGAGCATCTGGTCCTGACCGGGATCGCCGTCGGCGTCGGCTTCGTGCTTGCGTTCGCGCTCAGCCTGGCGATTCGCCAGGTACCGCAGCTGTATGCCCCCGTGACGTGGCTCGCCGGCGTCCTGTACTCGATCCCGAGCCTTGCCCTGTTCGCGGTGTTGATCCCGTTCACGGGCCTGTCCATCGCCACCGCCGAGATCGGGCTTGTCAGCTATACGCTGCTGATCCTGGTTCGGAACATCGTGGGCGGCATACGCTCGGTACCGCCTGAGGTGCGGGAATCTGCGATCGGCATGGGCTATTCGCAGTGGCAGCTGCTATGGCGGATCGAGCTGCCGCTCGGTCTTGCTGTGATCATCGCCGGTGTCCGGGTTGCGCTGGTGACGACGATCGGTCTGGTCACCGTGACAGGCATCATCGGCCAGGGTGGCCTGGGATCGCTGATCCTGCTCGGCATCCAGCAATTCTTCGCGACGCCATTGGTGATCGGGGCCGTGCTGTCAATCGCGCTGGCGGTCGTGCTCGACGGCGCCCTGGTCGTGCTGCAACGGCGCGTGACGCCGTGGACACGGCCGGCGGCGTGAGCTTTATCCTGCAGGTCGCAAGCTGGCTGGCCGCGCCCGAACACTGGGTCGGCTCGGACGGCATCCCCACGCGGCTCGCCGAGCACCTGCTGATCTCGGGTGTGACCGCCGCGGCGGCCATCCTCATCGCGTTGCCGCTTGGCATCTTTTTTGGTCATACCGGGCGCGGCGGTTTTCTGGCGATCAACGTCGCCAACCTTGGACGCGCCATGCCCTCGCTGGCGCTGCTGGCGCTGATGCTGCCGGTGGCACTGTCGCTGAAGCTGGGCCTGGGTTTCTGGCCGACATTCTTCGCGCTGGTGCCGCTGGGGATCCCGCCGGTGCTGACCAACAGCTACGTTGCCGTCCGACAGGTGGATCCGGACGTGGTGGAAGCCGCGCGGGGCATGGGCCTGCGCGAGCGCCAGGTGCTCAGAAGCGTCGAGCTTCCAATCGCGGCGCCGTTGATCATCGCTGGTGTACGTAACTCGTCGGTTGCCATCGTGGCGACGGCCACGCTGGGCGCAGTGGTCGCCGGGGGTGGCCTCGGCCGTTACATCGTCGATGGCCTCGCGCGCCAGGAGTATCCGCGTTTGTTCGTTGGCGCGCTGTTGGTGGCGCTGCTGTCGATCGCGGTCGAAGTCGCGTTCGGGGTCTTCGAACGCATCGCCGTTTCGACGGGCCTGCGAGCGCCCTCAGAGACGCCAGACGTACACATACAGGAACGCCCCCGCTGAACAGTTGCGCGGCCGCGGTTGGCGGTTGCTTGCAATTCGCTGGCGCTTCTGATTGAGTGGATTGGTGCGCGCCTGGGGCGCGCCCTACCTCGACACGGCTTTGCACGAGCCGCGAAAGGAGCAGTACCCAATGCGGAGTTTCCGCCTGCTTGCCGCCGGGGCGTCGGCGCTGGCGCTCTTCTTGAGCGCCTGCCAGACGGGTGGCGCGCCAAGCCCGACCACGGCCCCGGCTGCGGCCCCGACCACCGCGCCCGCCAAGCCGCCCGCCTCTCCGGCGGCCAGCCCGTCAGCGGCCGCCAGCCCTGCCGCGGCAGCCAGCCCGAAGCCGGCCGCGAGTCCCGCGGCCAGTCCCGCCGCGGCGGTCGCCAGCCCATCGGCAGCAGCCAGTCCCGTCGCGGGCGGCCCGAAGCCGATGGTGAAGGTCGCCTCGTTCAACTTCGACGAGAGCGAGATCCTGCAAGAGCTCTACGCGCAGGTGCTGGAAGCCAATGGCTACACGATCGAGCGTCACCCACGGTTGGGTACGCGTGAGATCGTCGAGCCGGCGCTCGAGAAGGGGGATATCGATCTGGTCCCCGAATACCTGGCGACGCTGGAGGCATTCCTGGCCAAGGACCAGACCAAGGCCACGTCCGATCCGGCCGCCACCCAGAAGGCGCTGCAGGATCTGTTGACGCCCAAGAACATCACCGTGCTCGATTTCGCCCAGGCGATCGACACCAATGGCTTCGTGGTGACCAAGGCCACCGCCGATAAGAACAAACTGGCCAAGATGAGTGACCTGCAGCCGGTTGCGGGCCAGATGGTCCTGGGCGGCCCGCCGGAGTGTCCGCAGCGGCCGTTCTGCCTGCAGGGGCTGATGCGCGTGTACAACCTGCAATTCAAGGACTTCAAGCCGCTCGATGCGGGCGGGCCGCTGACGGTCGCGGCGCTCGACAGCGGCGATGTTGACGTCGGCCTGCTGTTCACCACGGACCCGAATATCACCCTCAAGAACTACACGCTGCTGGACGACGACAAGCATCTGCAGCTGGCAGACAACGTCGCACCGGTGGTTCGCAACGACATCCTCACGCGAGGCACAGACGCAAAGACGCTGCTCAACGGCGTCACCGCGAAGCTGACCACCGCGGACCTGACCGACATGAACAAGCAGGTCGGTATCGATCACAAGGACGCCAAGGACGTCGCCAAGGCGTACCTCACGTCCAAACAGCTTCTCCGCTAGCGTGAGCTGTCCGGCGCTCTGCGGGTCGTACGTCTGTCAGGCTGCAATCAACCGCGCGGCCCCCGGGACCAGACGGTCGCGTCCAGCCGGCTCCTTGCGCGGAACATGTCCCTCCGCGGGCGGAAGCGTGAGCTCGTGAGGCCGGCAGTCTGGGTCCCCTCTGGGGAAATTCCCGCCCGCGGCCGGCTGCTTGCGCGGTCGAGGCCCGGCGCGGTCGAAAGCGTGAGGCCGTGAGGGCGGCAGTGGCGCGGTCGCCGTGACCTCGACGTCGGCCCCGCCTGGCACGGCCGCTGAGCTGCTGGCGGGGTTCTGCGCGGCGATCAAGTGGGCGCAGCTCGACGAGGACGTGAAAGCGCGCACCCGCGAGCTGCTGCTGGACCTGATCGGCGTCGCGCTCGCGGGTAGCCGCCAGCCTTCGAGTCCGCCGGCTGCCACCGTAGCGTTCGACCTCGGCGGAGTGGGTAACGCCACGGTCATCGGCACGAACCAGAAGACCTCGGCGGTCTGGGCAGCCATGGCCAACGGCACCGCTGCCCACGCCGTCGAGCTCGACGACGTCACGACCGAGTCCTCGCTGCACCCGGGCGTTGCAGTGATCCCCACCGCGCTGTCCCTGGCCGAAGAAACCCAGACAACACCAGCCAGGATGCTCGAAGCCATCGTGGCCGGCTACGAAGTGACGATGCGCGTCGGCAACGCGCTGAACCCGGCGTCGGCGTATGCCCGCGGCTTCCATCCAACAGGCGTCGCCGGCGTCTTCGGCGCGACCATGGCCGCCGGTCGCCTGCTCGGCCTCAACCCAGACCAGCTCAGCAGCGCACTCGGCATCGCGGGCACGCTGGCGAGCGGGTCACTCGAATACCTGGCCAGTGGCGCCTGGACAAAGCGGCTGAACCCAGGCTGGGCAGGCCACGCCGGGATCACCGCGGCGCACCTCGCCAGGTCCGGCTTCAGCGGGCCGAAGAGCGTGTTCGAAGGCCGCCTCGGCCTGCTCCACGCCTACTCCGACGCGGCAGATCCCGACCGTCTCCTGGCCGACCTGGGTAGGCAGCTTCAGGTGATGCGGGTGTCGATCAAGCCGTACGCCTGCTGCCGCTACAACCACGGCCTGATCGACTGCGTTCTACGCCTGTCACGCGAGCACCACGTACAGCCGATAGACGTGGAGCGCATTCGTCTGGGCGTGCTGACAGGCGGCGCTCTGCTGGTCGCCGAGCCGATCGAGCAGAAGCGCACGCCGCGCAGCGTGGTCGACGCGCAGTTCAGCGCCCCGTATGCCGCGGCTGCCGCGCTCGTGTATGCGACAGGCGGCATCGACGCGTACACGCCCGACAAACTCGCCGATCCGACCATCCGCGAGCTGATGGCGCGTACCGAGTGCTATCGCGATGCGACACTCGACGCGAACTATCCGCGCCTGTGGCCAGCCGCCGCCGAGATCCACCTGCGTGACGGCCGCGTGTTGGCCACGCGCATCGAGCACGCTTCGGGCGAGCCCGAGAATCCCGTGCCCCGCGCCGCGTTGGTGGACAAGTTCGTCAGCCTGGCAGCCGAGTCCCTATCGGAGGACCCTGCCGCCATCGCACAGCGCATTCTGACCATAGATACCGAGCCCGACATCCGCGGCCTCACCGCCGCCCTGCGTCGTTGAAGTAAAAACGCCTCTCCCTCTGGGAGTGGATTAAACCGCGCGCAGCGCGGGTGAGGGGTGCTTATTTTTCGCAAACGTTGATGTCGTACGCACCCCTCACCCCAGCCCTCTCCCAGAGGGAGAGGGGGGGTGGTTTATGCGCTCAGGACACGTACTCCAGTAGTTCGCGCCGCAGCCGCGGCATGCGCCGCAGCTTGGCGAGCGCCTCGGCTTCGATCTGGCGGATGCGCTCGCGGCTCACACCGAGCTCCTCGCCGACTTCGCCCAGCGTTCGCTCGTGGCCGCGATCCAGGCCGAACCGCAGCCGCAGCACCTGACGCTCGCGCGGATGTAGCTCGTCCAGCGCCGACTCGAGCCGCTCCGACAGATCCGACGCTTCGGACGACTCTCGCGCCGCTTCCGCCGCGGTGTCATCGCCGATGAGATCGCCTCGGGTCAGCTCGCCATCTTCGCCGAGTGGCGTCTCGAGCGACAGCGGCATGCGTGCCGCGCGCCGCGCCTCGTTGATGCGCTCGGGATCGATGTCCAGGTACTGCGCCACTTCGTCGACCGTCGGCTCGCGACCCAGCTCTGCCGCCAGCTCGCGCTCGGCGCGCGCCGTCTTGGTCAGGAACTCGGTCACGTGTACCGGCAGGCGAATCGTGCGGCTCTGATCGGCGATGGCACGCGTCACGGCCTGGCGAATCCACCAGTACACGTACGTGCTGAAGCGGAATCCGCGCCGCCAGTCGTACTTCTCGACGCCGATTTGCAGCCCGATGTTGCCCTCCTGCACCAGGTCGAGGAAGGACAGCCCGCGTCCCAGGTAACGGCGGGCGACCGACACGACCAGACGCAGGTTGCACTCGATCAGCCGGCGTCGCGCACGCTCGCCATCCTCGGCAAGGTGCTCGAGCTCGACCCGACGCGCGGGGTCGAGCGTTTCGTCGGCAGTCGCCAACTCGCGCAGCGCCGCTTTGCCGGCCTCTAGCCGTTGAGCGAGCGAGACCTCCTCCTGAGCCGTGAGCAGCTCGTGGTGGGCAATTTCGCGCAGGTACATCGCCCCGGCACCGCCCGACAGTTCTTCGGACAGCAGCCCGAAGCGGCTGATCGGCTCAGCCGCGGCGGTCTCCGATTCACTCTCGGACTCGCCGCGCTCGGTCAGCTCGGGGTTGAGTAGTTCTTCAGTTTCATGTAGCAGATCAAGGCTCACTTTATTTGGTTACTCCTGGGGCCCCTGTTCTGAGGGTCAAAAAAGCCGCCCAACCGGTACGCGGTACGCGGCCTGGGCGGCGGCTTGTAGGCCGCCTCCCTGCAAGCTGCTCGCGCATAGCTCGCACTTCGGCGGACAAGTCTGCTACCCGATGGTACCACGTATAGCGAGTTCGTCAAGCTTTTCGGGCGAACGCCTGAGAGCCGAACTTACGCACGCGGGGCCACGCGCGTATCCGTCGGACAAACGAAGCGATGTCTGGCGACGTTACACCGGTCTGTCCGTCGCACTGCTTCGTCTCACAACCGTCACGCTCCTTTTGACGTTTAGAACAGAAATTCGGCTGCGGCAATTCCCCTTTGTGATCGTGGTGGGCCGTGCGGGACCGCGCTCGGCCACCTGGCTCGCTCGCCCGCGAGGGATGCTCGGGACGTCACTAGGTTTTCGCGTGCAGGACCCGTGCCAGTTTAGACTCGATCCGTGCAGGCGCGACGGCAACCGCTTTCCTCGACGCCGGCGCCCGTGAGCCGGCGTGACGTGCTGCGGCGGCTCGCGCTTTCCAGCGCCTTCCTCGGCGCCTTCGCGCTCGGAGCACCAGCGCGTGCGCTGGCGGCGCCGGCTACCAGGACACCGACACCCACGCCGAGTCAGACGCCTGTCCCGAGCACGCCGACGCCCGCGCCGAGTGCTACGCCCGTTCCCCCCACGCCGACGCTCGTTCCGTCGCCGACGCCAACCCTCGTTCCGTCGGCGACTCCGCTGCCGACTCCATCGCCGACGCCGCTGCCAACCGCTACGCCGATTCCGACGCCGCCAGCCTGGGTGCAGGCGCTGCGCCCGATCCCGCTGTGGAGCGGCCCAGACGAATTCGCCGAGCAGCTCGGTACCGCCGCGCGTTGGGATTACTTCCTGATCGCCAGGCCCCAGGTGGGTGACCGCCTGAACGTGGTGGTCGCGCGGACACAAAACTACGCCTGGGTCGATGCGCTGTCGGTCGGTCCTTCCGGCGCGCCGCCACCCGGCTGGCCGCCCGCGGATCTGCCACCGCCGAGTCCAGACCTGAGCGTCGGTTGGGTGGCGGCGGCGACTGACGCGGCGCTCTGGGCGGATGCGGATGGCACGCTGCTGCTCGGTCTCGCGCCCGCGTATACCGCGTTCAAGCAGCTCGAGCCGCAGGATGGCTCGCGGCTGCACGTTCAGGATCCCTACTCGGGCGCCGACTCATGGCTGGATGCCTTCAACGTCGGACCCATCGACCCGCCCCAGCGCGTCGACGCGCCAGGTCGCTGGTGGGGTATCTCCTATGTCGATGGCGCCAACCTGCGGCCGCAGCCGTCCACCAGGTGCGTGAGCATCGGCGTGCTGCCGAGTGGCCATCCGATCGTCGTGTCTCGCTGGGTCGCCGGCGAAGAGGTGATCAAGGACAACCCGACCTGGGCCGTCTTGAGCGATTCCACGTTCGCCTACAGCTCGGTGCTGCGGCCGGTGGCCCTGCCGACGGCGCCTCCCGCGCCGGCTTCGTCCAGCTCGATGACCGGCCGCTGGATCGACCTGAACCTGCTGCACCAGGTGGTTCTGGCCTACGAAGCGCAGACGCCCGTGCGGCTGGCGCGGACCTCGACGGGCCGCCCGGGCTGGGAGACCGCGCCGGGCTTCTACACCATTCAACGACGCGTTGAGAAGGAAACGATGGACTCGAGCAGTCTGATTGGCCTGGACGCGCAACGCGCCGACTACAAGGTCGAAAACGTGCGCTGGACGCAGTACTTCAGCGCCGATGGTAAGGCGCTACACGAAAACTACTGGAAGCCGCGCGACGAGTTTGGCATCCCCAGCAGCCACGGCTGCGCGGGTCTCGTTGCTGAAGACGCCCGCTTCTTCTGGAACTGGGCCGACGTCGGCGTGCCCGTCATCGCGCACTACTAGTGAGGTTCGTGCAATTGCACGCGAGCGGCGCTAGTCGGTCGGTGCGGCGAGGCGCGAGAAGACCCAGCCCTCGGCGCCGTCGGCGGTTCTGACGTGCAGCCACTCTGACCCGTCGGGCAGCTGCTGGTGCTCGATCACCTGGAGCACCGTGCCATCGCGCAGCGCGGCGACCTGACGCCCCCTGGGCGGCTCGGCTCGCAGGATGGCGCCGACGCCACCCGTGTTGGCGATTTTCACGCGCTCGACGCTCGCGTCCGCCGCGGCCTGCTCTTCGGTGGACGGCGCCGGTGGCCCGGCATTCGACTCGGCCGGCAACGCGGCGACCGGGGTGGGGAGAAAGTGCGGCGTGCTGTCAGTAAAGATCGCGCGCGGGTTGAAGTTGGCGATCTGCTGGGCTTCCTGCGACGGCCCTACCTTCGCCACATTGCTGGCGAACAGGACCGCGCCGATGGCCAGCCCGATCAGCAGCAGCGCGACGATGCGCGCGATGGGCAGGTCAGCGCCAGGCCCGAGCGCGTAGCGCGGACTTCTGGTGGTGGCGTGGCTGGCACGGGTTGCCATGTGGCGTTCAACCCTCGCATACGCAGGCCGCGTGCCGTGTTTTTACGAGCCGCTGGCGCGGGCCAGCGTCCAGGCGATGCCGGGAAACAGCCCCAGCCCGACGACGGCGAGTGCCGCGACGAGCACGCCGGGTACGAGCACCGGCCGCCCCGTCACCTCATCGCCGCGCACTGCCGCGAACAGGTCCGGCAACGGTCGCAGGTAATACAGCACGCTGAAGACACCACCCGCCACGGCGATCAACGTGGCCAACGGCCCCGCCGCCTGCCACGCAACCACCAGCACCGCCAGCTTGGCCCAGAAGCCCGGCGTTGGCGGGATGCCGCTCAACGAGAACAGACCGAGCGCCAGCGCCACCGCTCGCATCGGGCCGAGCGCGCGAAGCCGCGGCTCGCGCTGGCCGGCCAGGGCGGCGAACACCAGCATGGCCATGCTGCCATACACCGCCGCGTAGAACGCCGCCGTCGTAGGGCCATTCGGCCCCGATCCCAGGGCGAGGCCGATGAAGCCGGCGTGGGTGATCGCCGAGTACGCCAGCATGCGCCGCAGGTCCGCGGCCTGAGCGAGTGCCCCGAAGGTGCCCCACACGATGGTCAGCGACCCAACCCACACCAGGATCTGCCCGAGCTCGACCCCCGCGGAAAGCACCAGCCGACCGAGTGCGAACGCCGCCGCCAGCTTGCTGGCACTCATCACGAAGCCGGCCAGCGAGGGCGCCGCGGCGGTATACGCGTCGAGTGCGCCCCAGTGGAACGGAAACAGGGCCAGCTCGAAGGCGATGCCCATGCCCACCAACACCACGCCAGCCAGCGTGAGTGGGTTACTGGCGACCTGCGCGGCCGTCGGGAACGTCAGCGCGCCCGTACCCAGGATTACCAGCCCCAGGCCGAACAGGAGCCCGGCCAGTGAGATCGCTCCGAGCACCAGGTACTTGAAGGCGGCCTCGAGCGCGCGCTCGCCGGCGCCAAGGGCAACGAGCGTCACTGCGCTCAAAGCGAGCGTCTCGAGTCCGACAACCGCCTGCAGCAGGTCGGTCGCCCCGCCGAGACCGATCGCGCCAGCCGTGCCGAGCAACAGCAGCGCCGCGGCTTCGGCGACATGCTCGGGCACCGCCGCTTCCAGCACCGGCACGAGCAACAGCCCTACCCCGCCAACCGCACACAACGCGACGACCGCCAGACTCAACGGCTGCGGCGCCTGCAGCCCAAGCGCGGCGGCCACGACAACGAACGGCAGCCCAATCCACGCGGCTTCCCGCGGCCGCGTCGACACACGGCCCACGAGCAGCAGCACGACGACCGCGCCGAGCACCAGCACGCCGATGGCCTGGTAGACGGCGATCATCGCAAGCTAACCCGTATCAGCAGGATCGCAGCAACCGCGACGACGGATCCAAAGACGTAGCGTGTCAGCACACCGGACTGAATGCGCGAGAGACTGGCCGAGGCGGCGTAGCCCGCGTCGGCGATCGCCCTGACCCACGCGTCGGCGCGATACGAGGTCTCACCAGGCGCCGCCGCGTACTCCGGCCGTCGCACGTACCACACCGCGACCACGAAGCCGAGGGCGCCGAGCGTGAACGCCAGTCCGCCGGTCAGGTTGGGCACTGGTGGCAGCGGCTCCATCGGGCCGAGCGGGCCGCTCAGCACCGTGCGCAGCCAGTTGCCCAGATAGCCCAGCACGATTGAGCCGAGCATGAGCGGCACGATCGACCAGTTCATGGGTCGCTCGGCGCTGGGATCGTGGTGAACGGCGTGCTGATCGGCGGCCGGCGCCAGGTACACGATGCCGAACAGTCGCCCGATGTACAGGCCTGTCATCGTGACGCCCAGCAGCAGGATCCACCCGATCACCGGCTGGTTGGCCAGCGCCGCGTCGATGATGGCGTCTTTGCTGAACGACCCGGCGGTGACCAGCGGCGTGCCGATCAACGCCAGCGAGCCGATCAGGAAGCCCCACAGGCTGAAGGCGAAGAAGCGGCCCAGACCGCGCAGCTCCGCCAGCGACTCGCGTCCACCCGCGCCGTGGATGACGATGCCTGCCGCCAGGAAGAGCAGCGCCTTGAACGAGGCATGGGTGAACAGGTGGAACAGCCCGGTGAACGGCGCGCCGACCCCCACACCGGCGAACATATACCCGAGTTGAGCGATCGTGGAGTACGCGATGCCCTTCTTGAAATTCGCCTGGAACACGCTCGCCAGGCTGGCGGCAATCGCGGTTGCCGTACCGATGATGGCGATAGCCAGGCTGACCTGCGGCGCCAGCTCGAGCAGCGCGTGGGTGCGCACCAGCACGTACACACCGGCGGCGACCATGGTCGCGGCGTGGATCAGCGCGCTGATTGGCGTTGGTCCAGCCATCGCGTTCGGCAGCCAGAAGTACAGCGGTCCCTGCGCCGACTTGGCCGCCGCGGCGATGAGCAGCAGCAGGGCCAGCAGCTCGGCCCCGCCCGGGCCGGCGGCGCACTGCTGTGTGCTCAGGGTGACGAGCGGCCCGCAGCCGGTCGGAACGATCGACGCCGCGAGCAGCAGCGCGCCGTCGCCGACCGCGTTCGCGGCCAGTGCTTGCAGGCCAGCGCTGAGGGTGCCGGGCCGGTCGCGCCAGAACGAGATGAGCAGGAAACTCGAGATGCCGACGCCCGTCCAGCCGATCAGCAGCACCGCCAGGTTGCCGGCCAGCACCAGCAGCGCCATGCTGGCCACGAACAGGTCCAGGTAGACGAAGAAGCGTCGTTTGCCCGGGTCGCCGGCCATGTAGCCGAGCGAGTAGACGTAGACCACCGCCGCCACGAAGCCGAGGATGGCGAGCATCAGCGCGCTCAGCTCGTCGGCAAGCGCGCGGTAGGCGCCGTCGGGCAGGAAGGGCAGCCAGTTCTCGAAGGCGACGCTGCTGGCGACTACCGCGACGACCAGCAGCACAACCGGGCCGGCCAGGCTGGCGTAGCCGGCGTAGCGCCGGTCGCGGGGCACGCCCAGGGCTGTCAACACCAGGCCGGGCAGGGTGAAGACCCAGGCCCACGCCAGCAGGCCCATCATCCGCGCACCTCGGCTGCTTCATCTATGTCTGGCACCAGCTTGCGCCGGAACAGCGCCAGCGCCAGTCCCAGGCCGATCACCGCCTCCGCCGCGGCGAGCACCAGCACGATCAGCGCCGCCGATTCCGCGTCTGCCAGTCCGCGCACACGCGCCCCCAGGACGATCAGCAGGTTTGCCGCGTTGAGCATCACCTCGATGGACATCAACATCGCCACGGGATGCCGATGCAGCAGGGCGCCAACCGACCCGATCGCGAACAAGCCGACCGCGGTGGCCAGGACCAGACCCTCCGAGCTCATCGGTGCATGACCACGCGGCGGGCCTCGGCCACCTTCTGGACGGGGGCGGTGCGCGGGGCGGGCTCGTGCCGGCGCCAGATCACCACGGCGCCGATGATGGCGACCAGCAGCAAAGGCGCGGTGAGCTCGAAGGCGACCAGCACCGTGCTGAACAGCGAACGGCCGACTGCTGCTATGCCGAGGTCACCGCTTGTGGTTGGTGGTAGTGAACTCGCGGCGAGCGCGGCGGCGAGGGCTACCACCAGACCGCCCCCGGCGATGAAGCCCGCCGCGACGCGGCTGCCCGTCGGACCGAGCTCGCGGCCGCCCGATGGCAGCAGCGTGACCACGAACAGGAACAGGACGACGATCGCGCCCGAGTAGATGATCACCTGGCCGACGGCCACCATGGTCGCCGAGAGGATCCCGAACAGCGCCGCGAGGCTCAGGCTGTGGACGAGCAGGAAGATGGCCGCGTAGATCGGCCGTCGGGCCAGCACTACCCCGATCGCCGATGCCAGCGCCACCGCGCACCCGACGAGCAGAGGACCGAAGAGATCGTCCATCAGCGCTTCATGCGAGCGGGTGGTGCGTCTGGTCGGGCGGGGCGGTAATCGGCGCCCCGAGGGGACGGTGGGTGCGGTAGACCTCGCCCAGGTCGAGGTCGTCGGGGATCTCGCGCCGTAGCTGGGGATCCTGCTGGTCGACGTCGGCATGGTACTGACGCCGCGGCGCGTACTTTTCGGGCTCGAGCAGCATCTGCTTGGTGTAGACGAAGGTGGCCCGATCGAAATCGGCCAGCTCGTACTCGGGCCCCAGCCGAATCGCGTCGACCGGACACGCCTCTTCACAGAAGCCACAGAAGATGCAGCGGATCATGTTGATCTCATAGATCGCCGCGTAGCGCTCGCCCGTCGAAACGGGATGCGCGGGATCGTTGTCCGCCGCCTGGACGTAGATAGCGCTCGACGGACAGGCCGCCGCGCATAGCTCGCAGCCGATGCAGCGCTCCAGCCCATCTTCGTGACGGTACAGCCGGTGCCGACCCCGAAAGGCCGGCGGCAGTCGGCGTTTGACCTCGGGATAGGGCACGGTGAGCGGCGGCTGCGCCGCGTGCCTCAAGGTAGTCCAGAAGCCCTTGGCCAGGCCCCGTGCGCCGTCAAGCATGAGCGCCTCCGGAGGTGAGAACGACGAGCACCGCCGTCACGAGCACGTTCAGTAAGCCGAGCGGCAGCAGGAGCCCCCAGGACAGCTTCATCAGCTGGTCGTATCGCAAGCGCGGCAGCGTCGCGCGCAACCAGACGAACACGAACGCAAAGACCGTCATCTTGATCAGCAGCCACCACGGACCGTTCAGCTGGTTGAACGGCCCGGTCCAACCACCGAAGAACAGCGTGGCGGCGATGGCCGAGACGGTGAGCACGTTGACGTACTCGGCGATGTAGTACAGCGCGAAGCGGAAGCCGCTGTATTCGGTGTGGTAGCCGGCCACGAGCTCCTGCTCGGCCTCGGGCAGGTCGAATGGGGCGCGATTGGTCTCGGCGATGGCGGCCGTGAAGTAGAGCAGAAACCCGAGCGGCTGCACGATCACGTACGGCACCGTTTGCGCCTGCTTGGTGACGATCTCGCTGATCGACAGTGTGCCGCTGACCAGCACCACGCCAACCAGCGCCAGACCGAGCACCAACTCGTATGAGACGACCTGAGCGCCGCCGCGCAGCGCCCCGAGCAGCGAATACTTGGAGCCCGAGGACCAGCCGCCGAGGACGACGCCGTACACGCCGAGCGAGCTCGCACCGATCAGATACAGCAGCGCCACCGGCATGTCCTGGATGATCAGGTCGATCTGCCGACCGCCGATGGTGATCGGCGGGCCGACGGGCAAGACCGCGAACGCCGCGAGCGCGGCGAGCAGCGAGATGCCGGGCGCCAGCGGGTACAGGAACGGATCGGCCATGCTGGGCCGCACGTCCTCTTTGAAGAACAGCTTGAGGGCGTCGGCGACGGGCTGTAGCAACCCCGTCGGCCCGACACGGTTCGGCCCGATTCTGACTTGCAGGCGGCTGATGGCGCGGCGTTCGAACCAGGTCATGTAGGCCATGCCCGTCAGCAGGCCGACGATGATCACCAGCGAGCGCACCGCGTCGATCAGCACGTCAGACACGGGCGATCAGCGCCTCCTCCTCGAGCACGTCGGCAAACGACGCATGCTCGTCGGCGATGAATGACCGCAGCGCTTCCAGATTGTCGGGGAGTGGCCCCGGCACCCCGAGCCGTTGGCCGAGCTCCGCCACGATGGCCCAATCGGCTCGGGCGTGTGGTGGCGGCGACGCGCCAGCCTCCTGGTGCTGAACGCGACCCTCCAGATTGGTGATGGTCGCCTGGCGCTCGTACGCGTGCGCCATCGGCAAGACCACGTCGACACGCGCATCTTCGTGCAGCGCATTGGAGGTGACCAGTCCGAGCCGGGCAAACGAGCCAGCGCGGAGCTCCGACCAGGCCTCGTCGCCGATGGCCAGCAGCGCTTTCGAGGTCAGCACCTGGTCCGTGTCGCCGCGAGCGACGTCGGGCGCGAGCTCGAGCGCACCGCGGGCATTGGCGCCCAGGCCGGGCGCGCCGACCATGCCGGTCTCGCCTGTGGCGCCGATCGCCGCCGCCAGCGATTCCAGCTGCGCGCGGCCGCTGGCGACCAGCGACGGGTGCGCCAGGAGCGCGGCCGGTCCGTCGCCCCTCAGGGAACTCTGGACTTCGCCGAGGTGCGACGGCGGATCACCTTTGAGCCAGGTCGTCGTGCTGCGCCACAGCCCGTTTCGATCGCCGAGCACGGTCAGCGTGGCGCCGGCCTGCACCGCCTTGCGGATCCAGAGCGCCAGCACCGGCAGGTCGCTCCAGGCGTCGAGTCCGACCAGCACGATGTTCCTGCAGCGGCTCAGGTTCTGGATCTTGCCCTTGACAGGCCAGGCCTGGTGGAGCAGGGCCGGTGGCCAGAGCGCCACCGGCAGACGCTGAGCGACGCGTTGGAGCAGCCAGAAGGCTTCGTTCGAGAGCCCCGTCGAGGCAAGCACGCCGCCACCCGTGGCCAGCAGCTCAACTGTCCGGCTCAGGGCGTCTGACCACCGGACCTCGGTCAAGGCGCCGTCGTGCCGCGCCATCGGCCGCGCCGGCCGATCGCTCTGGGGGCTCGGCACCGTCTCGAAACGACCGCGATCGCACAGCCAGCCGCCATCGATCTCGGGATTGGCTCGCGATACCAGGCGGAGCACCGTCTCGGTGCGGCTGTGGACCTCGACATTGCAGCCGACGGCGCAGCCGTTACACACTGAGGGCGTGCGGACGAGGTCCCAGGGCCGCGCCTTGAAGCGGTACTGGCGGCTGGTCAGCGCGCCGACCGGGCACAGCTCGATCGTGTTACCGCCAAAGATCGAGGTGTACGGCTCGCCGTCCAGTGTGGCGATCTCGCTGTCGGCGCCGCGCTGGACGGCGGCCAGCGCCTCGTCTCCAGGGATCTCCTGGTGAAACCGGACGCAGCGGAAGCACATGATGCAGCGTTCGCGGTCCAGCACGATCTGCGGCCCGAGCGGATAGGCCTTCTCCTTGTGACGCTTTTCTTCGGTGAAGCGGGAAGCGCCTGGGCCGTATCTGAAGGTGTTGTCCTGCAGGGGACACTCGCCACCCTTGTCGCAAATCGGGCAGTCGAGCGGGTGGTTGGCGAGCAGGAGCTCGAGCACGCCGTTTTGAGCGGCGATGACGTCTGGCGTGTTGGTGTGGACGACCATGTCGGCAGCGACGGGTGTGGTACAGGCGGTCTGCAGGCGGGGCAGTTTCTCGATCTGCACCAGGCACATGCGGCAGGCGCCGACGGGCTTCAGCCTGGGCTCGTAGCAGAAGATCGGGATCTCGAGCCCGATCAGCTTGGCGGCCTCGATGAGCAGCATGCCCTTCGGAGCCGCCAGCTGCTGGCCGTCGATGGTGAGACTCAACGTGTCCGGCGCCTGAGTCATACGTAGTTCCGCGTT